>JAFGQA010000027.1 GCA_016935885.1 Phycisphaerae bacterium | reverse complement strand
CTTCAGGCTTCGCATCGACAGCACACACTATCTGGAGGTTACCATGTTCATCGATCGACCCGACATCCCATCCGGCATAAAAATCGCTGCCCAGATCCGGCCTGAGCCTACCGAGGACGACCTCGCGTTCATCAAGCAGATGGGCGTCGACTACGTCGTCCTCTGGACCGACGGCGCCCACGCCAGCTATGACTACTACGCCAGCCGCCGTCAGCTCTTTGCTGAGGCCGGCCTGACGGTCTATGGCTTTGGCTCGAGCTCCGTCCACAACCAGCCCGACATCACGCTGGGCCTCGAGAACCGCGATGCCAAGATCGAGGAATACAAGCAGCACCTGCGAAACCTGGGCAAGGCGGGAATCCCCTACACGACATACGCCCACATGGCCAACGGCATCTGGAGCACCGAGCGGGAGCCCACACGCGGGGGGGCGCCCGCGCGCGCCTTCAATCTCGAGACAGCGACCGAGGGCCACTGGGCCGGCACAATCTTCAAGGCCCCACTTAGCCATGGACGTACCTACTCCGAGGAAGAGATCTGGGACAACTACGCGTATTTCATCAAGCAGGTAGCACCCGTTGCCGAAGAGGCCGGCGTCAAGATCGGTATCCACCCGGACGATCCGCCCGTGCCTGAGCTGGGCGGCATCCCCCGCTGCATCTTCGGTAGCTTCGAAGGCTACAAGCGCGCGATGGAAATGGCCGACAGTCCCAACGTGGGCCTCTGCCTCTGCGTCGGCTGCTGGCTTGAGGGTGGCGCTTGGATGGGGAAAGACGTCCTGGAGACGATCAAGTACTTCGGCGAGCGCAAGAAGCTCTTCAAAGTCCACTTCCGCAATGTCAGCCAGCCGCTGCCCTACTTCGTCGAGACCTTCCTCGACGACGGCTACATGGACATGTATCAGGTGATGCGGGCAATGCGCGAGGTGGACTTCGACGGCGTCGCCATCGCCGACCATATCCCTATGATGGCCAATGATCATCGCATCGGAACAGCTTTCTCCATCGGCTATATGAAAGCGCTTCTGGAGCGCGCGAACGCGGAGTTCGCCGGCTAAGGACAGCGCTTGCCCTAGCCCACCATCCCCGACCAACAGGAGGATCTGATGTCTGATAACAAAGAGCAACCTTCCATTCTTGAGCTTCAGGCGCGCTGGAACAGGATCCGTGTCGCCAATCTCTACGACACGCTGGACCCTATGGGCTATCCCAACCAGTGCATTGACCTCGACATCCGCCCTCTGTTCCCCAATCAGCACCTCGCCGGCATGGCGATCACCGTGCGCGGCACTCGTGACCCGCGCACGCGCGAGGAGATGAAAGCCGACTGGGAGAAGGCGAAGGCCGAGGGCAAAACCCACGGACCGATGCTACACGAATTGATGTTCCCGGGGTGTGTCATCGTCGTCGACGGTGGAGGCGAGCTCTACACCGGCAAGTTCGGCGAGATGACCAGTTGGGGGCTGAAACAAAGTGGTGCCACGGGTATCGTGATTGACGGCTTCATCCGCGACAAGCGTGGCCTGGAGGTCATCCCGGATTACACCGTCTGTGCACGCGGCACCTCGCCCATCGAGTCGGCGCAGCGCTGGAGCCAGGTCGCCGTGAACGTCCCGATCGGCATGCCCGGCACGCTCACCAGCCAGGTCCCGGTCCGCCCGGGTGACTGGATCGTCGGCGGGATGGACGGCGTCATCGTCGTCCCCAAGGAGATCGCGATGGAGGTCCTTGTCAAGGCCGAGGAGATCGAGGCGCGCGAGCAGGGCATGCGCGACGACCTCGCGACAGGTATGTCCTTCAAGGACGCCTTCGACAAGTGGGGCCGCGCGTAACGTCGCCAGATTGGAGCCTTCCCGGAAGCCACCACGCTTCCGGGAAGGGCGAGCCATAGGGGGAGAACGATGGAATACGTTGACTTTGGATCGACCGGACTCCGCGTCTCACGGCTTGCCATCGGCACCGGGACAGATGGCGCGAACCGCTGTTCGGAGCAGACCAAGCTGGGCATTGAAGGGCTGGCGGACCTGCTGGTGAGGGCACACGATCTGGGTGTCACCTTCTGGGATACCGCGGATCAGTACGGTGCCCACCCCCACGTGGCGGCGGCACTTCGGCGAGTTAGCCGCGACCGGATCACGCTTGCCACCAAGACGCATGCCACGAAGTCGAAAGAAGCACTTGAGGATGTCGACCGCTTCCTCAGAGAACTGGGCACCGATGTGCTCGACATCGTGCTCCTCCACGGCATGCACAACAGCAACTGGCCCAAGAGACACGAAGGGGCTATGGAGGGGTTGACCCGCGCCAAGGAGCAAGGTAAGGTGCGCAGCGTGGGCTTCTCGTGCCACGGTCTCGGCGCCTTGAAGGCCGCGGTCTCAACGCCTTGGGTGGACACCGTCCTTGTCCGCATCAACTATGCCGGTGTGAACATGGATGGCAAGCCTTCCGAAGTGGAGCCGGTCCTCCGCGAACTCCACGCAGCCGGGAAGGCCCTCTACGGCATGAAGGTCGTGGGCTGCGGTCAGCTCACACACGACGTGCGGCGCGCCTTTGCCTATGTCCTCGGACTTGGCACGGTGCACGCGTTCACCATCGGGATGAGCAAGCTGAGTCAACTCGAGCAGAACGTGGCTCTCGTGAAGGAGCTTACCCATGAACCCTGAAGTCCGCTACAACATGCTGCGCCCGGCCCAGATCGTGAAACGGCGCAAGGCCTGCCCTGTCGTCTACATTCCGATCGGCACGCTGGAATGGCACGGGGTCCACAACCCCGTTGGCGCCGACACCCTCCAAGCCGAAGGTCTCGCCCTGATGTGCGCCCAGCGCGGCGGCGGCTTGGTCTTCCCGCCGCTCTACTACGGCGAGAGCCGCCTCGAGGCGCTGATGGAGGCCAACGCCGCCGACCGCGAGGCCATCGCAACCGCGATGGAGGTTTCGCCCGACAACTTCCTGCCCGACCGGCAACCGTTCACCGCGACGGAGCAAGCCCTCAACTACCACAAGTTACTCCTCCACATCCTCGCTGAGGCCGAAAGCCTGGGATTCGAGCTCGGTGTTATCGTCGCCGGTCATTATCCCCTCATCGACCATGCCCGCGCCGCCGTGCTCCAATACAACCAGCGTGAGCACGTCCGGATGCTCGCCTGGGCCTTCGTCGACTACCTGCTCGTCCAGGAGCAATACCCGTACGCCGGCGATCACGCCGCAGGCTGGGAGACCTCGCACGTGATGGCGCTCCACCCGGAAACAGTGGATCTGAACCTGCTGCCGCCTAAAGGCGAGACACTTGTCGGTATCGGCGGTCACATGCCGCCACAGGATGCGACCGCCGCATTTGGGCAACAAACCTTCGACGCCGCAGTCGAGATCGCAGTGAAAGAAGTGCAGCACCGGCTCGCCCATCCGCACCTCTATCGTGGCCACGGAACCGGCCTGCGCGAGGGCCTGTGGCGCAGTGAATAGACGCTCTAGTCGGTAAGAAGGAGACAGGAATGGCTCGCGTGCTCGTGATCTACTTCAGCGTCACCGGCAACACAAAGACCATGGCCGACGCCGTCGTCAGGGGCGTTACCTCGGTCGAGGGTGCAGAATGCATCCTGATGCCCGCCGCCGAGGTCACCAATCAGGACTGGGTGGCAGCCGATGCCATCATCGTTGGCTCGCCTACCTACTTCGGACAGATGGCAGCTGAGGTGAAACACGTCATCGATGCCACCGCCGAGGTCTATGGACAGCTTGAGGGAAAGATCGGGGCCGCGTTCACCTCCTCCGGCGGCGCCGGCTGCGGTCACGAGCTCACCAATATGTCTATCATCACCGCCCTCCTCGTCTCCGGCATGGTCGTCCAGGGCACCACGCATGGCCCCCACTTCGGCCCCTTTGCCGTCGGGAAACCCACGGCCAAAGACCTGGAAATAGCCGAAACCATGGGCGTCTGCGTCGCCCGACTCACCGTCAAGCTCTTCGGATGATCTCAGCCTATCCGCGATTCAGACAATGCCGACCCCATTCGACTGCTCCGACCTTCCCGTACCCAAGTCCCTCAGGGAGTGGGGCGAAGTCTTCACCGACGTCGACATCTGGACCCCTGCAGTGCGCGAGATCTGCCGTCGCGCACGAATCCCGGTCCGTGCCATCGAGGCCGGCTACCCTGGCAGCAACGCCGTCTTTGTCGTCAACAAGCACACACCCACAGTTGCTGTCATCAAGATATACGCCCCCTTGTGGCCGGAAGACTACACACTGGAGCGCGTTCTTCATCCAATCCTGAGCCGGTGGCCCGAGATCGGCGCGCCGCAATTGCTTGCGGAGGGAACACTTGGCACAGACGGTGCCTGGCCCTTCATCGTGCTGAGCTTCGTGCCGGGCGAGCCTATCCGCGAGATCCGTGAGGATATTCCGAGACGCGACCTCCTCGCCGCTTCTCGCGAGCTTGGCCATCGCCTCAGAGTGCTCCACGACATCCCGATCGCCGATTTGGACGCGCTCGACACCAGACCGGAGGGATGGCAGCGCACGGCGGAG
>JAFGQA010000292.1 GCA_016935885.1 Phycisphaerae bacterium | reverse complement strand
GGCGCCATTCCCCAAGGCCGGGCCGGTTCGCAACATTCACCCAAGCCTCGATGGTGAAGCTGGCTTCGGCGCCGATGTCCAGGGCCGGGCAGGCCCTGGCCATGGCCACGCCGGTGCCGTTGAGATGAAGTGCGCCCGACACAGCGCCATTGGTGAAAGACGCGCCGTTGATCAGCATCAGGGCCGGACCGCCTGAGGCTTCCTCGACGTCAAAGTTGACCGGCCACCAGGCCGTCAGGCCCGTGGGCGCGATGACGCTGCACGGCTGTTCCACGCGAACCTGCACCTTGTCGCCAGCGCGAATGGAGCCGTCACTGGCGGTCAGGTTGAGCATGTAGGTGCCCGGCACCGAGAACGTCGCCGGCGTTTGCGGCGAGGATGCATCAGCGAAGGTGACTGTCCCCGGTCCGGAGACGACACTCCAGCTCGTGCGGAGGGTCGTGTTCGTGGGGCGTCCGTCATCCGTGACTTCGCCTTGGAGTGTGACGGCCTGGCTGATCTCCGGCAGGCGCAGATCGGGGCCGGCTGACACCTGCGGGTCCTCGTTGTCATCAACCGGGCATTTACCCGCCTCGCCGGCAGCGAAGATCGCGTAGACCTCATCGGGCTCCAGCGCCCGGCTATAAAGGCTGAATTCGTCAAGGATCCCGCAGTAGCCGCCGGCACCCAGAGCGAAGTCACGGCGCGTGTCGGGGGTGAAGGAGCCCAATCGTTCCTCGTGCACGATGATCCCGTTGCGGTAGACCCGGGCGAGGCCGTCGGCAAGGTCGTAGGTCAGGGCGAAATGGATGAAACGGTCGTACTGGCTGGCGAAGTAGTCCGTCACATCCATGTAATGGTCGTTTCCGGCGGTATCAGCGAGGTTGATGCGCAGGATGCTGGGCGAGCGCACCCCGGCGTACATGCCACCGCCGTAGCTGAACAAGCCGGGGTATGTGGACGTGGGCGCGCGAGCGTTCACCCACGCCTCGACCGTGAATTCGCCGTCCGCCGCGATGTTCAGGCCGGAGCACGCCTCGGTCCATGCCGAACCGCTGCCATCAAAAGAGAATCCGCCGGACACGCGGCCGTTGGTGTAGGTCACGCCGCTGGCAAGGTGCAGGAGGAGGTCGGCCACTTCGTCGCGTGGGCTGAAGTTGGCGCGCCAGAGGGCGGCGAGGCCGTCCGGGCCGTCCACTTCGCAGGGCGTGGCGACGCGGACTTGAACGTCGTCGGAAACGAGAATACAGCCGTCATCGGCTGTAAGGCGGAGCACATAGATGCCGGGCTGGGAAAACTCGGCGCTGGTCTGTGGCGAGAAGGGGTCGGCGAACAGGACATCCCCGGGACCATCCACCTTCGTCCACTCCGAGTAGATGTCCGACATGGGGGGGAGTTCGTCATCCGTGACGGAGCCGGCAAGCCACGCCGAGTCGCCGGCCTCGTGGAGGGCGAGATCGGGTCCGGCGTCCACGACGGGGGCCAGGTTATTGTCGAGCGGGCACTTCCCCACGAAATCGGAGACATAGACCGCCAGGATCTCGTCTGCATAGAGGGGGCGGTTGTAGAGTGTCACCTCGTCCATGACGCCCTTGAATCGAGGCGCGACGCTGCCGCCGATGTAGATGTCGCCCTCGGTCCGCAAGGCGATCGATCCGACGCTAACGGAGTGCGTGAGCACGGCATTCTTGTAGAGACATGCCTGGCCGGAGGATTTGTCGTACGTGAAGGCAATGTGCTGGAAACCGGTGTACGTAAGGGCGTTGTCGAAGTCAATCCAGTGCGTGGCGCCGTTGGTGTCCACCAGGTTGACCTGGAACCGGTTGTAGTCGGCCTCCTGTCTGAAGTAGACGCCCTGGTGCGTTATGTCGCACCACTCGAAGATTCGGCCGTCGCGCGCGCTGTCGGGTTTGATCCACATTTCGAGCGTGAAGCCCGTCCCGGCGCCGACATTGGCACTCTCATGGGCGAACGCAGAGGCGAAGTCACTGTTGCCGTTGAAGGAGAAACCGTAGGACACCTTCGCCGGGGCGTAGGCACTATCGTTGAAGAGATTGATATCGTTCCCGCGCACCCACTCGCGCGTGTTGCGGTTACCCGGCCACCACTGGACGATGCCGGGGACATCCTTGACGGTGCAGAGCATTGCGATCCGCGCCTCCAGCCAGTCAGTGTAGGCCAGTTCCGTGTCATCCGCGGTCAATTCGAGCAGGTAGATGCCGGCGTTGGTGAAGGCGACTGTTGTGTTGGTCGAGTGAGGATCAGTGAACTGCGTATCGCCCGGGCCCATCTCCTGGGTCCACTGCAGGCTCATCGTGGAACCTTGGGGCAAACCGTCGTCACGGGCCGTAGCTTGCAGGGCCATCGGGGTGGCGAAGCTCCGCATGGCACGGTCGGGACCGACATAAACCCACGGCGGCCGGTTCACCGGGACCACGTTGAGCGTCAGGTCATCCTGGCGCACCTCCGCTCCCGACGCCGCCTGGAGCCTGAGGGCATAGACGCCCTTCTCGCTGAAATCGCAGAATGTGGCCTTGGCCGCGGCATCCTCGAACGTCACCGCGCCGGGCCCGCTCAGCACGGTCCACTCGACGGGCACATTGGTATCGAAACCGAAATCGTTGTGCCAGACCGAGCCGTTGAGCTTGAAGCTGCCGGGCCAGTCGACTTGTTCATCGTCGCCGGCATAGACGCCCCAGGCGGGGACAATCGTCTCCTCTTGACAGCCCTTGGTTCCGATGGTGACGTCGTAGACCTCGGGAGAGTGTCCGCTGGCCGCGCGGTCGAACAGGATCATGATCTTGGCATAGCGGCCGGTACCCGTGAGCTGGTTGCTGCTCAGGGTCACGTGCTGGAAGCTTTCCAGCGTGTCTGGATCGTCACCGGTTGCGACACGGACGTCCAGCAGGCCGTCGTTGTGCACACGCGCGTTCCATGTGATGCGGCCCCATTCGGCGCCGGGCAGGCCGCTGTCGAAGACAGCGCTCCAGCTGCCGATCTCGGGGACGCCGGTGAGTGTACTGCCGGTCATGTCGCTGTAGTTGTAGAGCGCACCGCCGAGGTGGCGGGTGCGCAGGTCGACTTCGCCCACGGGGGTTTCGCCATCGGCACCGATCGGTCCAGCGTGCGGATCGATCCGCACGGCTCGCCCGTCCCGGTAGAGCGACACCCACACCTTGCCGTTGTTATCTACAGCGATCCCGGTGGGCCCCGACCCGACCGTGACGTTCCCGACCCAAGTTCCGTCGTTTCTCAGTTTGGCGACCGTGTGACCGTCAGACAACGAATGCGCCACCCACACGCAGTCATCCCCGTCCACGGCGACGCCCTGCGCCCGGTATCCATGGTGGTCGAATACACCCAGCAACATGCCATCGGGCGCGTACTTGAGGACCTTGCCCCCACCCCACTGCGACACCCAGATGTTGCCGTGACTGTCGATGCCAATGCCGTAGGCAGCGTGGCCGTAGCCCGCCCAGTTGCCGCCGTTGAAGCCGATCAACGGCAGGGCGGTGTTCCATCGCAGGAGTCCGTTGCCCGAGGACCAGATCACGCCGTTCGGATCGATCAGGCCGCCGTAACCGCCGAACCCGACCGAGGGCTCGCGGCGGATGATCTCCCCCACATTGCCGTCGATCAGGTCCCATCTCCGATTCCCCGTGCCACTGACCCAGACGTTGTTGTTGGAGTCTACGGAGACATGGCGTGTGCCGGACGAGGTTGTTTTGACGTAGTGAATGATGAGCTCGTCTTGGGCCGTGTCCACGCCGCCATCGGTATCCACACCACCCGTGTTCGGCCAAGGCAGGATATCGCCATATCCCGTTGACGTATCGAGCTGTCCGTTGTTGTTCTTGTCAATCCAGCGCCCGCTCTCGGGCACCGCGATGTGGACCACGCTGTTGCCGGCACGATTGGCGGTCCAAACATTGCCGTTGAGGTCCACCGTCGTGCGGGACGGATTCTTCGGCTGACCCTCGGGTGAGGACCAGTACTCGCCCTTCACCTCGCCGGTTTCGGTGTCGATTCGAACGATGGTACCCTTCGTCGAGACGGCAATCCAAATGCTGTTGAAGGCCTCCATGCTATTACGGAGTTGGAGTTGGTCTCGTCCAAGGGTGTCGGTGTTGAGGAACGCACCCTCCTGGAAGTCAGCTTCCGTGGTATAGGTCCGGCAACGCGGCAAAGGCCTCACATCCAGTGCCACGGTTGCGGGGGCGGACGTCGCGAATCCATCGCTGACCTCGAAGGTCAAGCTGTCGGAGCCCCAGAAGCCGTTGTCGGGCGTGTAGGTAACGTCCGGCGCGGCGCCGCTGAGCGATCCGCCGAGCGGGGCCTCAATAATGGCAAACGTCAACGGATCGTTGTCCATGTCAGAGCCCGTCAGCGTGATGCCCACAGGAGTGCGCTCATCGGTTGTCACCAACTGGGCCTCGGCCACAGGTGGGTCGTTGACGGAAATGACAACGATTCGAACCACGGCCGGCGCAGAGGTCGCGGAGGCGTCGGACACGACGAAAACGAGGCTGTCTTCGCCGTGGAAGTCGGTGGCGGGAGCATATTCCAGATCCGGCGCGGTGCCCACAAGCACGCCGTTGGTGGGGCCAGTCACGACGGCGAACGCGAGTGCATCATTCTCGGCGTCCGAACCGCTCAGGGTAATATTGAGGGCGACATCCTCATCGGTGCTCACGTCCTGCGGGAGGGCAACGGGCGGATCGTTGATGGGGTTGACCGTGATGCTGACGACGGCCGGCACGGAATCGGTCTGCCCGTCGCTTGCCTGGAAGGCGAGGGCGTCCAACCCATTGTAGTCGGGATCAGGCGTGTAGAGCAAATCGGGGGCCGTGCCGCTCAGCACACCATGAGCCGGTTCCTCCATGATTGCGTAGGTCAGCACGCCGTTGTCGACGTCGGTAGCGTTCAACACGATTTGCAGTGGAATATCCTCTTCGGTGGTGAGCGTTTGTGAGTGCGCCACCGGCGCGTCATTCACCGGGACCACATCGATGGTCACCGTCGTGACAGCCGATGTGAGAATTCCGTCTCCCACCGTGAAACCAAGGCTGTCGCTGCCGAAGAAGTCCGCCGCAGGGACATAGGTGAGATCAGGCGGCACGCCACTCAGGCTGCCGTGTGCAGGACCATCCAGCACGGCGAACGTGATGGGATCCCCGTCGGGGTCGGACCCGGTGAGAACGATGGCGATCGCTTCGTCCTCCATGACAGTGACGGCGCCGGCCGTGGCCGCGGGCGGATCGTTAACGGACACGATCGTGACGTGGACAAGGGCCGGCACGGATGTGGCGGATCCGTCGCAGACAGCAAATCTGAAGTCGTCATCGCCGTGGAAGTCCGCAGTGGGAATGTAGAGCAGATCAGGCAGCGTGCCGGAGAGATCGCCGTTCGCGGGACTGCTGACGATCTCGAAGAACAGCGCATCATTCTCCACGTCCGAACCGGTCAGGGTGACGCCCACGGAAACGTCTTCGTCGGTGGTCACTTCCTGCGGATTGGCCACAGGTGTGTCGTTGACCGACTGCACCGCGAGCATGACGCTTGCCGTGTCCGAGTAGACCAGGCCATCACTGACGCGGAACGCGAAGCAGTCTGATCCGTAGAAGTTGTCCGCCGGCCGATAGACAAGGTTCGGGGCTGTCCCCTCAAGGACCCCGTTCGATGGTGCGCTGAGCAATTCGAACGACAACGGATCGTCGTCCGCGTCGCTGCCCGACAGCATAACGGCCGCTGTGGAATCTTCATCGAGACTCACAGTCTGCGCGCCAGCAGTGGGCGTGTCGTTCACGGAAGCGACGTGGATGGCCACGATTGAGACCGCGGAAGTCGCGGAGAGATCAGAAACGACGAAAGAGAAGGTGTCGGTGCCATGCCAGTCCGGATTCGGAGCATACAGGAGGTCGGGAGCCGAACCGGAAAGCACCCCATGATCGGGGAAGATTGCCACAGCATAGGTCAACGGATCGTTCTCGACGTCGGAGGCCGCGAGGGTGATGGTGAGCGACATGTCTTCGTCGGTCGTCAGCGACTGCGGGTCGGCAACCGGCGTGTCGTTAACCGGGTTGACGGTGATGCTGACTATCGCGGGCACGGAATCAGTCTGCCCGTCGTGGGCCTTGAACGTGAAGCTGTCCTGGCCGAAGTAGTCCGGGTTGGGCGTGTAGGTCATATCCGGCGCGCTGCCGCTCAAAACACCGTTCGTCGGCTCATCCACCACGAGAAACGTCAGCGGATCTTGGTCTGGATCGGTTCCTGCGAGCGTGATGTCAGCGGGCACGTCTTCGTCCGTTTCCACATCCTGCGGGAGGGCCACGGGGGGCTTGTTGGGGGGCAACACGGTAATCGCGACATCGTCACTCGCGGTCAACTCACCATCGTCGGCCGTCAGGCGCAACGTGTACGTACCAATGTCACTGAAGGTGGCCGTCGTGGCGGGCGCGAGAGGATCAGCGAATGATGCCGAGCCCGGGCCACTGACCACGGACCACTGACTACGGACTTCGGAGAGCGCCGGCAGGCCGTCGTCGGTCACGGAGCCGTTCAGGACTGCTGCATTTGTTATGACGACCGTCTGGTCTTCGCCGGCATCCGTTACCGGGGCCTGATTCTCTTCGCCGCAGGTCACGAAGCCGATCAGGCGCGCAGTGATCCGGTTCTGACCCGGCAGACTGTAACTCAAGATGCGAATCCGAACAAACCCGGCCACACGATAGTCAGCGTTGTTGCCTTGACCCCTGACGGCATCCCAGGCAGGGACGATGATGTCGATGTCTTTGAGCGCATCCAGAGTGTCACGGACATTCTTGCTGTTGGAAACGCCGGGTTTGCCTTCGACCCAGTCGCCGCGGTTGATCTCATGATCGGACGGATTGTCGGGGTTCGCGTACGACGAGCTGTCGCCCGGGGGAGTGAGACTCCTGACGAGGGTCGGCACGCTGGGACTCCCGCCCCATGTCAGCCAGCCGAAGTTGCCCGGCTGGTTGCCGTTGTACACGTCCACAAGCACGGTACCCGGCGTGAGGCCCTGGACTGTATCGGCCGACAGCGCGATCGGGTAGAGAGCGCACTCCTGCGCCATACTCGCCGCGGAACATGCCGCCAGGCATGCGCCGATCGCGAGGAATCTCCTTCGAGCCAGACGGCGGCCGACACTGCGGAGAAACGAGGAGTGATTCATGGCCGATACTCCTTTGTTACGACCCCGGCCACACAAGAAGAGGGATACCACCTAACCTCGCTCTACTTGTTACACATCACCCTGGCAGTTTCCGCCTGCACCAAAGCCAAAGTCAAGGCTGGAATGCCCCGTTCCGCAAAGAATCGTTTTCACTTGAATGATCTTATTTGAATTGATGATCGGAAGGCGGTGGGGGTGGTGCGGGTCTGCTGTCTGAACCAGGTGCAGAAGTAGTCCTGACGCCGGAAACCGCACTTATTCGCCACCTCCTGGATGGACATGCTCGTGTGGAGAAGACCGGGGGCCGTGACCGAGTTCTCTAACAAATCAGCCATCTCGGTCGCGCAACTGTCGAACCCGGGCTAGTGTGGTGTCCCAGAAGTAACCTTGCACGACGGACGTCTTGGTTCTCCGTAGGTTCGAGCTCCAGCTCGAACCATGGCGC
>JAFGQA010000291.1 GCA_016935885.1 Phycisphaerae bacterium | reverse complement strand
GCAAGACCCGGGTCGGCTACGAGATCAACTTCAACCGCTACTTCTACCAGTACACGCCGCCCCGCCCGCTCGACCAGATCGAAACCGACCTGAAGAAGATCGAAGGCGAGATCGCCGACATGCTCGCGGAGGTAACCGAATGAGCTGGACGATCAAGCCAAGTGAAGAGGTTGGCAAGACTGTTCGCGTCCTGTGCGACAGATGCAAGCAGAAGACAGCGCACCGGATTCTGGCGGCCATCGACTACAGCGGCGAGTCAGACGATGGCGACATTCAAGTGTGGGGTTCTGCACAGGTCATCCAATGCCAGGGTTGCGAGGACATCGGTTTCCGGGATGCTTCCACGTGCTCAGAATCGCTTGGTCCCGATGGTTACGAACCCGACGAGAATCTGTACCCTCCGCGCATCGACCAGTCGTTGACCGGCCAGCTCTACCTTCGGGACGACATCTACGACATTCCCGATGTCGTGCAGGCGATCTACCGCGAGACTCTGAAGGCGGTCCAGCACGACCTCCCGACCTTGGCTGGCGTTGGCATTCGCGCGATCCTTGAGGCAACCTGCCAGGAACGTAAAACTAAGAAACGCAACCTCGCCGACAAGATCGATGAACTGGTGAGCATGTCCCTGTTGACCCAAGCTGGCGCGGAGATTCTTCACGGTATCCGGCTCCTGGGCAATGACGCTGCCCACGAGATGAAGGCCCCCACGAAGAAGCAGATCGCGGCGGCGCTCAAGGTGATCGACCATCTCCTCCTGGGTGTCTATGTCCTTCCCCAGGAGGCATCGATCCTTCCCAAGCCGAAACCCAAGGCGATCAAAAAGACGGCGGCCAAGAGCCCCGGTAAGAAGACTTCCGGGGGGACGCCATGACCACGGCCATCCGAACAGGCAAGCGAGCGGCCTACCCGGCATACAAGCCGTCGGGGGTGGCGTGGCTTGGCAACGTGCCTGAACACTGGGAGGTCCGCCGCCTCAAGTACGCCGCCGACCTCATCAACACGAAGGTTGACGGTGCCGACAACGACCTGCCCTACACAGGGCTTGAGCACATCGAATCCTGGACCGGCAGGCGAATCACACCGAACGGGGATGGCACAAGCGAGGGCCAGGCGAACCTTTACAGACGCGGCGATGTGCTCTTCGGCAAGTTGCGGCCGTACCTGGCCAAGGCGCACGCTGCTGATTCAGATGGCATCTGCACAGGTGAGCTTCTCGTCCTGCGACCTCGCGACGTGGCCCAGAAGTTCCTGCTGGACTACGTGCTCAACCCGGATTTCGTCTCAGTTGTGGACTCGTCCACCTACGGTGCGAAGATGCCCCGCGCGAACTGGGATTTCATCGGCAACCTGCCTGCCCTGATTCCTCCCGACAACGAGCAGCGGGCCATCGCGGTGTTTCTGGATCGGGAGACGGCGCGGATCGATGCGCTGATCGAGAAGAAGCGGCGGCAGATCGAGTTGCTTCAGGAGAAGCGCTCCGCCCTAATCAGCCACGCCGTCACCAAGGGCCTCGACCCCAACGCCCCCATGAAAGACTCCGGCATTGAATGGCTGGGCCAGATTCCGATGCATTGGAAGCTCCTGCCCTTGAAGCGCGTCTCGCAACTTCAGACCGGGCTAACGCTCGGCAAGAAGTATGAGGACCGCGAGTTGGTTCGCCGCCCATACCTCCGCGTTGCAAACGTCCAGGATGGATATCTGGACCTGAACACGATTACTGAAGTTGAGCTTCCTGCAGAGGAAGTGAAGCGGTACGAATTGCAGCGTGGTGATGTGCTGATGACCGAAGGCGGGGACTTTGACAAGCTGGGGCGAGGGTATGTATGGGATGTCCAGATTCCGGGTTGCCTGCATCAGAACCACATTTTCTGTGTTCGATGCGATGCCAGATCGCTTCATCCGCTGTATTTGGCTTGGATGACTTCTTCGTCGCACGGCAAGGCGTATTTCACCAGTACAGCCCAGCAGACCACGAATCTGGCGAGCACTAACAGTTTCAAGATCAAGGCGTTCCCGGCACTGCTGCCACCTGTTGGCGAGCAAGAGGCGATCATTCAAAATGTTTCCAAAAACACCTCGCAGATCGATGCTCTGATTTCGAAGGTCGAAGAGAGCGCCGCCACCCTTCGCGAGCACCGTTCGGCTCTGATTTCCGCCGCAGTGACCGGCAAGATCGACGTGCGTGGGGAGGTGCATTGATGGGAAAGAGCGGGCTACAGCCGAAGTTCACGATCACCAACGCCATCACGGCGGCGCTGACGCGGATCGAGCGTGCCCGTGGGTTCCTGGAGGCGGCGACGCTTTCGGAGGACTGGGTTCGGGCGATGGGCGAACGGGCGCTGGTTCTTGAGGCGCATCACACGACGCACATCGAGGGCACGCAACTGACGCTGGACCAGGCCGAGCGCCTGATGGCGGGCGAGTCGGTGCCCGAGGCCGACCCGGACGACGCGCGGGAATTGCTGAACTATCGCCGGGCGTTCGAGTTCGTTTCGGAGTACCTCGACAGCGGATCGCCGATCACCGAAGGGCTGGTCCGCGAGATTCATAAGCGGCTGGTCGAGGGCGTGCGCGGCGGCAGCGCCACGCCGGGCCAGTACCGCAAGGTGCAGAACTACGTGGTCAACGGGGCAACCGGCCAGACGGTCTACACCCCGCCGCCCGCGCACGATGTCCCGGCGCTGATGGCGGAGATGGTGAGTTGGCTGAACGGCCCCGGCCAGGTGCATCCGGTGCTGGTCAGCGGCGTGGCGCAGTTCCAGCTCGTGCATATCCATCCGTTCCTGGACGGCAATGGGCGGACATCGCGACTGCTGTCGACGTTGTGCCTGTACCGGGCGGGGTACGACTTCAAGCGGCTGTTCACGATCAGCGAGTACTACGACCGCGATCGGGCGGCGTTCTACGCGGCGATCCAGGGCGTGCGCGATGGCGGAATGGACCTGACCGGCTGGCTGGAATACTTCGTCGATGGGTTGGCCACGCAGCTTGGGGAAGTCCGCCAGCGCGGCGAGCGGGCCATCCAGCGGGACATCCTGGCCAAGGAGCACGGGCTGAGTGAACGCCAAGTCAGGGCGCTCGGGCACGTGATGGAGCATGGCAGCCTGACGATCCAGGACTATGAAGCCCTCTGCCCCGGCGTCAACCGGCGCTCGCTCCAACGCGACCTTAAAGGGCTGCTTGACAAGGGCTTACTGTCCGGAAGCGGAACCAGCCCGACCGACCCGACCAAGCGATACACCCTCGGGGAAAGGGCCAGGCCATGAGTTACTGTGACAAGCTGCGACAACGAGCTATGACAAGCTGCGACGGGCTACTGCGACACCGAATCGCGACTGCTCCCGACAAACTCGCGACACGACTTGCGACGGAGGACGCCTGATGCCGGGCCAGCACACCGAATACGCCTTTGAAACCGCCATCGAGCACCACCTGACGACGGCGGGCGGGTACGTCACGGGCGACCGCGACGGCTTCGATCCGCATCGGGCGATCTTCCAGGCCGACGTGCTGGCGTTCATCAAGGCGACGCAGCCGGATGAGTGGGCGTACCTGGAGGGCATCCAGAAGGGCAAGGCCGAGGAGACGTTGCTCGACGACCTGTGCCGGGCGCTGGACTCGGAACACGAGGGCTGCCTTTCGGTGCTGCGGCACGGTTTCAAGTGCTTCGGCAAGCTGTTTCACGTGGCCTACTTCGCCCCCGCCAGTGGGATGAACCCGGAGACGAAGAAGCGGTACGAGGCCAACCGGCTGACGATTACGCGGCAGTTGAAGTACTCACCCAAGCACAACAACACGCTGGACGTGACGTTGGCGATCAACGGCATCCCGGTGGCGACGGCGGAACTGAAGAACCCGATGACCGCCCAGACCTGGCGGCACGCGGTGACGCAGTACAAGAACGACCGCGATCCGGGCGACCTGATCTTCCAGTTCAAGCATCGGGCGCTGGTGCATTTCGCCGTGGACACCGACGAGGTCTACATGACCACACGGCTGTCGGGCAGCAAGACGTACTTCCTGCCTTTCAACAAGGGCTGCGGTGGCGGCGGCGGGAACCCCGACAACCCCGGCGGCTACAAGACGGCGTACCTTTGGGAAGAGGTGCTGGAGCGGCACAGCTTCCTCGACATCCTGGCGAGGTTCATCCACCTGCAGATCGAGGAGAAGAAGCTCGGCGATAAGAAGATCAAGAAGCAGACGATGATCTTTCCCCGCTATCACCAGCTCGACTGCGTGCGGGAGATGGTGGCCGACGCTCGTGAGCGTGGCGTCGGGAACAACTACCTTGTGCAACACTCGGCGGGCAGCGGCAAGAGCAACTCCATCGCCTGGCTGGCCCACCGGCTGAGCAGCCTGTACGACGAGCGCGACGAGAAGGTGTTCGATTCGGTGATTGTCGTGACCGACCGGGTCGTGTTGGACCAGCAGCTTCAGAACACGATCTACCAGTTCGAGCACAAACAAGGCGTCGTCGAGAAGATCGACATCAACTCGACGCAACTGGCCGAGTCGCTGGGTGCCGGGGTGCCGATCATCATCACGACGCTGCAGAAGTTCCCATTCGTGACCGAGAAGATCGGCGATCTGCCGAAGAAGCGGTATGCGGTGATCGTCGATGAGGCCCACAGTTCCCAGGGCGGCGAGACGGCCACGGAACTCAAGGGCGTGCTGGCGGGCGCGGCGATCAAGGAGGAGGCGAAGGCCAAGGCCGAGGCGGAAGGCCTGCCCGACTACGAGGAAGAGATTCTCAAGGCGATGGCCAAGCGCGGCAATCAGCCGAACATCAGCTTCTTCGCGTTCACGGCCACGCCCAAGTACAAGACGCTGGAGGTCTTCGGCCAGCCGGGGCCGGATGGCAAGCCGCATCCGTTCCATCTCTACAGCATGCGACAGGCCATCGACGAGGGCTTCATCCTCGATGTGCTTCAGAACTACACGACGTATAAGACCTACTACCGGCTGATCAAGTCCATCGAGGACGATCCGAAGGTGGACAAGCGGAAGGCGGCGCGGGCGCTGGCCCGGTTCATGAGCCTGCATCCGCACAACATCGCGCAGAAGACCGAGGTGATGGTCGAGCACTTTCGCCATTTCACGCTGCACAAGATCGGCGGCAAAGCCAAGGCGATGGTCGTCACGTCAAGCCGCCTGCACGCGGTCAAGTACAAGCAGGCGTTCGACAAGTACATCAAGGAGAAAGGCTACACGGAGATCAAGACGCTGGTGGCCTTCTCCGGCACGGTGATCGACCCGGATGTGCCGGGCGTCGAGTACACCGAGTCGGGGATGAACATCGACACCCAGGGCAAGCATATCGGCCAGAAGGAGTTGCCCGAGCGGTTCTCCACCGAGGAGTACCAGGTGCTGCTGGTGGCCGAAAAGTACCAGACGGGGTTCGATCAACCGCTGTTGCACACGATGTACGTGGACAAGCGATTGGCGGGCATCCAGGCGGTGCAGACGCTGTCGCGCCTCAACCGGACGCATCCTGGCAAGGAGGACACGTTCGTCCTGGACTTCGTGAACGAGCCGGATGAGATTCTTGCCGCCTTCCAGCCGTACTACGAGCAGACGCTGGTCGGAGAGCAGGCTGACCCGAAGCAGCTGTACGAGTTGCAGGCGAAGCTCGACGCCCAGCAGGTCTACCACAAGGCCGAGGTCGATGAGTTCTGCCGGGTGTTCTACAAGCCCAAGCGGAACCAGACGCCGACCGACCACGCCCGGATGAATGCGTGCATCGACCCCGCCGTCGGGCGGTTCACCGAGCTTGATGAAGAGGAGCGAGAGGAGTTTCGCAAGACGCTCACGGCGTTTCGGAACTTGTATTCGTTCCTGTCGCAGGTCATCCCGTTCCAGGATACCGACTTGGAGAAGCTGTATTCGTACATCCGGTTCCTGCTCACGAAGCTCCCCAAAGGCGACAGCGGGCCGGTGTACCACTTTGATGACGATGTGTCGCTCAAGTACTACCGGCTGCAGAAGATCGGCGAAGGCTCGATTGATCTTGAGGCAGGCAAGACGGAGCCGGTCGATGGGCCGACATCGGTGGGCACGAAAGCGGCGCACCCTGACGAAATTGAGCTGTCGCAGTTGATCGACATCCTGAACGAGCGGTTCGGCACGGAGTTCAAGCCTGGCGATCAGCTCTTCTTCGAGTCGATCCGGGAAGACGCCGTAGCGGACGACGCTCTGCGGCAGGCTGCGAAAGCGAACACGATTGAGAACTTTGGCTACGTCTTCCGCAAAGCACTGGAAGGCCTGTTCATCGACCGCATGGACCAGAACGAAGAGATCACCGCCCGCTACATGAACGAAGAGCGGTTCCGCGAAGCGGTCAGCCAGCATCTTCTCAAGGACGTGTACGACCACATACGGAACGAGGAAGGGACGCGAACAGATACACCCTCAACTGGGTGAGCGAGGCAAGCAATGGCCACCAAGTAATGCGATGCTCGGTACGGCGACCAGCATCGTTGCAAGAAAGGACTGGCGATGTCTTCTCAGTACAACCCACAGGAGCACATCCAACACCTGGCAATCGCACCCCGTGCCGAGGGCATTCTTGACCAGCGTGAGATCACCATCCAGTCCTACCAGACTACTATTCCATTTGATTATGCTGCCCTGGATCGCGGCATCGAATCCGCATGGCTGATGCCACATATACGCCTTGGCGTGTTTGACCGTACCCCGATGAGCGGGACTGACGCTCTGCATGTTGTTCTCGGACTGCAGGATGAGCTTGCCGTTCGAGCATACGACTATGATGCCCGGCGACCGATCTGGTTTGCGTGGAAGAATGCCATCGTCGAAACAGTGGGCATCCGGTACTTCCCGGATAGCGAAGGGTTCTTGTTAATCAAGGCAACCGGTGGCGGAAGACGAATCACCGAGGATGTTCTGTCCGACTTCAACTCATCGTTTTTGGGAATCCCGAAGAACGCCGTTAGGAAACGAGATTTCGATCTGCAGAAGCTCCGGAAGTTGTGCTTCGAACGCTTCATTGAGCGGCTGTACATGCTCCGGTTCGCTGATCCCTCGGGTGAGGAATATCGAAGCATCGAGCATGCCTTGTTTCAGAGTAGACGTTGCATCGATCCGGAAGTCGAGCGTCTTCACGAGATTCACGCCGATCCAGAGGTACGTATCGAGTCCTTCGAAGCGGATATCGAGATACGTGCCGAGGAACTGGCCGCGCCAACCTCGGTGCGGTTCGCCATTCGCGGCCTGAGCGGCTCCTTGCGCCTGAAATTCCCCAAACTCGACTATCGGAGTGAACCCAAGACGATTGAGGAACAGGCACGGGTCTTCTATCGCCTTGTCGATATCGCGGAGAATTCGATTCTGGATGCCGACTACTACACCCATCTTCCACGGTCGCTTAATGAGCTTGATGTCGAGCTGGGCCTCTTTCCTGACAATGTGGACCTCACGCAATTCCGTGAGGTATTGATGAATGCGGATGCACGAACGAAGTTCTTCCAAGAGCTCGATCTTGCAGAGCCGTGGAACAAGTGGCAGCCACATCTCAGGGCGATTGACGAATTGTTGCCGACGGCCACCATCTCCGGTCACGTCAATGCGCTCGTGCGTGAACTGGTTGCTCGCGAGCCCTTGGAAGCAGCCAAGCTTCTGGCAACGTGCCAGTCCGACGCCAAGATTCACTGCCTCGGAAAGCTGGTGGCCGATGTGCTGGCAGATCAACTGCAGGTAGTGCCAGCAGAGGTACGAGGCCGCGTCGAAGAATCACTTCTCTGCTGGGCGGTCGATGAGGAGAGGGACTCATGGGACGTGGACCCGGACACCGGCGAAATCCTGGTGTACGACCTTCGCTGGCAAGTGTCGGACTTGTCGTTGGATGTCCTGCCCGCCGTCTTGTGGAAGCTCGTCGGCCTGATCCATGCTCGTCTTACCGGGGCAAATGGCGAAGCGGGAGAGCTGCTGCGGCGCTTTGACTGGTGCATGGGCATCGCCAAGGGCCTTCCGCCGAACCACTCGAAGATCACCGCTCCACTGCGTCTCGTGGCAGAGAACAAAGTCCCGTCTTCCATCGGTGATGCCGCCAAAGTCCTCAAGAACCGCATTGCCGATCTGGAGGCCCTTGATGACGAGGTAATGGATCAGTTCGGGCTGCCTCTGTGGCCCCATCTGGTCGCCTCACGCGAGGATGGGGTAGTCACGCTCCGGAACACCGGCGTCGGGATAGCGAGGGCGTTGTCGGCAACACCCTCTGGAACACTGTTCAGCGACAAGGAGGCCTTGGCCCCAACTGACCTCTGTCCAAACGCATCCCTCCAGTTGCCCGTATCAGGATCGCCGACTGAACTGGACGTACGGTTTGCGAAATACGGCGTCGAACATCACGTGCGGGTGCCGATTGCCATCGCGGAAAGCGAGCCGTCGCCAGCAGTGACCGGTAAGTCGCAGACCGACCTCTTCGACTGGGCGAAGCAAATTGAGCTATGGCGGGCGACCCAGCGGGTCCTTGGGGGCGAGGACACTCCCGACAAGGGCACGATCTCGAAGGCTGTCCAGGCTGGTGATCTTGAATCCAACGGGGAATCGGGGCGGAAGTGCCGGGTGAAGGTTGACAGCTTCAAGGCGTGGATTACCAAGACCAAGGAGCTGGCAAACGACGAGGTACTCCAGATCATGGATGCCGTCATGAACGAAATACGCAGCCGAAAACGGTAGCGCAACTTGCCCGTTTGAAGTTGCGCACGAAGTTTTTTTTCAAGCAAATCCCCCTGTAATCATTGACGAAGCGGCAGGAGCTGATGACTCCGGGCCGCTTTCTTGTTGCGCCTTCGTTGCGCCGAAAAACCACGTGATTTACTGGCCCTATCGCAGTTGCTCAGGCCCGCATGGTGCTGGCCTCAGACAACTTGCAGAAAGGCCAGTTCAATGGTTTCAAACGTAGCGAAGTCCAGTCTCACCCCCACTCAGCAACAGATCCTCGCCGAGATGCAGCGGATCAACTTCGGCCGCATCTTTGATCTGGAAGTGCGCGACGGCCAGCCGGTGATGGACCCGCCGCCGCGTGTGATCCGTGAGATCAAGTTCGGCGGCGACAACGGGCCACGTCCCGAAGTCGCCAAGCCTGACTTCACCCTCAAGGCCCAAGTCCGCGACCTGTTCGCCCAGCTGGAGGCACTGGGCGACGGCGTGATCCCGTGCATCGAGATTCAGCGCGGTCTTCCGTTCCGGATGACCGTCGAGGAGGTGTGCGCCTGAGCGATGGGGGTCGGCTCCCCAAATCGAATGTATCTGAAAACGTACTGACACTGCACAACTAACCGGCCACCAAGTGGAGGCGTTGTGGGTGCCGCAGAAGCGGCAATCCTGCAACGCCTCCACTGCTTGTGGTCGCAGCCTCTGTCGGCATCCACACGACGCCTCCCGGCCAACGGGAGGTCCCAAGTGGACACTAACGAACGCATTCATGATTTCGATGATTTCGCACTGGACATGGTCAACATCAAGGCAGCAGAGCTCGTCGGCAAGGCAGGCTTCACCGCTGACGACTTCGAGGACATCAGGCAGGACATGTTGCTGGACCTGCTGGAGCGACTGGCGAAGTACGACCCCAGCAAGTCGAACTTCAAGCTGTTCGTCACCTGCGTCATCGACCGCAAAGGGCAGAACCTGATCCGTTATCGGGAATCCGAGAAGCGCGACTACCGGCGGGAGGACTGCTCGCTCAACGAAGAGGTAATGGTTGTCGACAGCGACGAGCCTGTGCAGCGCCTGGCCACGATTGATCAGGACGATCAGGACATCCGTACGGGCAAGTATGGCCGCCCAGCCGAGGAACGCACCCAGCTTCGGCTGGACATCGAAGCGGTGCTCGCCAGCCTTCCGCCAGAACTTCGCAAGGCGGCTGAACTGCTCCAAACGCAGACCATCACCCAGGTCGCTCGTGAGTTGGGCGTGCCGCGAACCACGCTCTATGACAAGCACCTCCCTTTGCTGCGTGATGCCTTCACTGCGAAGGGGCTGAATTTCTACGTTTCGTGACCTTTCTCCGACGGTTCGCCTCTGCGCCGGGTAATTGACTAATAGCGGCCAGAGGTGAACTGGTCGGAGAACACGAAGGTGAGTGATGACATGGAAGTCAATATCGATCTGAGCATCTTGGAAGTCGAGCCGGCGCACGAGTACCACGCCAAGGCGAGCGAATTTCTGTCATCGCATCAGTTGATGGACTTCGTGAAGTGCCCGCTGCTGTATCGCCGCAAGGCGCTCGGGCTGATCGAAGACAAGGACTCGCCCGCCTACCTGCTCGGTCGCGCCGCGCACGTCCGCATTCTCGAAGGTCGCGATGTCTACGAGACGCAGTTCGCGCTCGGCGGGCCGATCAACCCCAAGACCGACAAGCCGTTCGGGTCGAACACGAAGGCGTTTGCCGAATGGTCCGAGGCCCAGGGCAAGCCGGTGCTCAGCCACGACCAGGTGGACCTGATCGAAATGATGGCCACCGGCGTCGCCAGCAACAACAAGGCCGTGGACTTGCTGTTGTACGGTCGGTCCGAGGGCGTTCTGCGGGCCGAATACTGCGGCACGCCATGCCAGATTCGCATCGACTGGACGCACCCGCATCGCGGCATCGTCGACTTCAAGACCTGCGACGACATCATCTGGTTTGAGTCCGACGCCCGCCGCTACTGCTACCACCGGCAGATGGCCTTCTACCGGGCCGTTCTGGCCCAGGTGATCGACCAGTTCGTGCCGGTGCATCTGGTCGCCGTCGAGAAGAAGCAACCCTTCCGTTGCGGCGTGTGGCTGGTCAGCGATGACACGCTGGCCATCGCCCAACGCGAAAACGAAGCCGCTATCCGGTGGCTTCAGGTCTGCCACCAACGCGACCACTGGCCCACGGGGTACGAGGAGGTCCGCGTGCTCGATGTGGCCTGACCTCGGACATATCTCTCGCGCCCGTGCGGCTTGTGGCGAGTCCACCAACCGCGACGGCCACCCCACGGGCGCACTTCGGCAGGGCCGGGCTACCGGGGCCTCATAAGCCTCGGGACGCGGGTTCGACTCCCGCACCTGCCATTCGCTGGCCAGCGACTGAGGACATGAACCATGACCACAAGACAGTCAGGAGTACTGACATGATTCGGAACTACCGAAAGAGCGACCCGCCGACCTCGGTGCTGGCCGGGCGGGAACTGGAAAGCAGCGGCGCTGCAAAGCAACAGCGCGAGATGTGCCTGGCGGCGGTCGTCAAGACGCCCGGCGCTACCGCCCGCGAAATCGAAGACCGCATCGGCATCAAGGCCCACAAACGCCTGCCCGAACTGCGGGCCGACGGCCTGGTCTGCAACGGCCCGACCCGCACCTGCCGCGTCAGCGGACGCCAGGCGATGACCTGGCACTACTGCACCTGCAAGGCGACCTCGAACAACGGAGAACTGCTATGCCACTGATGGATTCACTGATCACCACGACCACGCCGTCGCCGCCGAAGATGATCGTCTACGGCCAGCCGGGCGTCGGCAAGACCACCTTCGCGGCCTCGGCCGACGCGATCCTGATCGATTGTGAAAACGGTGCCGGGGCTGTGCGCGGGTTGAAGCGCACACCGTACCTGCAGTCCTGGCCGCAGATGCGCCAGTGGCTGGTCGAACTGGCCTCGTCGCCGCCGGATGACGCTTCGGCGCTGGCCATCGACACCATCGATTGGATGGTGCAGCGCATCGTCGAGCACGTGGTGCTTGACCTGGACGGCAAGGCCCAAGGCGACATCACCAACACGCTCGGCACCGCCCACGGCGGGTATTTCAAGGCCCGTGAGATCGTGCAGAACATCGTCTACCGCGACCTTCTGCCGATGCTCAACGCCGTGGCCGACAACGGGATAGCCATCATCCTGCTGGCCCACGCCGCCAACACCCGCATGACCGCGCCGGAAGGTTTCGACCTGCGACTGGCCGCGCCCGATTTGCCGCAGTGGATCGCGCCGCCATTCATCGAATGGGCCGACGCGGTGTTGTACGCCTCACGCGATGGCGACCGGCGCACGCTTCTGACCCAGGGCACCAACGTGATCCTGGCGAAGAACCGCTACAGCCTTCCCGCCGAGCTTCCCCTGTCGTGGTCGGCGCTGATGCAGGCGCTGACCGCCAGTCCTTCGCCAGCCCACGGCCTGCGCGTGGTGGGCAGCGAGCAGAACCAGAACACCAACCCCGGAACCTCCAAGGAGAACTGATCCATGGCGAACCTCAACGGATTCAATGCGACCGAAGTCGAACCGACCACCAGTTTCGAGCCGCTCCCGGCGGGCAAGTATCTCGCGGCCGTCACCGAAAGCGAGATGAAACCCACCAAGAGCGGGTCGGGCAGCTACCTCCAGCTGACGTTCACCATCCTGGAGGGCGAGTACAAGAACCGCGTCCTCTGGGCACGGCTGAACCTCAACAACCCCAACGCCACGGCGGTGAAGATCGCACGCAGCGAACTGTCGGCGATCTGCCATGCGGTCGGCGTCATGCAGCCGCGCGACAGCGTGGACCTGCACAACCTGCCGCTGGTGATCACCGTCAAGCTCAAGAAGCGCGACGACACCGGGGAACTGAACAACGAAATCAAAGGCTACGCCCGCAAGGACGCCGCTGCTGCCAACGGCCAGCAGCCCCAAGCGCCGGTGGCCGACAACACCCCGCCCTGGAAGCGATAAGGAGACGATCAACATGAAGACCAACGACAAGACCTTCAATGAACGCGTCGTGAAGATGGTCGAGACCTGCGATGGCGTGGTGGCTCGCACCTTCTACTGCATCCACGATCCCGACTTTGGGCACTGGATGAGCAGCGAGCCGTTCGATGGCCTGATCTGGACGAAGGACGTCAGTTGCCGGCAAGAGTTTGACAGCAGGGATGAAGCGGAAGCCGAGTTGGATAGCTTTCTGGACTGGCGGCGCGAGCAGGAAGCCGAGGGCGGGACCGCCGCCGACATTCCCTGGGAACGGGAGGCGGCATGACACTGACGCTTCCTTATCCGCCCAGTGTGAATCACTACTGGCGACGGGTCGGGCCGCGCACCTTGATCAGCCGGGAGGGCCGGACGTTCCGCAAGAACGTCTGTGCCCTCCTGGGCGGGGGTGGGCCTCGCAAGCCGCCCTCCGGCGGACGCATCGCCCTGGCGATGGACGCCTTTCCACCTGATCGCCGCCGCCGCGACTTGGACAACATTCAGAAGCCCGTGCTCGACGCACTCGAACACGCGGGCATCTACGCCGACGACAGCCAGATCGATCTGCTTCTGACGCGTCGGCGCGACGTGGTCCGAAACGGCCGTTTGCAGGTGGATGTGATGCCCTTGCCCCTGCGGCGCTGCCCCCTCTGCGGCGGACGACTTGAGGAGAACAACTGATCATGGACGGTCCCAAACGCATCTACATCGCCGGGCCGATGACCGGCCTGCCTGAATACAACTTCCCGGCCTTCCATGCAGCCGCCGAGCGGCTGCGTCAGGCGGGCTGGAAGCCGGTCAACCCGGCGGAGAACTTTGACGGTCGCACCGACCTGCCGCGTGAGGACTATCTCCGCGCCGATGTGAAGCTGCTGATCGAGTG
>JAFGQA010000290.1 GCA_016935885.1 Phycisphaerae bacterium | reverse complement strand
CTTCGCTCCACCCGTGGCAACGATCCTCCGCCCCCTTCGGGGCGGGTTCGACCGCTGGCCCCTTTCAGGGGCCTTCCTCATACCACCGGCTCTGCCGGTGGTCGCTGATTCGGTAATGATGCGCTTCCCGCCTGTGGGCTTGTTCTTCCGCGCCCAGGCGATGAGCCCAGAGACCGCCACATCGCGTGGGATTCCGACGCGCTTCAACTGCACTGCCAGAGACGAATTGCCCGCCGTCAGGACCTCGCCCCAGGAACGGAGACTCAGAGGACAGAAACGTCGCGCTCAGCCGTGGAAAGGTCCTCTCAAGATGCACCAGGTGGATCCGAAACCAGTTGATCACGAGCAAGTGCTCTGCGCAGCGAATCCCGTCGGCAGCCACCTCATTGTTCGGTACGCTGAGCCCGAGCGTCCTGTCCGCCCGCAGCAAGTCGATGCTTCGTTCCGTAAGCGACACCCAGCGTTCGGGTCGCCCCCGACCACTGGCGACTGCCGGTGTCCGTTCCGTTGCCAGGCCGGCATTCGTGAGCTTGCCCACGCGGTTTCGCGCCGCCGGCTTGCCCACGGCACAAAGTGCAGCGATCTGGCTGACCGTCAGCAGGCGGTACTCAGCGAGGGCAATCAGGAGGTCCCGGTCGTTCTTGTTCAGCTTGTTCGCCATGACCGAGCTCCATTCCAGGTGAACGGGCAGTCGATCGCCAATCGACTCTCTGCCACGGTGAGCGGCAGAACGACGCGGGGGGTTTCACGAAGTCGATCGGCCACGGACACCGGAGTGCCCAGCTGTGAGCCTCCGCGTGCTGAAGGAGGCGGCGAGAGCGACAGAATGTGGGACTTTGAGGCAGCCGCGCCGAACCCGCTGAGGATCATGTGGTTGCGGAACGTACCGAGGGCTCAAGGCTCACCCGGGAGGTGAGCCTCGGGAACACGGTGGCGCCGGGGCCGGATCCGCGCGGGCAGTCGCGCCGGCGAATGCCAGCCCCGAGAGCTGAGCGTCGTGGAATACGCTCAACGGCAGCCTGATGCTGGCACATGGCCGGGCCAAGCACGGATCCGCTTACCTGCATTGCCAGAGTCCCCGGAGTCTCACGCTTCGCCCCTTCCACGGCGTCACTCGGGCTCTACCTATTGCATGCGAACCCCGAAGTCCGCGGCGAGTTCGCCAACGTGCTGAAACCGCGGGCGGCATTCAGCGTTTGACGGCTCCGATCAACTTCCTTGCACATCCCGCTCTGCGGCGCGCGACGCGGGGTCTTGTTGGTAGAACGAGACCAACTGATCGTACAGCTCGGGATGGCGCCGTTTCATCTGGACCGGCTGTTCGAAGAATGCCTCGGTAATCACAGCGAAGAACTCGGCCGGATTCGTGGCGCCGTATGCATCGATAAATGTCCTGCGATGGTGCTTCAGCTCATCGATCAGGTGCTCGTATTCGTGCCCGAGCACGCGTGCCCAGGCAATGTACATGGAGCGGCGCGGCAGCGCCGGAGCGCCTTCGTTCGCCCCCGACTCGCTGTCGAGCTGATGGGCGAACTCGTGAAACACGACGTTGTGGCCGTCGTGAATGTCGGCCGCGCCTTGCAACACATCGTCCCAGGAGAGCACGACCGGACCACGGTACCATGACTCCCCGATGCGTGTGTGGATGCCTCCCAGCACCGTTCCATCCGGCAAGCGTTTCCTGGCATCGGCAACGTAGCGATGAGGATAGACGAGAATCGTCTGCATTCTTGGGTAGTAATCCGTTTGGCGATGAAGCAACAGGATGCAGGCCTGCGCGGCGATCGTAACGCGAATCTCGTCCGTAACCTCCAGCCCGCCGCAGCCCTCGAACCGTTTTTCGTCGAGGAAGACCTGAATATGACCCCGTAGCTCTGCCTGTTCCTCCGGCGTCAACAGCCGATAGTACGCCACGTTCCGCTCGAGGATCGCGAGCCACGCAGGCGGAAACGGTCGCTTGCGAATGCGATCACATCTTCTGCGCCTGAAACCGAACATCCGATGACCCTAGATCAAAGCCGCCAGTCTTTATCCCTCGAGTAGCGGTTGGCGAACGGCCAACCTGAACCGGCAGGCGGCTGCGTGTGCACGTGTGCTACTGTTCCGGGAACCGCGCCACAATGACGGTGATGTTGTCCGTTCCGCCCGCGTCGTTGGCTGCGTTGACCAGGCGTTCGCACGTCTGCTGCTCCGAGTCCCGTGCGCAGAGGATCGCCTTGATGTCGGCGTCTGCCACGCACTCCGTCAGGCCGTCGGTGCACAAGAGGACCGTATCGTTCGCCTGCAACTCGGCCTTGTAGACGGATGAGCGCAGTTTCTCCATGCCGCGGCCCAGCGCACTGCTCAGCACGTGGTGCCACCTCGAACTGCGGGCCTGCTCTCGCTCGAGTGCTCCACTGTCTACCAACTCTTGGGCCACGGTGTGATCCACCGTGATCTGTGAGAGCTGCTCGCCGCGCAGCACGTAGCAACGGCTATCGCCGACATGAACGACGTACATGCTCGGCCAAAGCACGTACGCCATCGTGAGCGTGGTGCCCATGCCTTCGTGCTCCGGGACGGCCTCCGACTCGGCGTCGATGACGGCCTCGCACTTCTGAATGGCGAGGCGCAGCTCATCGTACAGGTCTTCCTCGTCTTCTCCGTGGAGGCGGTAGAACCATGGCAATATGTTGAGCACGTACTGCGACATCGTGTCGATCGCGAGTTCGCTCGCGCGCTCGCCCGCGACATAACCGCCGATGCCGTCGGCCACAAGCAGCAGCTTGCCTTGGTCGCCGCTGAACAACTCGGCCCCGGCCTGTCGGTCCAGGCTCGTCTGTTGAATCTGCATGGACTTTGAAAGCGTGGCGATCAGGAAGTGATCCTCGTTTGCGTCGCGTTCGCGGCCGGTGTCGGTCAAGCCGCAGCAGTGCTCGCAGTTGCTTGAGAACATGGGCATCCTCCGTGCGGCAGCAGGGCCACGGTGATCAGTCTGCAGAGTGCAACTGTGATCGCCACCACGTAGCGGCGTGCCTGTGGAAACAGGTTGGATTCTACCGAACGAAGGCTCAAGACGCCACGCGAACGATCACCGGCCCGGCCGGTTCCAGGAAGCAGCCGAGACTTCGACCTGCGGAGGACAGGCTTTGGCAGGCTGTGCGATCAGTGGTACGATTCCGAGTGGCGAGAGCGGCCGCGCGCGGCCGCCGCATGACGGTATCCCATGTACCCTTCCTTTTCTGGAAGTATTTAGATGCTTTGGATCGCATTCAAGATGCTCGTCGGCAATCGCGGGAAGTATGTCGGCATGGTGCTCGGCATCACGTTTGCGGCGCTGCTGATCGGGCAGCAGAGCGGCGTGTTCTGCGGCATCATGTGGCTGACGACGAGCCAGATTCGCGACGTGCAGGATGCTGACATCTGGGTCATGGATGGCAACGTCGAGTACATCGACGACATCAAGCCCATGCGTGAGACTGATCTGTACCGCGTTCGTGGCATTCCGGGCGTGGCGTGGGCGGTGCGCCTCTACAAGGGCATCGCACGGGCCAGGCTGGAGGATGGCAACTACCAACAGATGATCCTGATGGGCCTTGATGATGACACGCTCGTCGGCGCCCCGAGGCAAATGGTGCTGGGTTCGCTCGATGACCTGCGGCGGCCCGATGCGATCATCATGGATGACGCGGGCTATTGGCAGATCTGGCCGGACCAGCCGCTGGAGACCGGGCGCGTGCTGGAAATGAACGACACGCGGGCTGTCGTTGCGGGGATTTGTAAGGCGTCACGAACGTTCCAGCGATTTCCAATCGTCTACACACGCTACAGCGAAGCTGTTCAGTTCGTCCCGACGGAGCGGAAGGTGTTATCGTTCGTCCTGGCCAAACCGGAGCCGGATGTCGACGCGGAGGAGGTGTGCCGACGGATCGAGTCCCAGACGGATTTGCGCGCCCTTTCGAGCCGCGACTTCGCCTGGCGGACGGTGGATTACTACCTGCGGCGAACGGGCATCCCCGTGAACTTTGGGACCACCGTGCTGCTGGGCTTCCTGGTGGGCGCCGCCATCGCCGGGCAGACGTTCTACATGTTCACGATCGACAACCTCAAGGAGTTCGGGACGCTGAAGGCCCTCGGCACCAGCAACCGCAAGATCGTGATGATGGTGTTGTTCCAGGCGGCGATGGTCGGCCTGGTCGGGTACTCGATCGGCATCGGGCTGGCAGCCATATTCGGCGAGCTTTCGGCGAACACCTCGCGCCTGGCGTTTCTGATGCCGTGGCAAGTTCTGGTGGGAACCGGCGCGGCGGTCCTGCTGATTGTCCTGGTTTCGAGCGTCGCCAGCGTGCGGCGCGTGCTCGTGCTGGAGCCGGCGGTTGTTTTCCAGGGAGCCTGACGTGGAAACCTCGAGCGAGTTGAAACACGCGGTGCGCTGTCGATCCTTGACCCGCGAATACGGGCAAGGGTTGGCACGCGTGCTGGCGCTGCGCGGCTTGGATCTGGACGTATATCCTGGCCAACTGACACTCCTCGTGGGGCCGAGCGGATGTGGCAAAACCACGTTGCTGTCGATCATCTCGGCCATTCTCAGTCCGACCGACGGCAGCGTGTCGGTGTTCGGAATCGAGCTGCCCGAGTTGAGCGCGGATCAGAAAGTCACATTCCGCCGCGACAAGGTCGGTTTCGTGTTCCAGCAGTACAATCTGCTGCCCGCTCTGACGGCGGCGGAGAACGTCGCGGTGCCGCTGGTCATCGCCGGCACGCCACGCGGCCGCGCACTCGCCAAGGCGAATGATCTGCTCGGCACACTGGGGATGGGCCATCGGGCGGGGGCGGTTCCGGCGCAGCTATCCGGAGGTGAACAGCAACGCGTGGCGATCGGCCGGGCGCTGGTCCATGAACCGCGCCTGCTGGTGTGCGACGAGCCGACCTCCGCACTCGACGAGAAGACGGGGCACGCGATCATGGAGTTGCTCACTCGTTTCGCAGTGAACCCACAGCGGGCGGTCATCGTGGTCACGCACGACAACCGCGTGTTCGAGTTCGGTGACCGCATCGCGTACATGAACGACGGTAGGGTTGTCAATATCGAAGCCCTCGCGGCGGCGGCGGACCCAGCCGGCGGCCAGGATGTCCAGAGAGGCGAAGGTGCATCGTGATTGTCAGGTACGTTATCCCAGCCATTGCGCTCGTGTTGCTCGGCTTTGCCGTGGTCTTTGTCGTCAAGACTCGCCAGACGTGGCCGCGGGCCGCGCCCGTTGTGTCACCCCCGCAGTCGCCGTATCGCAACACGGTGGCGGGCGCCGGGCTGATCGAGGCGGCAACCGAGAACATCGCGGTCGGATCGCAGTTAGCCGGCGTGGTAGCCGAGGTATTCGTCAAGGTCGGCGCGCAGGTCAAGGCCGGTGATCCCCTGTTCCGGCTCGATGATCGGCAGATGCAGGCAGAACTCGCCGTTGGCGAAGCAACGCTGGCGTCGGTCCGCGCGTCGTTGACGCAACTTGAACACGAGCCACGCCCCGAGCAGGTGCCTGTCAACGAAGCACAGGTGCGGCAGGCCGAGGCGGACCTGGCGGACAAGGAGGCGAACTACAAGCGCCTCAAGACGCTGCACGACAAGGGTGACGCTGCCGAGCAGGAGTTCGTCGACGCGCAGTCGGCCTTTCAACAAGCGCAAGCGAAGGTGGACGAACTGCGAGCCCAACTGGTTTTGCTCAAGGCTGGTACCTGGGAGCGGGCACTCGAGGTGCAGCGGGCCGCCGTCGCGCTGGCCGAGGCTCAAGTCGAGCAAGCCCGTACGGAACTGGAGCGGCTGACCGTGCGCGCCCGCGTGGATGGTGAGGTGTTGCAGGTCGACGTGCGCCCGGGGGAGTTCGTCGGTGCCCCGCCGGGTGAGCCGCTGATCGTGCTGGGCGATGTCCGCACGCTGCACGTGCGGGTCGACATCGACGAGTTCGATATTCCGCGATTCCAGCCAACGGCTCCGGCTCGGGCGATGCTCAAGGGTCATGGGACGCGCGAGTTCCCGCTGACGTTCGTCCGCGTCGAACCGTACGTGATCCCCAAACGCTCGTTGACGGGCGAATCGACCGAGCGCGTGGATACGCGCGTCTTGCAGGTGATCTACGCGATCGATACGGAGGATCAGACGCTGTTCGTCGGCCAGCAGATGGACGTGTTCATCGACGTGGCCGCTTCGGCGACATCCGCGCCCGCGGTACCCACCTCAAGTGAGTGAGGAGATGAGTGACCCCGTGCGCGGCGGCGCCCTGCATGTGGCAGTCAACGTAGCCGTTGATCGGACGGCGGCGATGGCGACCGATGAGAATGCCGCCGCGACGAAGGAGGCGCCGTCATGATGCCAGGTATCCGGATCTTCCTGGGCCTGCTTGTGCTGCTGTTGGGGCGCAGGCTTTACTGGATCATGGTGGGCGTCGGCGGTCTATTGGCTGGCCTGGAATTCGCTGAGCAGCTTCTCGCCGGGTGGACCCCGGTGGTTCGGTTCATGGTGGCGATCGGGGTCGGCGCTGTGGGAGCGCTGCTCGCCATTCTCGCTCAACGCGTGGCATTCGCACTGTTGGGTCTCTTCGGCGGCGGCTTCTTGTCGCTACTGCTGAGTCAGTCGGCCGCCAGCGATGGTACGCAGTTGACGTGGTTTGTGCTCGGGGGCCTGATCGGGGCGATCATTGCGGTTCTCGTTATGGACTGGGCAATCGTTGTCTTGACCAGCCTGGCGGGAGCGGCCGCAATCGTCACGAGCTTCTCCATGGAACCGGTCCTGCGAGCGGTTGTGTTCGTAATCCTGGTAGCGGTTGGGATCGTGATTCAGAGCCGGGGCCTCGATCGCACAAGTCAGAGGCCCGACGCGCAGTCAGAATCATCGCCGTTGAGGGAACGAGAGCCATGAGCAAGGACCATCGCAACCAGAGGCACACGTGTGCCATCTGCGGAAAGACATTTGCGGCCAAGGACATGATGGCCGGCGCCGTCATTCGCCCAGCGGTGGTTGAGGAGATACGCCGGGCCCATCCCGACTGGTCGCCCGAGCAGTTCATCTGCCGTGCTGATCTCGCGACCTTTCGGGGAAAGTACGTTCATTCGTTGCTGGAATCCGAGAAGGGCGAACTGACATCCCTGGAACAGGATGTTCTGCGGAGTCTGCGCGAACACGAATTACTCTCGAGCAACGTCGATGCGGAATTGGAGCAAGCGTGGACGTACGGCCAGCGCCTCGCCGACAGAATCGCGTCGTTTGGCGGAAGCTGGTCGTTCTTGATCGTGTTTGGAATCCTGCTCTCGCTCTGGATTCTGATGAACTCGCTCGTCTTCCTTTGGCGACCCGCTGATCCGTATCCCTTCATTCTCCTCAACCTTGTCCTATCCTGCCTGGCCGCCATTCAGGCGCCCATCATCATGATGAGTCAGAACCGACAGGAGGCCAAGGATCGCCTGCGGGCGGAACACGACTATCAGGTCAACCTGAAGGCCGAGCTGGAGATCCGCCAACTGCACGAGAAGATCGATCATCTTCTTTCGCATCAGTGGGAACGCCTGGTGGAGATCCAGGAAGTGCAACTGGAGTTGCTTTCGGAAATCGGCAAGCGTAAGTGAAGGTGATCGAGACCGCAGCCTGTTGGCCGCCGGCGGATCCTTCGAGGTAGGGCGCAGGTTGTTGGATCGGGACTATGGCACAGGCTGAACAGGCTCGGAAGAATTTTGGCTTCGCGTTTCGCGCACTACGGCACCGGAACTACCGGCTGTTCTTCGCCGGGCAGGCCGTTTCGCTGATAGGCACGTGGATTACGCGCGTGGCTGTCGGATGGCTGGTCTACCGGCTGACGGATTCGGCGTTCATGCTGGGGCTGGTTAGCTTCGTGGGGATGATCCCGACGTTTCTACTAACGCCGCTGGGCGGGGTCGCGGCCGACCGCTGGAGCCGCCACCGTGTGCTGGTCTGCACGCAGGTCATATTGATGATGACCTCGCTGGCCCTGGCATACTTCGCGTTGCGCGGGACGATTGCGGTGCCGCATGTCATTGTGCTGAGCGCTTTGCAGGGGCTGTGCAACGCATTCGACATCCCCGCTCGTCAAGCATTCGTGGTCGATATGGTCGAAGGGCGTGCCGATCTGAGCAGCGCCATCGCGATGAACTCCATGATTTTCAACAGTGCCCGGCTGATCGGCCCATCGATCGCCGGAGTGCTGATTGCGCTCTTCGGCGAAGGACCGTGCTTTCTTATAGACGGCGTGAGCTTCCTGGCCGTCGTCGCGGCACTGTTGGCAATGCGTGTCGCTGCTTCGGTGCCTCGCACTGAGCCTGCCCGCGTGTTGCACGAGCTGCGCGAGGGTCTCGCGGCGGCCTTCGGCTTTGCACCGATTCGCGCGATTCTGCTGCTGATGGCGATGACGAGTCTGGTGGGCATGCCTTACGCCGTGCTGATGCCCGTCTTTGCCGATCGCGTATTGCACGGAAACGCGATGACGTTGGGCTTCCTGATGGCGGCGTCCGGCGTCGGGGCATTGGGCGGCGCCCTGGTACTGGCGATGCGTGAGAGCGTCCTTGGGCTTGGCCGCATCGTCGCCGGCGGCGCGGCAGTTTTCGGCGCCTCCCTGATCGTGTTCGGATTGTCACGCTCGCTGTGGATCTCGCTGCCGGTGCTGATTGTCACGGGCTTCGCCATGATGATGCAAAACGCCGCCAGCAATACGATCGTGCAGACGCTCGTCGACGACAACAAACGAGGTCGCGTCATGGGCTTCTTCGCGATGGCGTTTATGGGCACGATGCCGTTCGGCAGCCTGGTTGCCGGCGAACTGGCGCGCCGGATCGGGGCGCCGGCCACCGTCATCCTTGGGGGCAGCCTGTGCGTGTTCGCGGCTCTGTTATTCGCCCGGATGCTGCCCCGTCTGCGAGTGCTCGTTCGGCCGATCTATGTCGCCCGCGGCATTCTGCCGCCACTACCGGAAGGGGTGGGCAGCACGGCCGCGCTGGTTCCGCCCGCCAGAGCGTGACGCGGCCGCAAACAGGCACGATTGCGCGGAGGATCACAGCAGGGCCTCCGGCCGCAACCAAAGTGTGGCACGGGCGTCCCCCCCGTGACCCCACCGGCGAGACGCCCGTGCCGCAGGGCATACCGGAATGGGCTCTTAGCCGTTCTGTCTGCCAAAGGTGCCCCGTTGGCGGGGCTCACTGCTGCCGGAGCACGTCGCTCAGAAGTCGTTCAGGTTGTCATCGTCCGTGGCGGTGACGCCCTCGAAGCCTGTGTCCTGCCTGCCAAGCTTGCCTGAGGAAACTCGTGCCTGCTTGGACCTGAATCCCGGCTGTGTGCGTGGTTTTCTCTCAGGATGGGCGATCTTGGTGCCGCCTCTCCTCCGGTGACTGGGGCCTTCCTTCTGATGGACTTCCGATCGCTTGCCGCTGCCGACGCTCTTCCCGCCCACCAGGGCGATGAGCTCTTCGACCGTCGCCTTCACCGTCTGCGCCTGGGCCGAGAGCTCCT
>JAFGQA010000289.1 GCA_016935885.1 Phycisphaerae bacterium | reverse complement strand
GGGTGCCACTGGCAGCTTGCCTGCCAGTGTGTATGCCCCACGCGCCCACCGGAGAGACCGCACGGGCGGACAAGCCGCCCGTGGCACGCAGAATCGAATGCCGCCGGAAGCGTCGCGCACCCTGCGTTGAGTGCTCAAATGACGTGGCACGAATCGTGCAGGGGCGTGTCGGGCCGGGATACGTCGGTTTGGTGTTTCGCAGACACAGGAGATAAAAAGATGAAGAAGGTTCTCGTTCTTGGAGCAGGTCTGGTTTCTCGCCCGCTGGTTAGGTACTTGCTCGATCAGCCTGATTTCCGGGTAACGGTGGCGAGCCGGACGGTAAGCAAGGCCGAGGCCTTGATCGACGGTCATAAGGGTGGGACGGCGATGACGCTGTTGGCCGACGACACCGCCAAGCTGAGCCGGTTGATTGGCGAGCACGATCTGGCGATCAGCCTGCTTCCGGCCCCGCTGCATCCGGTCGTGGCGGATCTGTGCATCAAGCATGGCAAGCAGATGGTGACGACTTCGTACGTCAGCCCGAAGATGAAGCAGCTTGACGGGCCAGCCCGCAACGCCGGCGTAATGATCCTCAACGAGATCGGCGTGGACCCCGGTATCGACCACATGTCGGCCATGCGGATCATCGACGACGTGCGGGAGCGTGGGGGCGAGGTCGTGAGCTTCAAGTCGTACTGCGGCGGGCTACCTGCACCGGAGGCGAACGACAACCCGTTTGGGTACAAGTTTTCCTGGAGTCCGCGGGCGGTGTGTACGGCGGGCAAGAACCCGGGCCGGTACCGGGAGAACGGCAAGGAAGTGGACGTTCCAGGGCCGGACCTGTTTGCCCACACGCACCGGGTGACCGTCGCGGGCCTGGGCGAACTGGAGGCGTATCCCAACCGCGACTCGCTCGGCTACATCGGCGTGTACAGTTTGAAAGGGATCGAGACGATGTTCCGCGGCACCTTCCGCTATGTGGGCTGGTGCGAGACGCTGAAGAAGATCGTCGATCTGGGCATCCTGGAGGAGACGCCGACGACGTATCCCGCGGGAACGACCTTCGCAAAGTTCACGGCGGGCTTTTTGAAGTCGTCAAGCACCGGGAACCTGCGGCAGGATCTCGCGAAGCAGCTCAAACTGGACGCATCTTCGCCCATTCTCGACCGGTTTGAGTGGCTTGGCCTGCTCAGCGACGACCCGCTGCCGATCGTCGATAAGGAGACGACACCGCTGGACATCCTGTCGGCCCGGATGCTGGAGACGATGGCGTACCAGCCCGGCGAGCGGGACATGATCGTGCTCTGCCACTACTTTACGGCAAGTTTCCCGTCGGGCGAGAAAGAGGAGATCACATCGACGCTAATCGACTACGGCATCCCGAACGGCGATTCCTCGATGGCCCGGACGGTGAGCCTCCCCGCGGCGGTCGCGTCGAAGCTGATCTTGACCGGCGTGATTCACAAGCCGGGCGTCTATGTGCCGGTCTCAAAGGACATCTACAATCCCGTCCTCGACGAACTGGCTGAGATGAACATCCGGTGTGTTGAGAAGACCAAGAAGATCGGTTAGGAGGTGGATGGAAGCGAATAGCGAATAGCGAATAGCGAATAGCGAACGGTTGATCCCATCTGTTCATCATTCGCTATTCATCTCAATGCGGCCGAGAGGACTCGAACCTCCACGGGGTTGCCCCCACTGGCACCTGAAGCCAGCGCGTCTGCCAGTTCCGCCACGGCCGCGTGAAACCGGGTAGGGCCTTCGCCGGGGCTCCTTCCCGTCCCGAGCCCTCCCGGCGAAGCAGTGTAGCAGGCAGCTTGCCTGGCTACAAGGACACGGGCAGGTGTTTGAGACGATCTCGAAACTGCGACACCAGGGGGTGAAGGCCCGTGTGAGCAACGCCCCCGCGGTTCTACCGCAGGGCTGCACCGGCGAGGCGCCGGTGCCCACGATGGAACACGGGTGAGATAAGCCGTCTCAGATAGGTTCTCAGGCGGGTGAGAGAGTGGCGTTGGGTTCCTTCCCGGCCAGGAGCTGCTGGCCGTAGGCATATCCACGCTCGAATGCGCTGAGATTCAAGCTCTCGGTTCCAGGTGGCACGGAGGCCTCGACCGAGTTGCGCAAGGCTGCCACGCCGATCAGATTCGTGACGGCCGCGAAGAAGCCGACCATGACGATATTGACGACCATGCGCCGCCTCAACTCCTCGGCAATCCGCGTGGCAGGAACGCTATACCGCGTGATGGTGCCTGGCAGCTTCTCGTCCGGCTTCACCAAGTCGGCCTCGTGGATCAGGATTCCGGTCGGAGCCATCTCGGAAACGAAGCGCTTATACGCCTCCTGGGACAAGACAACCAGGATCTCGGGCTGCAACACGTAGGGGTACTCGACCGGCTCATCAGAGATGACCAACTGGGCGCTGCAGGCGCTACCTCGTGCCTCGGGACCGAAGGCCTGCGTCAGCGTGGCGTACTTCGTGTCAAAGATGGAGGCCCCGCGGCCGATGATCATGCCGGCGAGAATGACCCCCTGTCCCCCCAGTCCACCGATCTTGATCTCTGTCGTGCTCATGTACACGGTCCTTGGACGAGCATGTTGGTTCCATGACACGGAGAGCAGATGCGCGAATCGTGTTGCACCCGCGGGAGTTCCTCCGGACGGCTTGTCGTCTTGGTCTGCAAGGCGGCGGTCATCCTGCCGCCTCCAAAATGGCATCGAGGATCGTTTGTGGGTTGTGGACCGCACCGCCGGCGTGCTGGACCGAGAAGATGTCGCATTTGCCGCCAGCACAACGCTCCACTTCCAGCACGACCTGGCCCAGGTTGACCTCGGGGACAACGAAGGCCTTGATCCGCTCAGCCAAGCGGTGGATGTGCTCCTCGGGAAACGGCCAGACGACCACCAGCCGCAGATGACCGATCTTGATGCCCCGTTTCTGTGCCTGCCGGATCGCCCGCATGGCAACGCGGGAAGTGATGCCGTAGGTCACCACCACGACGTCGGCATCTTCGATGGCTTCCTCCTTGTAGAGGGAGATCTTGTCCACGTTCTTCTTGATCTTGTCCACGAGCCGGCAGACGAGATGCTCCTGACATTCAGCATTCATCACCGGGTAGCCCTTCTCGTTGTGCGTCAGACCGGTGATGTGATAACGGTAGCCTTCGCCCGCCTTGGCGAAACCGGGCACCAAGTCATCGTTGCTGACCTTGTAGGGATCGTACTCGCCCGGCGGAAGCTTCGTATAGCGCCGAGGCGTCAGCTTGATCTCACCAGGGGGTGGGATCACAACCCTCTCTGTCATGTGGCCCACGACCTCATCCATCATGAAGAACACCGGCACGCGATACTGCTCGGCGAGGTTGAAGGCGTGAATGACCAGATCGAAGCACTCCTGTGGGCCGTTCGGCGCCAGCGCGATGACCGCGTAATCGCCGTGTGATCCCCACCTGGCCTGCATCATGTCGCTCTGTGCAGGTAGCGTGGGCAATCCGGTTGACGGACCGCCGCGCTGGACGTTGACGAACACGCATGAGACCTCCGTCATGGCTGCTAGCCCGACGTGCTCCATCATGAGGGAAATACCGGGTCCGGAACTGACCGTCATCACTTTGGCCCCGGCCCAAAACGCGCCCTGGATGGCGATCGACGAGGCGATCTCGTCTTCCATCTGGATGAAGGTGCCACCGGTGAAGGGGAAACGTGCGGCGATCCGCTCGACAACCTCGGTCGAGGGTGTGATCGGATAGCCGGCGACGAAGTCGCAGCCGGCCGAGATCGCGCCCTCGGCGCAGGCTTGGTCCCCGTCGAGATAGAAGGCTCCGGTAAGGGGACCGTCGTCATCTCCAGACAATGCAAATCACTCCTTGTTTGGCTCCTCGTTCGCCGCCCCCGTGGGGATCCGGCACCCGCTGATGGCGAAATCAGGGCAGAACATGCCGCACAGATCGCAGCCCGTGCAGGCTTGGCTGTCCGCAACCTCGGGGAAGTGGTAACCCTTATCGTTGAATTCGCGTGACATCTTCAGGGCCTTCATTGGGCAGAACTCCACGCAGTAACCGCAACCCTTGCAGCGATCGCGGATGATCGTGACCCTGCCGCGGATCTTCTTCCGTGGCATACCGGTGTTCTTGTCTTCCTCGGTGGATGTTGCTGAATTGTTGCTCATGCGTTTTCTCAAAGGACTCTATCAAGAAGTGGTTTCCAGTGCAACCCGTGCCAAGGGAAGTTCTGGGATGAACTTTTATGGCAGCCCGTGCCATCGGGTCCGTGACAGTTTGGGCGGGTACCACCGGCAGCTTGCCTGCCAGTGCGTATGCCCCCCGCGCCCACCAGAGAGACCGCACGGGGGGACAAGCCGCCCGCGGCACCCAGAATCGAATGCCGCCGGAGGTGTCACGGACCCCGTGCCATCGTGCTGGTCGGCGAGATGTGACACGTCGCGTTTGGTGTGGTACCGTGCGGTGCTGGATTGGTATGAACGGGCCACAGGCGGCAAGCACTGGTTTTGCCTTTCGTGGATGCAGTCGCATGACGGTTCTCGCAGAGGTCATTGGTGAGGGCCCCGGTCCTTCGGGGTGGTGGGCGGCGCCCTGTTTGCTGGCGTTCGGGCTGACGTTGCTGGCCGTTCCACTGGTGCGGCGTATCGCGGTCGCGTACGAGTTGTACGATCGGCCGGATGCCGGGCTGAAGCCGCACGAGCGACCGATCCCGTATCTTGGCGGCGTGGCCATTTGGGTCGGCTGGCTGGCGGTGGTGGTGCTGGGGATTGCCGATTGGGGATTGGGAATAGCGGGTTGGGGATCGCCAAACGGGCAGGAGGGAAGCTATTGGCCATTGGCGTGGGTTGCCGTTGGTGGAAGCGTGCTGATGCTGGTGGGGCTGATCGACGACATCCGTCATTTGCCGCCCAAGCTCCGACTGCTGGTTCAGGTCGCGGTGGCGGTGTTGCTGTTGTGCAGCGGTGTCGGTCGCGGCGTGTGGTCCGCCCTGCTGGGGCCTCTTCACGGGAGCCTGCCGAGCTGGATGTTTGGCGATGTGATCGGCACATGTCTGAGCGGACTGTTCTGCGTCTTCGTCCTCGCCGGCGCGGCGAACTCGACAAACATGATAGATGGGCTGGATGGGTTGTGCGCGGGAGTGTTGGGTGTCGCTTCGGCGGGGTTCTGGGGGATTACTGTCCTTCTGTGGGACATCCCCGCCCAGTCGGGGATGACTGCGCCGGCGTTGCAGGTGTTGCTCTGCGCGGGCGTCGCTGGGGCGTGCGTCGGGTTCCTTTGCTACAACTTCAACCCCGCGTCGATGTTCATGGGAGACAGCGGGGCGTTGCTGCTGGGTTACAGCGCAGCCGTGTTGATCATCACACTGACGGAGCAAGCCTCGTGGCGTGGGCTCATCGCGTCGGTGTTTGTGTTTGGATTTCCGATCTTCGACGCCGGCCTGGCGATCGCCAGGCGTTGGCTCAATGGCAAGCCGCTGTTCATCGGGGACCGCAGCCACTTTTACGATCAGCTTCGTGATCGTGGACGATCGGTTCGGAGGACGGTGCTCGTCTGTTACCTGATCGGCGCGCTGTGTGCGATGCTGGGCTGCGCGTGCGTGTTCCTGCCGGTGTTGTGGGTGGTTGGCATTGCCGTTGCGAGTCCAGTAGTGGCCTGCCTTGCCTGTCGGCGTCTTGGCATGTTGCGTGTTGACGACGCGGCAGAGCGGTCATCGGTGAGGTAGGGACGAGAGAGACCTGTCAGGGGCGTTCTTCTTCAAGGTAGGGGGGCACGTGGCACGTGTGGGTCGAGGCCTGGACAGGCCGGCGACCTGGCATGATAGTGGTGGCGGTTGAGGGATTGGCAGAACACATCAAACGTACGCGGGAAGAGAGGTGCACAATGTTCAGAAAAACCAGGAGTACCCTTAAGGCGGGCGCGGTTGCTTGGTTGTTCGCCGCGGTTTGTGTCGGCGGCCTGTGGAGCCACCACATTGTCGCGTCTGAGCCACCAGGCAAGACGCCCCGGATTGACGTGTTTTTCTCGCCCAACGGTGGCTGTGCCGATCGAATCATTGAAGAGATTGGTAAGGCCAGAAAGCGAGTCTTGGTTCAGGCCTACTTCTTCACGTCCAAGCCGATCGCCGAGGCGATCATCGAGGCCAAAGAACGCGGCGTGGACTGCGAGGTGATCGCTGACAAGTCTCAGGAGAAGATGACCTACGGCAGGCTGCCCGTCCTGCGAAGGGCTGGCGTGCCCGTGTGGATCGATGACCAACACCCCACCGCCAACAACAAGATCATCCTGATCGACAGGTCAACGATCATCACCGGCTCCATGAACTTCACGAAGGCGGGTGATGAGGAAAACGCGGAGAACCTACTTGTCATCAGACGGCATGATGACCTGTTCGAGAAGTACCTGGATAATTACACGCACCACAGATCGCATTCGAGGCGATACAAACGCGATTGAGACCACGGCTGGCGTGCCGAACACTGAACACGGGTGCGTGGCGCTTCAGGCGTGTACCTCTAGCGGCTTGTCTGCGCGTGTGTTATGCCCCATGCGCCCATCGGAGGGATCGCACGGGCGCACAAGCCGCCCGCGACACCCAGAATCGAATGCCGCTGGGAGTGTCACAGACCCCTGAATACATGCAGCATGGGGCATCACCGCGTCCTCGCGGCGATGCCCCGTGGCTTAAGGGGTATCAGAATTCGCTGCACGTCCCCCCCATGCGGCCAGACTGGCCTGCGAGGCCCATCAGCCCGCATGTTGCATGCTACTGACTACCGAAACACTGGCGGACTAGCGCCGGCGCCTGATCACCGCCAAACCGCCAAACGCCAACAGGGCCAGCGTCGTCGGCTCGGGCGTAACCTCGATGGTGCCGCACGTATAGTCTGCCGGGATGTAAGCACCGACCGGCGGCGGATCCTTCAGGAAACCCTCGGTCAGGTCGCCCGTGCCCTCCCAGAAGCTGCCGTTCCAGGACAGGGGGTTGCTGTCGCTCGGGCACACATTCGAGAGACCCAAACCCACGGGAACGAACGACACCGTGGCCAGCAGGATGTCATTGCCGGAGACGTTGACATCCTCCGCGGGAACCAAGGCGCACAGCTCGTCGCCATCGGGGGCATACGCGGCATCAAACAGCGTTTCGTTGATGCTCACCGCAGTCGCCCACGACCCGCCGAAGAGCTCGATCACCGAGGCGTTGTAAGACAGGTCAACGCCCCACTGGACGATGGCGTCGTCCACCGGGATGTCCGCCACAATGTCGACAGTGATCAACGGATCGCCAATGTCGACAACCTGGGCGACGGGCTCGATCGAAACCGCGATGCTTGCCATCGCTGGACCTGCCGCCAGCAGCCCTACCAGAAGGGCTGTACATGCTACCTTTGCTTTCTTCATGCCTTCAACCTCCTCGCATCACCATGATGCGTTAATCTTACTCTACTCCAAACGCTCACTCGATTCAATCTTTTAACCACTCTGCGTCGCGGGAGTTCGCCGGCAGTTTCCAATAACTGCCGGCGAATCCCCAACGCTTTTATGCATCAACTACCGCCACGGAGTGACCTGCGGACCGCCCGCTGGCAGGGGCGGCGCCATCTGACTCGGCCCGGAGGGCGTGTCCCCATGCGGCTTCGGGTCCTTGCTCTCGCCCGGCGGCGGACCAGGAGGCCCGGAATTCGGGTCGCCCTTGTAGTCGCGATAGCACATCAACCACTGCTGGTAGTCGGGGCCGGTAACCGTCCCGTCGCCGTCATAATCGGCACACGGGTTGTACTCCGGCTCGCCAGCGCTGTGGCCGAAGGCCGCCAGGAAGATCTGGTAGTCGTCGCCATCGACGTCACCATCGCCCGCGGGCCACGGATGGAGGTCTCCGCAGAGATCGCACTCGTCCGGCACGCCGTTCTCGTTGCAGTCGTTCGACGGCGGACCACCAGCGGTCTCGATGACCACGTCGTCGATGACACCAAGATCGCCGTCGAAACCGTAGTAGCGGAAGCCGATCTTGAACGGACCGCCAGGCAGCAATGGCGCCAGGTCGTAGCTTGCCTCGATCCACGTCGTGAAGTGATCGACCCATAGGTCGTTCAGGTTACCGACGAAGACGTCGTCGTCCGGCGTATCGCCGTCCGGATCGCCAATCACGATCATGACGTCGATGTCGTAATAATCACACCAAGACTCGCCGACACAACCGATCGACCAGACGGTGAGTGTGCCTGCCGTGATATCAAGCTCCGGCGTCAGCAAGTAGCTGTCCGCGTCGTAATCCGAACTCCACGTGTGGATCGCCGACTGCAAGCCGGTGTGCACGTAGTCCAGATTGGTCGAAACCTGCCACGGGCCGTTGAGCTCGTAGGCGATGTTCTCCCAACCAGCCGGCGGGACCGTGCCCTCGAAGCTCTCGTCGATCAACACACCGCCTGGCACATCACCCAACTGGCACTCGTCCGGGATACTGTCGGGCTGGCAGTCCGCGCTGACTTGGCCATTCCCGTCAGGATCGGTCGGATCGATGTCGCAGTCGTCGGGGATGCCGTTCGGCTGGCAGTCCTCGGCGAGACCGAGCGCGATCTCGCACTCATCAGGGATCGTGTTCCCGTTGCAGTCATCTGTGTCGCACACCGTGCCGTCACCCATGTAGGTGCCGAAATACGGATCGGCGTGACACGCATCCGCGCCCATCACCTGGCAGTACGGCGCGTAGTTGAAGCAGCAGGCACCCTCCGGCGGCGCTTCACAGGTGACCGTCAGATCGAATGTGCCGAAGCTGGTGGTGCTGTACCCGTCTGCGATGATGTAGTAGGTGACGCCCGCGTCGGCCGTGAAGGTCACTACTTCCGGATTCCCGCTGTCGTCTCCCACCACACAGGTGTTGTCCACGTCATCACAATCCGTCACCACGTAGAGCGACGCGTCGAACGACGTCGGCGTTGGGTTCATCGACACAGTCACGGTCTGACCGCTGCCGAGATTCAACGAGTATACGACGTCCGGTCCCTCTGCCTTGTAGCCGGTGCAGCCGGCGACGACCGGGTCGTAATCGTTGTTGGCGCCCACGGTGGTCTCGCCAAGCAACGTGTCGCCGCAGGTCACCGGCGTTGCAGTGTCGCACGTGTCGTTGCACGGCGCACAAGCAGTGGTCGCGCACGAAGTGCCGTCACCCATGTAGACGCCTCCGGCCCCCTCACACGTCGCCTGATCGGGCTCGTCGGTGCAGGTCGGACCTGGGCAATGGCAGCAGGCACCACCTTCCGGACACACCTCGATGGTCAGGTCGAAGGTGGGGATGCAGTACGGCGACGGATACGTATCGATCATCAGGTAGTAGGTGCCGGCCGTGACATTGACGCCCAGGAGCGACACGCCACCGGAGCTGTAGTTGGTCGCATACGCGATGCAGTCCATATCCGGCGGACACGAGCCATCCAGCGCCATGCCGGTATAGGTCGTGGCGGTCGTCATGACGATGTTCAGGCACGTATCGCTGGCCAGGGTCACCTCGTAGATGATGTCCTCACCGCCGTCATAGGAGCCAAGACAGGTCTCCGGGCAAGCCGGGCAGTAGGTGTAGTGATAACCATAGTCGTACCCCCTGCCGCACGTGTAGTTCGTGTCACTGAACGGCAGATCGGCGTCCGTGACCTCGATCGGGCCCTCGCAGTCGTCGCCCGGCGTCGGACAGGTCACCGTGGCACACGAGGTGCCATTGCCCGCGTAGGTGTACTCGGGGCCCTGGTTCTCGCAAGTTACCTGATCCGGCTCGTCCGTGCAGGCGCCGCTCGGCCAGTGGCAGCAAGCCCCACCCTCCGGGCACAGCGCGACGGTCAGGTCGAAGGGATAGTAATACGGAGACTCCACCCAACTGTCGACCATGATGTAGTAGGTGCCGGCCGTGAGGTTCAAACCAGTGACGCCGTGGGCCGCACTGCCAGAATTGGTGCTCACGGCGACACAGTCCATATCGGGCGGACAACTGTCGTCGATCGCAAAGCCAGTGTAGGGGTGGCCCAGCGGGTCGAGCGTGACGTCGAAGCACGCATCTTCGGTGACGGTCCACTCGTAGATAATGTCCTCGTCACCATCGTAGTACCCAAGACAGGTGTCTTCGTAGTCTTCACCGTGCTGCGTGGTGTTGCTGTCGGTGAAGGCGTCCGTGACCTGCACGGGGTTTTCGCAGTTGTCGCCCGGTTGCGGGCAGGGGTTCGGATCGCAGTCCGTCCCACCACCCTGGTAATCGCCACCCGGGGCGGCAGCACAGGCGTCCTCAGTGAGCACCTCGCAGTGCCCATCGAGGAAGCAGCAGGCGCCCACGCATGGGTTGGGATCGCAATCCGAGCCGTCGCCCTGATACACACCGAAAAGGACGTTCTCGCAGTCGTCTTGCGTCACGGCGTCGTGGCAGACCTCTGCGACGCAGCAAGCACCAAACTGTGGCGCCAGCCGGATGTTGATCCCGTAATCCTCGGCCTCGCCGTAGCTGTAGACGATGCACGGGTCGGTGCTGGCGGTCGAGTACTTCTCCATGACCCGCATGGTGGTCTGTGTCACCACCGCATCGACGGGAACCGTGATGTCGCCAGTGACCGTGAGGCTGGCGCCGCACGGCGTGAGCAGGTACATCTCGGTCGCGTCGAACACGTAGTTGTTGTTCCAGTCGAACCATGCCGTCACACACTCGGTGTACGTGCCCGAAGAGAAGGTCACCGACAACGTATACGTGCTGCCACGTATGGCGTCCGTCACCAGGTAGGTATAGTCGCCGTAGCTGCAAGGGGCTCCCTCCGCCACGGTGTCGTTGTTGATGGTGTTGAAGGTGACGTTGGTGATCCAGTCGTCATCCAGATCCGAGAAGCACGGCTCGCAGTAGAACGGCACGCACGGGTTCGGATCGCAGCCGGTCCCCTCACCCTGCCAGACGCCGCCCGTCCCCAGACAGTCGTCTTCGTACGTGTCAGGCGTGCAAGTGCCGTCCTGGGCGCAGCACGCACCCGTCGGGATCGTACACGGCTCGCAGGTCAGCGTGGCAACATAGTTCGCCGGGCACGGCGAAACATCGTTGTAGCTGCGGGCCGCGACAAAGAACCAGTGTATGCCAGGAACGAGACACACCGTCGTGACGCTGATCTCCGTGCAGGGATCATCCGCCACGGCATACGGATCGAGCGAAGTCGCGGTGGCGCAGTCGCCTGATCCGATCGGATCCGTCGGAACGTAACCGATGACGATCGGGAAGTCGGCCTCCGCCGTCCAGGTGAAGATCATCGGCTCAGTTGTCACGATTTCGTACCAGTCGGTATCGCGCGTCGTGCCGTTAGCGTACCCGGTACCGCAGATGGTTTCGTCACAGGCAATGGTGCCGAACACATTCGGGCTGGAGTTGCAGCCGCCGTTGGTCGTGTCGGGATCGTCGCCACAAGTCTCGGTCTCAATGGTCGCCCCTCCCGGGCAGACCACGATGCACGGGCACTCGTCACACGTCGTGCCCAGACCCAGCCAGAGGTCGGGCGAGAGGCAGCTCGTGTCATCCTCCATCATCGTGCAACTGCCGTCCACGTGGCAGCACGCACCGAGGCAGGGATTCGGCGTGCACGTCACGGCAAGGCCCTGGAAGGTCCCGCCCTGATCGAGGCAGTCCTGCTCGGTCACCTCCACGCAGACGCCGCCGGCTAGACAGCAAGCGCCGACGCAGTCCACGTCGCCGCAACCCATGCCCTCATAGAAGACCTCGCCGGCTGCCGCGCAGTCCACCGGGTACTCCAGCGTGCAGGTGCCGTCGTAGTGGCAGCAAGCACCCTTGCCGCTGCCGCACGGCGGGTCAAACGGGTCGGGGTCGCACACCTCGCCGGCAGCGAACCGGCCACCTGCCGCTAGGCAGTCCTCGTACGTCGTCCAGTACAAGGTGGTCGTGTCGTCGATGCAGCAACAGCCTTCCGCTGGGGCCGTCAGGCAGAGGCTCGGATTGTAGTCGTTGTCTCCACCGCAGACGATTCCAGTTCCGTCATCGCCGCAGTGATGGCGGTCGCCGCCCGGTGAATCCATCCACCAGAAGCGGCAGGCGGCATCGCCCACGCCCTGGATTGAGACCCAACCGTCTGCCAAGTCGCAGCAGGGATCCAAATCCACGCTGAACTCCCAGAGGGTAAGCAGGTACGTGGTGTGATAGACGTAGCCCGTGTCCACCCTCGTTGGGGTGACTGTGTAGCTGCACACCTCGGCACCTGGCTGTCCGGCATCGTCCGCGTAGAACTTGACCTCGAACGTGTCCGGATCCTGGACGCAGTTGACGAAGGATGCGTCGGCTTCAAGGCCCCACCAGTGGACGTCACAGATCGGGCTGGTCAAGCCGGAGAAGTCCTCATAGCGGAGATAGGGGAACCCGGCGTCGCTAACGCCCGCCGTCCAGGGATCGTCAGGACCGTGCACCGGCTGCTCGTACACCGAGTTATCAGGGCACGGCATCAGTGGCACCCACTCATAGATGTCCAGGTAGTAGTCGCCGGAAGAGGTGCCATATCCATCGACGACAATGTAGTAATCATTGCCGGCCGTCACGCTCGTGATGAACTGCGATACGTAGTCCTGCCCCGCGGCCGAGGTACACGCATCGTCGTTGCAGATGTAGGGGTTGCCCGCGTCCGGACACACGTTCTCGTAGATGTACATCTTCGAGTCGTAGTCCGTCATGCCATCGCACAACGTGAACACCAGGATCTCGGTCTCCGTCGGGGTGAACAAGTAAACGACGTCCGGCGAGGTGGACCCGGTATAGTCGCACACCTCGTCGTAGTCGTTGGTGTAGCCCACCGTTGTTCCGCTGACGCTGATGGGCAGCGGACCGGAGATGTCAACCGCCTCCGCGCAGGTGTCACCACCTTGGCGGTCGTGCTTGCCACCGCCATCCTTCGCCTCGGCGCCGCTGCCCAGGATCGCTTTTGCCTCCTGTGCCGTGGGGGCCGGGACAAGATTCAAGTCGGGATTGTTTGATAATTGTGCTTGGTGGCCCGGTCCCGCTCCGGACAACACCACGGCCGTACACAGAAGTACGGCGCTCAGAGTACAAACCTTCGACTTCCATCTCATCTTTGTGCCTCCTACTACTTGTACAAAAAAGACTCCAGTATTCAACGAGACGACGTATTACCATACGGGCCGACACAAGCTGTGGCGATCCCGTCCGATTGGCTTCGCGCAGCGGAACAATAAGCTGGATAAACAAACAACGACTTCTTCCTTCGCTCGAATGAGCGGCTGATCCAGCACTGCTTGCGCCCGTCCGCGCTCCACCAGCGCGTCAGACAGTCCGCATGCCACCACGGCGCACTACTCCACTTGCCTGCGGAGCGCACCTCGATCCGCGCAAAGGCACTGCTAAAGAAACCGAAGACTTGGAGCGCTTCCTCCTCTCGCTCGGCGTCCCGACATAGCGGCTCCTTCTCTCCTTCGCGCCACGTTCCCTGATAACCTTATCAGGCTGCCATAATAACGGAACGCGACGGCAAAGTAAAGGTTTCTGGACGAACATTCGCCATGGTATTCAGAAACCCGCAGCTTCGAGCAATCCGGCCAGCATCGTGGCAGCCGAACCGCCGCAACCACAGATAACTTCCGGCTGAGCAAAGAGTTATGTGCGCCGCCCATACTGGGCCAGCCCAAGACGGGCCGAGACCAACGGCCCCGAATGAGAGCTGTGTGAGAGCTGTGGGAGCATCCCCCTTGCGAGATCCAGGGCTCTCTGGGTACCCTGCGACGGGTCCGTGACAGTTCGGGTGGGTGGCACTGGCAGCTTGCCTGCCAGTGTGTATGCCGCACGCGCCCACCGGAGAGACCGCACGGGCGGGCAAGCCGTTCGTGGCACCCAGAATCGAATGCCGCCGGGAGTGTCACGCCCCCCTGCGACGGCGGGAAGCCTCGCTCGGAGGCGTTTGGCGGCAAGGGCGTGGAAACCCGCCCACGGCGAGGATCAAATAATGAGCACACGCTTTCCCCGAACCCCTCTCGCACGAGTGCCTCTCGGCGCGGTGATGGCCGCAGTCTTCGCACTGCTCGTTTCGTGCGACCGCAAGGACGAAGAGCACCCTCCCAAGCCGGCATCATCGCAGCCCAAGCCCAAGGCCGTCAGCGCCAGGCCGTCCGATCGACCTGCCGCCACGCAGGCATTCCACATTCCGGAGATCGAGTTGGTCGGCGTGCCAGGGGCGATCGTCAATGAAGCCGCCGCCGCCGTTGCCGCCGCGAGGGAGTCGCCGGATGATCCGCAGAAGACCGGCGAGTTGGGCATGATGTACTTCGTCGGCGATTCTTCCGTGGCCGCCGCCGCCTGCTTTGCAAGAGCCGCGCAGCTCGACCCGGAATCTTTCCGCTGGTGGTACTACCTCGCTCTGGCCCGTGAGAGGATGTATGACCTCCAAGGGGCCATCGCCGCGTACGAGAAGGCGCTCGCGCTCGATGGCAGCTATGTTCCCGTTCTGATTAGGCTTGCGGATCTGCTCATCGAGTCCAGCGGGGGAAGGGCCGCGGCGCTCTACCGCCGCGCGCTCGAACTGGACCCCAACGAGGCGCGGGCCTACTTCGGCCTGGGCCGGCGTGCCACCATCGCGGGAGACTCGGAAGAAGCGTATCGGTTTTACCGAAAGGCGATTGAGATCGCGCCTGGTTTCACCGCCGCACACAATGCGCTAGCCGCCATGATGTCCGACGCCGGCTACGCCGCGCAAGCCGAGGCGTACCTCAAGACGTACGAGGACAGTCGTGCCGGGGAGGACCCGTTGCCGGCGATCAACGACCCACATTTCGACGCCCTCGCGAGCAAGGCCCGCGGCGTCTTCCAGCCGGTTCTCGAGGCCGAGCGCATGGCCGAAGCCGGCCTGCTCGACGAAGCGGCCGCCTTACTCCAGAAGGAACTTGATGCCGATGCGTCCAACGCGGCGGCGCGGAACAGCCTCGGGATCGTCCTGAGCCGGCAGGGGAAACTCGACGAGGCCACCGAGCAGTTCCGCCTCGTCCTCGCGGCCGACCCAGGCAGTATCAGGGCAAAGTCCAATCTTGGCAGCGCACTAGCCGACGCGGGCAAGTACGAGGAGGCAGAGGTCATCTTTCAACAGCTCCTCGGCGATCATCCATCCGACAACGCGGTTCGCCGTTCGTACGCCTCGCTGCTCGTCGTCACTGGCCGATCGCAGGAAGCAATGCCCCTGCTTGTGAAGCTGGCCGAAGAGAATCCCGACGCGATCGTCGATCACCTCAATCTCGCGATCGCATCGGTTTGCCTCAAGCAGTTCGATGAGGCGATCGAGCGCTACCGGGAGGCCCACGACCTCCTGCCGGATGGTCAGGCGTTCGCCCCGGCGTTCGTTATCGAGTTGGTCAAGGTGATGGTGGCCCAGAAGCGGGCCGCGCTGCCTGAGGGGACCGCCCACGCCGTGCTTGAGCCACAACACATGGTGTTGCTCGCGGACCGGTTCCTCGCCGCGGGGATGAAGGAGGAATCTGAGGCCGTGCGCAATTACGTACACATCCTCGCGGCGCAGGCCATGGTCCTGACTCGACAAGGACGCTTTGATCAGGCCATCAAGTTCCTTGAAGATGCGATGGGGGCCGACGTTGGCGGCGTGCTTCGCGCCAGCCTGGGCGCCGTCCATGCCGTGCGGGGGCAGCCGGAAGAGGCGGTAAAGCAGTTTCGACTCGCGTTACAGGACAATCCGGGACTCCACACGGTGAAATCAAGCCTCGGACACGCGTTGGCCCAACTCGGCAAGGCAGATGAGGCCGAGCGCCTCTTTCGGGAGGTCCTCGACCGGCTGCCGGATGACGCGATCACGTTGCAGCGGCTTGGTGTTCTATTGGCCAGCCGAGACAGGAAGGAGGAGGCCCTGTCAGTGCTGCGTCGAGCGGTGAGGGTCCAGCCCGACAATCCCGCGAACCACTACCATCTTGGCGAGCTGCTCGCCCGCTTGGGCAACAATGCTGAAGCCGTCGGCAGCCTGCGTGAGGCCGTGCGCCTCAGCCCCAACAACGCCGTTGCCCGTTACCAACTGGGACTGGTCTTGAGCCGCAGCGGCGATACGGTCGCTGCGAAGGAGGAGTGGCAGGAGGTCATCAAGACTGCGCCCGCCTTCGCCGACGCCTACCTCGCCCTGGTTGGCGACGCCCTGGAGCGCAAGGACCATGCTTCCGCCCTGCGCCTACTCCGGAAGGGGTTGGAACACGCCCCGGATTCGGCCCTGCTGGCCAACGGCTTAGCTTGGGTTCTGGCAACCTGTCCGGACGAGGGCCGCCGCGACGGCGCTGAGGCGGTCCAATGGGCCGAGAAGGCCTGCGAGATGACCCGGCGAGGCGACCCCGAGTTCCTGGACACGCTGGCCGCCGCCTACGCCGAAGCCGGGCGGTTCGAAGAAGCCATCAAAACCGAACGCAACGCCATCGAGCTGGCAACTCAAAAAGGGCAGACGTCGGCGTTGGAGGCTTATCAGCGTCGCCTGGCACTGTTTGAAGCGGGCAAGCCCTACCACGAGGAGGGCTGAGGCACTCCGACAAGGATCACTGTGGAACCTGTCTCATTCGTGTTGATCGTCTTGATCGTTCCTGCAGTATAGGGCCGCATCATCGCGGAGAGCCGCGTCCTATCGGCCCGCGGAAAAACTGTGGCACCGGCGTCTCGCCGGTGGTTTCCACGGTCAGGAACGGCGTTTCCGAACCGCTGTCTTCCCTTTTGCCACGGGCTGCTAGAACCCGCTGTACGAGTAGATTAACCCAATCCCGCACAGATTATCAGCACCGGCGTTTCCGAACCGCTGTTTTCCCTTTTACCACGTGCTGATGGATTCGAGCTTGGCGGCACGCTAGCTACGGTCCTCACTCCAAAGCGCCGATGCAGGAAGGCGATGACGGAACACGCATCACTAGACGCCAACGAGGCGCAAGCGCCCACTCGCGATCCTCGGCCGCGCGCCGCCCGCCCGGCCGAGCGCAGAGGCGTCGCAAGCCGGCTCGCCGACACGCCTGGCACCGGCATTGGCCAGTCAGCCAGGCCAGGCCATCACAACGAGCCCATTCGGGCCCAGGCGTCCTTTCAGGCGTTTCGAACTGGCGGGGCCACCGCTCATGGAGCTACGGCTCATCCCGTTGGCACACGTTGGCAGGCCGTCGCCCAATCAGCCCAGATCCTCGGTGAAGCCTTCCCATTGGACGGCGCCTGTATCGTGGCCGAACCGGCAGCGGGACGGGACACGTCGATCGAGCTGTTCTATGACTCGATCGCCGACCGTTTCGATCGGATCATGAACTCGTACGACCTCAAGCGGCGCATCGAGACGGTCTTTGACGTCCTGCTGGGAAGGTACGACCTGGCTGGACGAACGCTGCTCGACGCCGGCTGCGGGACCGGTCCCTTCAGCCTCCGGGCCTGTCAGCGCGGCGCGGACGTCACGGCACTCGATATCGGCCCCAGGCTGTTGGCCCAGGTCCGCCGAAAGTGCAACGCCAGGACAGTCCTCGGTAACGTGCTTGATCTACAGTTCGAGGATGGCACCTTTGACGTGGTCGTCTCCTCCGAGTGCATCGAGCACACGCGAAACCCACAACGGGCCGTGCACGAATTGACCCGCGTTTGCCGGCCCGGCGGCCTGATCGTCATCACGTCCGACAACCGGTTCTGGTACTGGCTTTGCGATCTCGCCAATAGGTTTCACTGGCGGCCGTACGAGGGCATCGAAGATTGGCCGACGTGGTCGCAGTTGCGGGATTGGGTCGAGCAGGCTGGCGCGCGCATCATCGAGATGCGAGGGATTCACCTGTTCCCGTTTCATGTATCCCTGTTTCATCCGATCCTGAGGTTCCTGGATCGCTTTGGCCGGTTGCTCGGACCGTTGTGCGTGAATCAGGCCGTGCTCGCGACCAAGCAACAAGTGGGATTGAGTGCTGAGGACTGAGCGCAACCTTGCGCTGTGGCGTCGCGCAGGAATAACACGACCGATTGTGCCGCTTGGCTGGCCTGCTGGCTTGCCGTTTGTCGGATCGACCGTCTTCCTTGTTTCTGCGCGGCTCCTTAGGGGCCAATAACCGGTTGGTCACCTTGCCATAGCTTTGCCGCGTCGAGTCATGCTGACCATACGTTCTCGCGCCTACGTCGTGCCCGCCCTGCTGTTCCTCGGGGCTGCCTTCGCGCTGGCGATTGGTCTCGGTTACAACTGCGGCAATCTCCGGCAGTATCTGCTGCACGGGCTTCACACAATCGACCCCCGCTTCCTGGCCAACGATTGGTTCACCACGCAGACCCGGGCGCACCACGCTGCCTTCAACGCCGCCCTCGTGCTGGCGGGGAAGTTGACACGACTGGACGCCACGTTCGCCGTCGCGAACGCGGCGTTCGCCGTCATCTTCGTCTGTTGCGTTCACGCCTTGGCGGCAAGGCTCTATCGAACGCCGATCGTCGTGACAGCCATCACCGTTTTCATCGTCGCCCTTGCCCCGAGAAGTATGATCGGCTGGAGCGCGATCATGACATCCTACTTCCAGCCGTCCACGATCGGCGCCATCGGGCTGATGGCGGGCTTAACGTGTCTGATATACGAGCGGCATCGGGCCGCCGGGCTGATCTTCTTCGTCTCGACCCTGTTTCACATTAACTACATGGTGTGGACCGTGGTCATCGTGGGGGTCGTCGTGTTAACGAACTTCCACTGCATCGGCATAACGCGGGCGTTGCACGTGGTGGTGCCCATCGCCCTGGCCGTTCTGTATCACCTGCCGTTTGTGATCGAGGGACGTTCCCCGGAGCAGCTCACCCACTCGACCGCCGCCGCGAGGATCCTGCACGACATTTACATGCCCTTTCACTCACGGCCATCGACATGGGACACCGAGCAGTTCGCTCGTTTCGCCGCCATGTTGGCCGCCGGCGGCGTCGCCATGATTGTTGTCAGGCCGCACCGGCGCGTCGGGCGGATCGCGCTGTCCGCGTTGGGTGCGATCGCAGGAATCCTCGTTGTGGGCATGCTGCTGACGATCGCGGTTCGGGTGGATACGGTCGCCCTGCTGTTTCCGTACCGTCTTGCCCCGATCCTATTGCTTGTGGCGGAGATCGCCGTGGCTGGCGCGATCGCCACCACGGCGCAGTCTGCGAACCATTCGCTGCCCAAGACGGTGGCTTGTTGGGGGTTGCTCGCGGCATTGTTGCACTGTGGCGGTGTCAGCGCGTACGGGCTGCTGTGCCTGGCGGGCTTGGTCGTCGCGATACTCGCCGGACGTCTTGCCCAGGATCACGCCGTCTCCGTGCGGAAGATGTTGCTCGTCCTTGTGGGGCTTATTGCCGTGCTTGGTGCCGCGGGCGCAGGCAACAGCACACTGACGTACGCGGGCGTGTTTGTGCTGGCTGGCCTTGCCTGGCGCCTCGTTGGGCAGACGCGGATCTCCGGTGCGAGCTGGGCAAGGTTGTTCCTACTCGGGCGGGCGGCCCTGCCGCTGGTTGTAGCCGCCTTTGTCATGCGGTTGGGTTCGGTTCGCAAGGACTTCCTGGGGCCGCAGCCGCCGGCCGACGAACGGCTGCTGTACGACTGGTGCCGTGCGCGGACGGATCGTGGCGATGTTTTCATCATCCCGCCGGTTCTCGGAGGCTTTCGTCTCGGGGCCGAGCGCGCCGTTGTGGTGGATTGGAAGTGCATGCCGATCCTGCCCAGGAACACGGTCGAGTGGTATCGTCGGCTCGCGGATGTCTGCGGAACGGAGTTCGACACGCTCGGGCAAGCGGGAGCAGGTTATCTAAAAGTAGACGCCCCTATGGCAAGACGTCTGGGCCGTGATTACATGGCGCGGTACCTTGTGACCTACCGCAACGACCACGAGGGCGACCTGGGAATCCTGCCCCGAGTGTACAGCAACCCGACGTTTGCCGTCTTTGATTTGCGTGAGCCGAGGTGGACCGATACTCCAGTCGTCATCACGCGTGCCCACTGCCAATGAACAGAGGCTATCAATGGGCTTCCTGAGAATGCCACACGACGCCTCTGTGGCCTGACCTGCGAAGCCCGTGATTACACCGCGTTCCGCGGCAGGGCCACCATCGTCTCAGCGAAGAGCCTAGCTCGATAGCCCCGCTTCTCGATGCCTCGCCTCCAGATCGAACACACGGTACTTCATGGTGATGCGCCAGTCGTCCAGGGCGTCCCTGGCAGACGTGACGGCCTCCCTGATCTCTTGGTGGCGCCGCCTTGTCTCGACAAGCACCGGTTCGAGTTGGGCCTGCTGGTCGGCCGGCAACGCGGCGATCTTCGCCTCCAGCCGAGCCAGTTTCGCGTCAAATGTCTTGTCCTCTGTCATGTCTCCCCCCCCAAAGGGCTTAACATCGCGAAACCTCCTCGCCATCTACGTCAAGTATATGACCCCGCGCGCATGGAAGTCCAACAGCCGCCGTGGCTCCTTGGGGCGTCAAGGCGTCCTGCTGGTTGTTATTGCCCGTGCCGAGCAGTGGTTTTCCCGTTGGCGCGTGGGAGTCACCTGCGTGGCTTCCACTCACGATCTTCCCGGACACCATGTGCGCGTTTGGTCAGGGCACCAGACGGAAGTAAAGCGCACTGTACCCCAAGCAGGCCAGCGTCAGCGGCACACCGCGGCGGCCCGTCGTGTACGGGGCGATGACGAGAAGCCAGATCGGAATGAAATCGAGCGAATATCGGTAGTAGCCGGCATCGTTCGCGCTGGTGGTGCAATAGCACATCAGCCCGGCGATGACCGGGAGCGTGCCGAGCATCAGCGCTCGCCGCTTGTGATCGGACCACCATCGGTGACCCGTCACAAAGATGGCCAGCAGAAGTGGGCTGCTCCACCAGATGCTCGCACCGTCGACCGCCGATGTGTCGGCATAGAGCGCGCCGGCACGGATATCCCAGCGGGGAAAGGCAACATTCATCGCCCAGGCGTGCATGCCGACGTACCGCAGGCCGAACACGGCCTCGTGCCCGCGGCGACCAATGGCATCGCCGCGGCCTTCGAAAAGACGCCGGTACCCGGTCTCCAACGGGTTGCCGAACTTCAGGGTGTTGAGCATCATGGGCAAGCCTCCCGCGATCGCAACGCCGATCGTCGCGACGACGAGGCGCCGCCGGACCGGTCGAGCAGCACGGGACGCGTGGGGTCGCTGCGGCGATTGGGTCGCCACGCGTGTCAGCGGCTTGTCATCGTCACGCGTCGGTGACATTGCGTCGGCACCGCGCCAGGCAATCCAAAGCAACGGCAGGGCGTACAGGCAGGTCGTCTGCCTCGACCACGCGGCCATGCAGAGGCCGATGGCGGCCGGCCAGATACGCTGCCGGCCCAGAAGATCGGCCGCAAAGACGAGCAATCCCACGACCGCCAGTACGTGATTGATGTAGTAGATGCTCCCGCCCCGGCACGTCGCCAGGACGGGCGTCAGGCCCGTGCCGGCAATCAGATACGCGGTCAGCACGGCCGCCCACGCCGACGACTTCACCACGGTCCGAAACGCCCAGAAGCCGACCAGCGGCAACGGCAGTGCCACCAGGCCGACATACATCAGTGGCGAGAACCCGGCGGAGGCGCCTTCGATGCCCAGCGCGCGGCTGAGCGCGGCGCCCAGGCTCGCCAGGAACGTTGCGACCACGGACAGCAGCGTGAAAAGCGGCCCCACGACGTTGTAGCATCTGCCGTCAACTTCGGCGCATTCGTAGAAGCGATGCGACAGAGCCAGGCTGCCTTGCCTCCACTGCAAGGCCTCGTCCAGGGCGGTGTTGCCCTCCGGCGTGACGCGCCAACGCGACAACGTGATCTTCGGCCCGACGACCAGATACAGCCCGATCAGCATCAGGACCAGACAGAGCCAGGTCTTCCAACGCGGCTCGTCGGCAGGCGGCTGCAAGATGTCTCGGGCAGGATCAGACACGCCGGGATTATAACCAGGCGTCCGTGACTTCGCGCGGATCGCACAGAAGAACGTCCGCGGATCGGACGCCCGGACCTGGTGGGGGCCGTTACTTCACGCTGCAAACGATCGTCTTCATCTTCTGGTCCTCGAAGTCCAACTTGAAGCCGTCGAAGGTGAATTTGATCATGTGCTCGACATACGTCTCGGCCGTCATGTTGGTCACCACCGTGTACTTGACGGTCCCCTTCACACCGTCCTTGATGACTTCCTCGACGCCCTGGACGCCGGCCAGCGTTTGCTTGATCTGAATGGCCTGCTTGATATCGGCGACGTTGTGCACCTCGACGATGATGTCGCCGCCGCCGCCCATGGTGCCGCGGCTCCACGCCTCGAGCATGTCATAGACGCTCGCATCGGCAAGCTTCGCACCGGATTTCTCGAGGGCCTTGCGACCGCCGGGAGGCCCGGCCACGCGAGACCCGCTCCGGCCGCCGACCAGCGTGTTCGAGAAAATGGCGTCGGCCGTCTCGGTCCAGAACCCCTGGATCGTCACGTCCGTCTCCCACATGTGTAACTTGACGCCGGCAGCGGTCGTGCGTTGTGGCCCGGTGGCGCGGGATTCGCCCTTGATGTAGATTGCCGCGCCGTAGCTGCTGGCTAACGCCTTGAGCGCAGCCGTGTCGTCCTCCATCGCGGCGACCTCGGCCTTCTTGCGGTCGATCTCCTTCATCTGTCCGGGGTTCACCAGCTTGAAGCCCAGCTTGAGCAGCTTCCGCTCGATCTGGGTGCCCAAGACGCTGGAGCGCTGGATGATTTCACGGTTTGACTCGACCCGATCGAGATCGTGGATGATCTCCGTGAAGATGACCATGATCTTCGGCCGGCCAAGCTGCTTCAGGACGATCGCCACATCGGCCCAGGTGGCGTCGATCAGCGTCTTACTGACCTTGGCCTCGATCTGAACGGTGGTGACGCCCTGACTCTCCTTCTCGGACAGCACCTTGTAGTCCTTGACGAGGCCACTTGCCCGTGCAAGGACCACGTCGTATTCCAGGGCGAAATCCTTGGTCTTGGACCGGCTGGCGATCTCGTTCTTGCCACCCTCCTCGACGGCGTGTCGGAGGGCGTCTTTCACCGCCGAGTCCTTGTCGATGCCCTCGCCCTTGACCTTCACAACGACGATGTCGTCGTCGGCCTGGACGCTGACCGCGGGCACGAAAGCGACGACGCAGATTGCCGTACAGAGAAGCATGAGATTTCGTGGTTTGAATCCTGCAATCATGGGCAGCCTCCTGAGTATGTGATGGTTCGTCCGCTCTCGTAGAAACTCGGATTCTGCGATCAACTGTCTACGCCGTCAAGGGCGGCGGCACACAACAGGCAATCGGTTCAGGGCAATCGCGTCCGTGACACTTCCGGCTGCATCCGATTCTGGACGCCACCAGGCGGCTTGTGCGTGTTTAGCGTTCAAGTGGGCTGGCATGGGTAAGCGGAGCCGCCAGCGGCGGCGGAGCCTACCCGTGGGCAGATACGCTGGGCCGAGAATCCCTTCTCGGCCCGTTGTGTCGAGCTGTGGGAGAGGATTCTCACCGGAAGGGGATGCGAGAAGGGATTCTCGCACCAGCGGCAGCGGCGGCGGAGCTTACCCGTGGGCATCCATTCCAGCCTGTTCTCACGGGTAATGGACGACCCGACCCCGTGGGGCGTGTCGTTCGTTACCCGTGCCACCCCACTTGAACGCTAAACATGTACGGCGGTTTGCCCGCCCGCGCGGTCTCCCTGGTGGGCGCATGACGCATACGCACTGGCTGGCAAGCTGCCAGCGGCACCTGCCCAGACTGTCACGGACCCACGGCAATCCGGCGCACCTCTGCGAATGTGCGTAACGGCGGGACCTCGCGCCCGTGACCTCACCCCTGAAACGGCAGCGCTACGGAGACCGATCGGGCCCGGCGCCGGGGCCACAGGCTTGGGACAGGTCCTTGACCGAGTCGCGTTCCTCAGCCCGGCGTGGACGCGCACGTCAACGCGCCTTTCGGCTCAGGCACGTGCGGATGCGGTTCAAGGCCTTCTCTCTGCCGAGCAGGACAAGCGTCTCGCCGATGGCCGGGCTGATCGTTCGGCCCGCCACCGCGACGCGCACGGGTTGCGCGACGTCGCCGAGCTTGGCGTCACACCTTTCACAGAAGCCTCTGATGGACGCTTCGATCGCCTCGGCGGACCAGGTTTCAATGGATTCCAACTCGGGCAGGATGCGTTCGAGCATCACGTAGCCTTGGCCGTCTTTCCCGGCCAAGACCTTCTTGACGGACTTGGGGTCGTACTCGACCTGTTCGTCGGCAAGGAACAGAACGCCCGCCTTGTTCTCCACATCGCGAAAGGTGCGGAAGCCCTTGCACGCTTCGAGCACACGGGACGCCGTGTCATCGTCCAGGCTATCCATCGCCGAGCCGCTGAGCTGCGTGAAGTCCTTGAAGGCTTCGAGCAGACGCCCGCGCGAGGCACCGGCGGACCATTCGGTGTTCAGCGCCAGCAGCTTCTCGCGATCAAACTTCGCGTTTGACTTGATGATCCGGTCGATGGAGAAGGCCTTGATCGCCCTGTCGCGCGAGAAGTACTCGCGGTCGTCGCCCGCCGACCAGCCCAGCAGATTCAGGAAGTTGCCCAGCGCCTCGGGCAAGTAGCCCGACGTGCGAAAATCGTGCACGTCAATCTCGGGCAGGTCCACGCCCGCGGCCTTGGCCAGACGCAGCAGGCCGTCCATCTCCATTGCCTGAAACGCCGGCTTGCGTTTGGCCTTCTTGTCGCCGAACCACTGGAGCGCACGATCCTTGTCCACGCCCGCGCGGCTGGCGATGTCGTCTACCGTCCACGTGCCGTCGTGCACGAGCCGTGTGACGGCCTCGTGCACGGCGGCGTGCTTGTCGCGTTTGCCCATCTTGCTGCCGCTCATGTTGAAGATCAGCGGGAGGTGGGCGTATTGCGGCGTGTCGAAGCCGAAGGCCCGCTGCAAGGCGATGTGCTTCGGCGTGTTCGACAGGTGGTCCTGCCCGCGGCAGACGAGCGTGATCTTCATCAACGCGTCATCGACGACGCAGGCAAGGTGATACGTTGGCCAGCCGTCACCCTTCTGGATGACGAAATCCTCCAACTCGCCTTCCTCCACGGAGACTTCGCCGCGGATCAGGTCTCGCACCACGATGCCACCCGTCGGCATCTTGAAACGCACAACGACCGGCCGGCCCTCCCTCCGCGCCGCCTCACCCTGCTCGACGGTCGGCAGCGGATCGGGACGGCGATACGTCACGGACCGCTTGGCCTCGCGGACCTCGGCCCGCATCGCGTCGAGTTCCTCCGGCGTCTCAAGCGCATAATAAGCCTTGCCCTCATCGAGAAGCTGCCGCACGTGGCGCTGATAGATGTCCAGCCGCTGGCTCTGGAAGTACGGCCCGAAGTCACCGCCCACTTCCGGGCCCTCGTCCCAATCCAAGGCCAGCCAGCGAAGGTCGTCTAGGATTCTCTGCTCCGCCCCGGCGACGTGCCGCGTCCGATCGGTATCCTCGATCCTCAGGATAAACGTCCCGCCCCTTTGGCGGGCCCACAGCCAGTTGAACAAGGCGGTTCGGGCACCGCCGACGTGCAGGTATCCCGTCGGCGAGGGGGCAAAACGAACGCGGACGATGGCTTGGTCATTCATGCGGTCCCCCTGTGATTGACGTCGTACAGCATGGCATGTCCCATTTCTGAACCGGCGATACACAGCTATCGGACAGATTGTACTGCATTTAGGCAAGGGGCCGAGGAAGAATCCTCGGCCCCGAACGTGTTCAAGCAAACTCACGTCGCTTATCATTTACCGTACGACTGTTTCAGATCCGTGGGCGTCGGGGCGCCTTTGGCGTGCCCGGCCCCACGGGTCCTTCTACCGGCCTCGGTCCATTCCTCCGCCGGTTACGGTTCCATGACTATCGGTTGCGGCACCAGCAACGTCACAATCCATCCGCACGCGACGCCGTTCGGCCCATCCGGACACGTGTTCGCGGAGTAACAGTCGTCCTTCGTGCATCCTTTGACGCCCTTCCCATCATCGCAGGTACATTCCGAATAGCAGGACTGGAGCAGAAAACAGGTTTGGACGGTGTCACGCTGCACATCACCAGCGGTCTCGACGTCGGCGATGGCTTCGAGAATCTCGTACTCCAACTTCATAGACGTCGGCGGCTCGCCGTCCTCGCCGTAGCGGGTCACGTCCATGTGGAAACTGCCGTCCGCGACGTACAGGGTGATCAAGGCATAATCCGCGTCGATCGCCGCATCCACCTCCACGAACGTTTCGCCCTTTCCGTCGCCCTCGTCCAACGTCTCGGATCGGCCGAGCCATGCCTCGACGTCGTCGGTGCCGATCACCGAATCCGGCAAGGCCGCGAGCAGGAAGGCGCTCAGCGTCTCCGGTCTGTCGACGTCCACGCCATACGCGCTTAGGACGTCGAGCAGGGCGGGCGTCTGTAGCGGCGTCGTCAACCCGATCGTTTGGCCGTTCAGCACGAGCGTAGGCTCGGGTTCGCCGTACACCACGCCAGGTACGAGCAACGCCAGACCAATCGACATCGAAATAAAACATCGTTTCATCTTCAATACTCCTCATTCAGTTTGATTGTCGAAATGTACATGTCCTTTCATTGTTTCGTACGCTTGCTCTCTTTGCGCTATCTCATGGACACCTCCTTTCTGGTCAGTCTGCCTGCTGCACAAAGCCACCGACAAGCCGTATGTTGGAATATACCCGATCCTTGATCACACCGTTGTAATCATATAACCATCTCCTGACGATATGTGTCTTCCGATCGAGGTAAATCCTCTCGATCAAGCCCTTGACCCGGTGCGTTTCCACGATGTCGCATGGGTGACCATTTACGTCCTCCGTGCCCACGCATTCGCCACCTGAGATAGTCTCCTCCCAAAAGGTAGCCCAATGGCTCTTGCAACCCACCCAGGAATTCAAATACCCTCCGAACGCGCAACCATTGATGCCCGTCAGGCAGCGAGGGTCCCATTTGTACGGTGCGAAGTCCGTTAGGCTGAGCACGTAATCCTGTGTCTCGTCGCCTCGGTAGTTTTTCTCTTGTATTCTCACGCCCGTTGCGTCCGGCCAGATTTGAAGTTCGTAGAACAACCGGTCATTTTCATCATAGACGCGAAGATGGCATCTCTTCTGCAGCCCGTGTATGACGACGCACCGGATGCGCTCGGGTGGTTCTCCATAGGTCACGCGCGCCTCGAACGAGAGTTCGGTCGCCTGGCGATACACCCTGGCCGTCAGCTTGGCGAGTTGTCTGGCGCGTTCTTTGGCGTCCGTTGGTTTGGGCTCGGCCGATTCAGCATTCATGCTTTCTGGTTTGTCTTGCGGCTTGGACGCGACCAGCTCGACCGGCCTCTCAACCACTGGCCCGGCGGATTCGGCGGGCTGCTCGGCGACGGCCGCCGTGCTGCAGGTACACAACGCCACGACCATCGTGGGACAGACAAACATCTTCATCTTGATTCTCCCTTCGCGGTTTCCGGGGAGTCGTCTCCGCTCGGTGCCTGCCGGTATCGGCGTCGAGCGTGCCCGTTCGGGCGATCATGTCAACACTGCCTCATTCGCCGGTCTTGTTCTCCGGCAACGTTAGTTCTATCTTGGAAAAAATGCTGTCTCGCCGGTTCACGCCGTTGCGAAGCTGCGTCCACCTGCGGATCACATGGCTTTGGCGGTCCAGGTAGAACGTTTCGGTCAAGCCTTTGAGCCGATGGTTTTGCAGGACATCACAGGGGATACCCCCAACTTCACGAATACCGACGTACTCGGAAACAGCTATGAATTTTTGCAGCACTGCTGAATGCTTCGCGTCCCGGCCGAGCCACGACATTGTCTGGCTGCCAAACATGCAGGCATTGAGACCCTTGTCGCAATGAACATCCCAATTCCGCGTCGCGACCTCCAGGTCTTCGATCGCAACCTCGTACTGCTCAGCTTGGTCGCCAACGTAGTTTCTTTCTCGAATCTTGACCTTCGCTCCGTCGGGGCGCTTGTGCAGTTCATAGATCAGACCGGTGTCGTCGTAGACTCGCAGGTCCAGTTCGTGTCGTTGGCCGTGGCGCACCGCACATCTCAGGCGCACCGGCGGTTCCCCCCAGGCGACCTGTTCCCAGATAGAGAGCGCCTCGGCGCGGCGAAGGACCTCGGCCATCTGCCGAGCGAGTCGCGCCTCGATGCTCTCCTGGGTGGTGGCGGGCGCGGACGCCGGAGCAGCCGACGAGGACCGAGCTTCCGGCGGCGGTGAAACGATTTCTATGTGAGAGAACACGCGGTCTCGAGTCACGCCATTCCAGAGGTGCGTCCACCTGCGGAGCACATGGTTCTGGCAGTCCAGGTAGAATGTTTCAACGAAGTCCTTGAGTCTGTGGTTTTGCAGGACATCGCAAGGGAAACCCTCAACTTCACGAATGCCGATTGGCTCTGAAATAGCGATAACCTCTTCAAGGAACGCCGAATGCTTCGCGTCCGGCCCGAGCCATGACATTGTGTTCGAGCCGAACATGCAGACATTCAGGCCTGTTCTGCAGCGAACGCGCCATTTCCGTGTCGGGCCCTCTAGATCTCCAATGGCAACCTCGTACTCTTCCCTCTGGTCACCAACGTAGTTTCTTTCCCGAATCTTGACGATCGCTCCGTCGGGGTGTTTGTGCAGCTCGTAGATCAGACCCGTGTCGTCGTACACGCGTAGGTCCAGTTCATGCCGTGGGCGGTGTCGTGCCGTACACCAAATGTGCTCAGGCGGGTTGCCCGATGTGATGTCCGCCCTGTAGGAAAGTTGAGTCGCCTCTCGATAGGCGCGGGCCGTCAGCTTGGCGAGTTGTTTGGCGCGTTCTTGGGCGTCCGTTGGTTTGGGCTCGGCCGATTCAGCATTCATGC
>JAFGQA010000288.1 GCA_016935885.1 Phycisphaerae bacterium | reverse complement strand
GGGTGCCACTGGCAGCTTGCCTGCCAGTGTGTATGCCCCGTGCGCCCACCGGAGAAACCGCACGGGCGGACAAGCCGCCCGTGGCACCCAAAATCGAATGCCGCCGAAACTGTCACGCACCCCGGAATGGACGCCCACGGGCAAGCTCCGCCGCCGCTGGCGGCTCCGCTCACCCATGCCACACCGCTGAGAAGCTGTTTCAGGATTGTGGAGACAACCGAGGGAATGCCCAGTGTATCACCCAATCCGCCGGCTTTGGGCCGGTGCCACATAGGACAAACCGACCGTGGCCCCATGAACCGGCTCGGCCTCCTGCTTCATCGTTTCACGCGGAATCGAATGCCGCCGGATGTGTTGCGGACCACGTTCGGTCACACGAGGTCCTCGAACGATGCAGCGGTGTCATGCCGGTCTCCGGTTTCCAGTACAATGTCACGGCCATGATGCGGAACCTGATGCTCGTGCTTGCCTATGACGGCACGGACTTCCATGGTTGGCAGTTCCAACCAGAGGTGCGAACCGTTCAGGAATGCGTGGAGAAGGCCCTGCGACGAGTGGTCCGGCATCAGGTCGTAGTGGTCGGATGCAGCCGAACGGACGCGGGTGTGCATGCCGCCGGCTACGTGGCCAACTTCTATACGACGGCCCCCGCACGGGACATCCAGATCTTCCGCAGCGTCGGCTCGCGGCTACCGAAGGACATGACGCTGGTCCATCTCGCCGAGGTGCCGTTGACGTTTCACGCCACGCGGTCGGCCGTGTCGAAGATGTACCGCTACCGCCTTCACAACGCGCCAGGCCGCCCGTGCGAACAGATGTCGCAACGGCACGTATACCACATCTGGCAGCCCCTCGACATCGAGGCGATGCGGGACGCGGCCGAGCCCTGGGTGGGGACGCACGACTTCACCTCGTTCGCCTCGGCGGGCAGTGTTCGCGAGACCAACGTCCGGACTATCCACCGGATCGAACACCACCGGTTCGGCGAGGAAATCCGGATCGACATCGAAGGTTCGGGGTTCCTGTACAAACAGGTCCGCAACATGGTGGGCACGTTGTGCGAGATCGGCCGCGGGCACTGGCCCGCGGAGCATGCGGGGCAGATTCTCGAGGCCAGAAGCCGTCAAGCCGCCGGCCCCACCGCACCTGCCCGCGGCCTGTGCCTCCAGTGGGTCAAGTATGATATTCCGAACCTGCCACGGCCGTCGCCGGCCTTGCTCGAGCGCGCCGAACAGGCCGAACCCCCGGCTGGCGCAGCCCGTGCAAACGTCGACATGCAGAACCGATCCGCGGCCCCCATGCCGCCGGGCCTTGAACTCGACGAGGAACCACCGGCATGAGCCACCGACTATGCGTTGTTGGCTGTTGAAGGAAACGCGAAGCGTCAGTCACCCGTCGTCGGCCGCCGATCGATGAAACAGACAACTGACAAAACGCTTCACGAAATACGCTTCACGAGATACGCTTGCTGTCTGCCCTTGGCCTTCACCCCCCGACGGCCGAAAGCCAGACACTAGTACCGCGTTTCACAGGAAACGCGACTACGATTGCTGGATTGCTGGATTGCTGGATTGCTGGATTGCTGGACCGAGAATCCCTTCTCGGTCCTGAAACCGGTGCCGAGAGGGGATTCTCGGCAGAGCGTACAGTCGTTCTATTCGTGAAACGCCGTACTAATAGGTGACAGCCAACAGCACGATGTGGCTTCTCTATGCGAATCATTCACGTCATCACTCGACTGATCATCGGCGGCGCCCAGGAGAACACGATCCTGACCTGCGAGGGCCTGCACGAGAAAGGCCACGAGGTCTATCTCCTCAGCGGCCCCACCACCGGCCCCGAAGGTTCGCTCGTCGGCCGTGCGCGGTCCGGCCCATACGTCTTCGAGGAGGTGCCCGATATGCTCCGGCAGGTGAGCCCCGTGCACGACCTGCGGGCGTTTCTTGCTCTGCGCCGTCGGTTCAAGGAGCTGCATCCAGACGTGGTGCACACACATTCCAGCAAGGCTGGCGTCCTGGCGCGCGTCGCCGCCCACGAAGCGGGCGTGCCGCACATCGTCCATACCATCCACGGCATGAGCTTCAACCGCACGCAGCCGCGATACGTGCAGGCCGCCTATGCCGTCGCCGAGCGATTCTGCGCCGAAAGGTGTCACGCCATTGTTAGCGTCGCCGACGCCTTGACCGCCCAAGCCCTCGACGCCGGGATCGGCCGTCCCGAGCAGTTCGAGACCATCCGCAGCGGGATGGTCGTCGCGGATTTCGACCCCGCCGCCGAGAATCCCGCCAGGGCGCGCCAAGCCTGGGGCGTTGGCGACGACGCGATCCTCGTCGGCACCGTGGCCCGGCTGTTCCCAAACAAGGGCTACGAACAACTGATCGAGGTCATCGACGCGGCGGTGGCGCAGGAGCCCGAATTGCGATTCGTCTGGATCGGCGACGGCGCGGCCCGGCGTCGATATGAGGAGGCACTATCCCGCCGTGGCCTTGGGGATCGCGTGATCATGACCGGCTTGTTGCCGCCCGAGGAGATGCCTCGCACCCTGGCCGCCATCGACATCCTGGCCCACACGTCCCAATGGGAGGGCCTGCCACGTGCCGTCGTCCAGGTCTTGCTGATGGAGAAGCCGGCCGTGTGCTTCGCCATTGATGGGGCACCGGAGGTGGTGCTTCCAGGGCAGACCGGCGAACTGGCGGAACTCGGCGACATCCGGGGCTTCGCCGACGCCTTGGTCGCACTCGCCCGAGACGCCGATCGTCGCAGGACCTACGGGCGAAACGGCCGGCGGCGATGCCTGGCGGAGTTCGACCACCGTGTGATGGTCGATCGGTTGGACGCGTTGTATCGACGGCTGGCGGAATAGCGGGCATCGCGTCGTTCGGTGCGATCGCACGAGACGACACTGCCGGTTTGCCCGGAATATCCCCTTGAAGCCCGGTTGGCCCTCGTGTATCCTGCCTTCTCAAAACCGCTGGGCGTGTACCCAAGTGGCCAAAGGGGACGGGCTGTAAACCCGTTGGCATTGCCTTCCCAGGTTCGAATCCTGGCGCGCCCAGTTCATTCCACTTGTCTCGGCAAACCACGGGTCCGCGCCACCAGTCGCCTCCGCCCCTCCGGGACGGGAGGCTGATCAGTGTGGTCCACAACCACGAGCTTCGCTTCCCCTGTGACTATGATGCTCCAACCCGGCTTGCCGTTTGGCGGACCTGCCCGCAGGCAGGCGGGCCAACCGGTTGCGTTATCCCTGCGCGGCTCCTCACCCGCGAGAGCGGACTGGAATGGATGCCCACGGGTAAGCTCCACCGCCGCTGGCGGCCCCGCTTACCCATGCCACTCCGCCAAGCGCGTACACCGGCCCTGCCAACAGTGCTGCCTATTGCCGCCGGCTTGACCGTTGACTGGTCCTGCGGCTCAGGCGGTTGAGTTGTTCTTCGTACTTCTCGACTTGCTGCTCGTCCAGCATTCTCAGGATTTGGGCCTTCACGCTGGTCGCCAGTGCCTTTTCCGCGGCCCTCTCGCGGCTGCGGTTCTCCCTGTCCGACTGGCGAGCCTTCCGCCAGGACTCTCTGGCATCACGGTAGATCTTCTTCAGCTCCGTTTTCTGTTCTCTGCTGAGCTGGAGACGCATGGCCGCGCGGAGCACCGCACGGAGGTCCGCTGGAACCTCCTCGAGCTCGCGATCGAACTGCGCGTCGGACCGGTACTCGGCCAACCGCTGCTTCTGATCCTCTCGCAGGATGCCCTCAACCCGCTTGAGGAACGCATCCTGCGCCGCCGGACTGTCGGGCCGCATCTTCTCGAGCTGGGCTCGCAACTCATCGACACGCGACTGATCGCCCGATCCGCGGGCCTCCCGCAACTGCTCGCGCACCAACCGCATCTCCCGGCGATTCTCACGCGTCTGCTGACGGTCGGTCTCCACCAAGGCCATGTACTGCTCACGTTGTTGTTCATCCAACTGAAGCTGATCTGGAAGCTCCTCCATCATCCGACCAGGTCCGTCGTCCCGACTCTCCTCACCGCGAGCCTGACGCCAGGCACCACGATCGCGCGGGCCACGAGCGCGATCGCGCATCTCGGCCAGTCGCTCACGCTGATCATCTGTCAGGATCGGATCGAGCGAATCCATGGCCTGCCGCATCCACTCGCGAGGCCCGCCGGTCTCTTCCATCTCTGCGCGGAGTTCCGAGCGCAGTTGATCCACAAGTTCGTCGTTGCCTTCCTCCCACGCCTCTCGAATCGCCTCCCTGCGCTGTCGGAACTGCTCCATCCGCTCACCCTGAGCGGCCCTGATCTCCTCGAACTGCTGAATCTGGCCCTCGTCGAGACCGAGTTCTTCGGGGAGGCGATCCAGCATCCGTCCGAATCCGCGTCCAGGGCCTCCCCCTCGACGCCCCTCCCCACCGCGCCCACGCCGGTCCTGAAAGCGTTCCCGCATCTCGGTCAGTCGCCCGCGCTGTTCATCCGTCAAGATCGGATCGAGCGAATCCACGGCCTGCCGCATCCACTCGCGAGGCCCCCCGCTCTCCTCCATCGATGCGCGGAGATTCGCACGCAGTTGTTCGACCAGTTCGTCGTTCCCCGCCTCCCTGGCCTCCCGAATCGCTTGCCTGCGCTCATCCATCTGCTCCCGAAACTGCTCCATCCGCTCAAGATGGGCGGCCTTGATCTCCTCCATCTGCTGCATTTGCTCGTCGTCGAGTTCGAGATCCTCAGCGATGCGGTCAAACACCCACCCGAATTGAGGACCGCGGCCTCCTCCCCAACGTCCTTCACCGCGGGCACCGGGGGCCTGACGCCCACCTTCGCCCCGATCACGCCGCCCCTCGCCTCGGACCCCGCGCCCTTGTCCGCGACCGACATCTTGCGGCTCCTGCTCGTTCACCTGAGCCAGCCCTGTTGACGACATGACGCCGATGATCACGGCGGCGATCAGCAACACGTTCCTCATGATTCTGCCCTTCTTCTGAAGCTTGTTGGCGCCTGGGGCACCATGACCTTAATCCATGCTTTCTCTCAATTCATGGCGGATTGCCGCCCGAACCGGAGACCACACGAGTCGGCCGGTTCGGCGGCGTAGATTCTACGCCGATTCTCCTCGTACAGGCCAAACGTGGCAGGAAAGGCGTTATTGCAGTGAAATGATCGGGGATCGGCCCAGGCGTTGCGTCCCCCGTCAAGCGCTACGGCTTGGCGAACAACATCCGAGCATCCAGCGGCTGCGTGGCTTCGGCGAAGTACCGATACAACGCCGCGGGAAGCGACCTGATCAGGTCCTCACGATCCGCCATCGGGGCCGGTGGATGGTATGTCTGCCAGAAGATGTGTACCTTGTCATGGAGCCCGTGTTTGTTGATGTACTGCATCATCCCGTGGAGCGCCTTCGCGGTGTAAGTGCCATCCAACTCGATCCCTTCGGTGGCGTACATCTGCCGTGCCAGCAGCACGGATGGCTCCGTGAACCTCGCGTAGCCCTTGCCGAGTGCCGTGGGGACCACACTCAGTTCTGACGTGTCGATAACCACACCGGGCGTGCTGGGATCGCGCCGCCGCATCAGGCGGTGGGTTTGCCTCGCGAGGCTTGCCCACCAGGCGGTCGTACAGTACCAGCGGAAGGCAACGACGACGCCGACCAGCCTTGTCTTCAAGCCGGCCAATTGGCAGCCCACCGCCAGGCCGGCGGCCGTGCCCATGCTGCCCATCGCCACGTAAAGGTAATCCGGCTCGGGCAGGATGCCGGCGTCGATCTGTTGCTTTAGTTCCAGGGCGGCGCTGACGTGGCCCAGGCAAGACAGCGACGACGTTCCCCCTCCCGCCAGGTAGAAGGGCCGACGACCCCGGCGCCAATCGCCCGACTTGAGGAACTGCACGACGAACTTCGGCGGCAGCGTGACGTAGCTGGCGGGAACGTACTTGACGCCGGCGTCGATGCCTATCAGCAGGTTGCGTCGCACATACTCGGCGGGCGGCTGCCTGACCACCAGGGCCACGGTGTCAATGCCGAGCCGCCGCGCGTGCCAGGCCGTGCACTTGACGTGGTGGCTGCCGGCCGCGCCGACGGTCACGATCCTGCTTGCGCCGCGCCGCTTCGCATCGGCCAGTACGAACTCAAGGCCGCGCATCTTGTTCCCGGCACACTGGGGATGGGCGAGGTCCTCGCGTTTGATGAAAAGCGCCTTGAGACCCTGCGTTTCCGCAAAGTGCCGCGCGTCCGTCACCGGCGTCGGCCAGCTCCCGATTGACAACCACGGCACGCGTTCGCCCAGACGTGGGTACGCTTCAAACAGCGGCAAGACACGGCTTGTACTTTGATTCAGCATCGGTTGACCAGATGGTCAGCAATACGCTCCGCCAGCGCTGCGATGGTCATCGACGGCGGCACGCCCGTGGGTGCGGGGATCAGGCTCCCGTCGGCGATGTACAGTCCTGGGTAACCGTAGACCTCGCCGAGTGAATTGGCGACGCCCGCCTCCGGCGAGTCCGCCATGACCGCCCCGCCCAACGGATGAACCGTGATCGGCAGGCGTCTGGCAATCATAGCCGGCGGTGCCACCAGTTTGGCACCGGCGGCCCCGGCGAGGTCCTTCAACACGGCCATGCTTCGATCGAGGAAGGCCGCGCCTTGGGCCTGGCTGTGCCGATGGGCGATCCGGCCCCGACGCCCGAGTACGATCCGGCCGGGACTGTCGCCGTATCCCATCGTGCCGAAGGACCATGTGCATCGCTTCTCCGCTGTCAGGCGGAGGCCGCCGAACCACCTTGCCGGGTTCAACAGGCCGGTGAAACCACCGAAGTCAAACGGCACGAGGCCGGTCTCCATCAAGTACATTCGCTCCCTTTCCCACAAATCCACCCAACCTGTCACGGGCGGCCCGGCGTCCGGGGCGATATCGAGCTTCGGGCCGACGAGCAGGCCGCCGAAGTCGCCGTTTGTGAAGAATCGCTGCCCGATGGCCTCGCTCAATCCGGGCAAGGTCCCGATTGCGTTGCGGCACCTTAACAGAAAACGAGTCGTGTTCAGCGTGCCCATGGCAACCACGACCCGTGGGGCGCTGATCGAGCCGGCTCGCCACTCGCCGTGCTGGGATGCCCGGTAGTCGACGCGGTGGCGGCCGGTCCGAGGCGTGACGGCAAGGACTTCGTGGAGCGGGCGAATCCTCGCTCCCGCCAACTCCGCCTGCGCCAGATAGGTCTGGCCCAGCGTTCGCTTGCGAGCCACACGGCCGCCTCGAAGCCAGGTCGTCAATTCCCGATAAACGCCGTTCGCCTCGGGTTGCCAGCGAAGCTCGGCAACATCCTCCGGCCAGTCCATCGACAGCGGCAGGCGTATGGCATCGCCGCCCAACCGCCGGGCGATTACTTCCAATGCTGCAGTCCGCGGCAGGTCCGACGGGATCGGTGTCGGGGCGATCATCTTCTCGACGCGATCGTAGAACGGGGCCAACACGTCGTAGTCCAGCCCGGCGGGCCAGTAATCGTCGAAGACCTCGCGCGGGGGGCGGATGGTCACGGCGGTGTAGATGTTCGAGCCGCCCCCGACCGCGCTGGCGGTCAGCGCGATCAACCCGTTGAGACGGTGGAGTTCGAGCACGCCGGGCATCTCCTCGCCGTGGAAGACGGGCGTCCGCCCCTGTGCCATGCCCTCGTACAACGCCGGGGTCATCCGCTGGCCGCGTTCCAGGACCACCACGCGCAGGCCTGCCTCTGCGGCCCGCAGGGCGCAGACCGCCCCGCCAAAGCCGGAGCCGATGACAATCAAGTCGCAATCCGACGGAGCCATAGCGAACGTGTTATACTCGCAGCCGCCTCGCTTCGCGACCGCAGAAGGATGCGTGAAGCGTCCTTCGTGAAGCGTCGTTCGTGAAGCGTGAAGCGTACGAGGCAAACGAGATACGCTTCACGAGATACGCTTCACGACAGGTTGAATGCCGGCCCGAGAATGGTCATCGATATTCACTGCCATGTTGGCTTCAGTGCCCGCCGAGTTGACGGGAGCATTCCACGGTTTTCGTTCGAGCAGGATGGCGCGGCCGGCTCGCCGGGCTACGACGGCTACCTTTCGCCGCGCCTGCTGAAGCGCCCGGCATGGTTCTTCGTGCGGCGTTGGCTGGGGATCGATCAGAAGCTGGGCCGTGGAGAGGATCTCGACACTCGGATTCAAGCGCTCAACACGCAGCACTGGTCCGGAGCCGAGGGCGTGGACCGGCTGGTCCTGCTGGCGTTTGACGAGTACCACGACGACGCGGGGCGCGCGGTCGGCGCCGCCGGTCGCGGGCAACAGCTCGGGACCGATCTGTACACGTCGAACAGCCTGGTGCGCGCCATCTGTGCCAAGCCCGCACACGCCTCGCGAGACACGCCTCAGGAGACACACGCGGGACGTCCCAATCGCTTTCTTCTTGGCGGCTCCATTCATCCGTATCGCGTCCAGCGCGGCCGCAACGCTCGCGACATGTTGGAGGAGCTGGCTGCCGCGGGTGTGGTCCTAATCAAATGGCTGCCCATCCACCAGAACATCCGCGCGGACGACCCGAGGACCGTGGCCTTCCTCCGCAAGGCCGCCGAGCTTGGCGTGCCCATGCTGATTCACTACGGCGGTGAGATGTCGTTGTCGCGCCAGCACATGGAATTCGAAAGCCCCGTGCCGCTGTTGCGGGTGCTCCGCGATCTGCGAACCGAAGGCGCGATGCCGACCGTGATCGTCGCCCACGCCGCCACGCCGTCGTTCATCTGGCAGAGCGCCGCCGGCCATCGGGCACTCGTGGATGCCCTGCTGGGCGAATTCGCCGACGCACCGCTGTACGCGGAGATCTCCGCCCTGGGCGCGTTCGGCCGGACGCCGTGGCTCCGTCGCCTGGCGCGCCGCAAGGAACTGCATCGCAAGCTCGTCTGGGGCAGCGACTATCCGGTCCCTGTGATGCCGCGGTCGTTTTGGCGCGTGCTCGATCGCCAGACGCGAAGGCGTATCGCCACGCTGCCCTCGTGGATCGAACAGAGCCTTCGCCTATCGCAGGCCCTTGGCTATGAGGAATGTGTCTTCACGCAGGCGCAGCGGATCCTGGGTATGAGATAGCCCCGTGGCGGCTGGAGGCGGTGCCCGCAGACCTACCCTGCACATCTGTCATGGGGCTGTCACTCACAGCCATGCCCGTCGACGGCGCACGATCATCGGCGCAGCAGCGACGGCAAGCAGCAACCCAGTCGCCGGCTCCGGAATGGAAGCTGAATCCTCTGCCCGGCCCTCGTAGCGGATTCTCGCGACTTCCCCGATTCCGTCAGGCAGTGCATAGTAGGGGTACGGGATGTTCGTAATCGCCAGGGAAAAGTTGGCAGGATTGTCGATCATCCCATCACCGGCGTCGGCCAAGATCTGCGCTCGTATGTCCTCGAAGTCTGCCTCAAAGAGATCCAGGGTGCCGGTGTCTTCGGGATCTTCGGGGTCTTCGGGAGGCGTCTCCACCACGGTGAACACGTCGAGGTTCTCCGTACCATCAAACGCGCTCGTGACGCTGTCTGGCTCCTCGCCGCCCAAGCTGATCCCGAGGATCTTCGTCGAGGTAGGCCCGTTAACCGGATCGTACAGATCAAGGTATATGTCGAACCCTATGCCGCCGTTTTCGGAGTACTCGCCCTCCGCCAACTCAAACGGGACCATCAGATCGATACTTTCACCAAGCACGATATCCGCGGCGTCAAGGTCATCTAGCCAGATATGCCAAGGATCGCTGGCCCGGGCCTTGGCCTCCCAATTCCGTGCAGGTGGAATCGGCGATCCCAAAGCCCCGGTGGCGTTGAGTGTCCAATTCGCTGAGTAGGTCATCCAGGTACCCGCGGCTTTGGGTACGCCGCCGACCGTTAGCGTAACGGTGTTAGTCCAACGGATGCTAGAGCCGCCACCCATCGAGTTGGCTACACTCCCAGGCGGCCCACCAACGGTCCAGCCGAAGCCAGTGAATGTCCTGGGGGCGGGCAGGGCAGGGGGTGCACAGGTGAAATAAGGCTCGGCCGGCCAACCCGCCGGCCCAAACCGTGTGAAATCCACCTCGTTCACACCCGCCGACCATGTGATGGTGTCGGCGGCTGTGGGTGTCGTCAGCACCCAACTCTCATGATCTGATACGGTAGGCTTGCACCACCAACCGCCGCTCTTCGCATGGGCGAATGCGGCGTACGCGGGCGTGGCAATACACAGCAGCCAGCATCCCGCAATGACGATCGTCCCCGCCGCCACACGCCAAGACAGCGGCAACTTCGGTCGATGTACGAGTGGTTCGTTCATGATTCCTGTCTCCTTCCTGTGAGGACTTGACTCTGACACCTGCGCCCTCACGATCAAGAACATCACGCGGCTGCCGACGGGCGCGTCCATCCTCTGTCTCTCGTGACACGGAATGTTATTGTGGCGACAACGCCGGACGCGGCAATCTCAAGCCCAACAACCGCCCGAATGAAAGGTGATGCTTTTCCTGTTACGCCAGCATTGCCAAGCCACCCAAGACACCAACGTAAAGAGTACCCTCGAAAGCGTATGTTGTCAAGCCAAGTGACTTGGTGCATGGCGTGGGGGCAGGGTCGTAGCCAAGTCGACGCATGGCCCGGGCAGGAATGCCGAGAACCAGCCCGGCCAGTGCCGTTTCCACTTGGAGAGTTTCGTGTTTCACAAGTATCGGCCGTACAGGCGGTTAAGGGCATCTGCTATTCGAGGACGAAGCACGTGCCTAGCGTGTCTTGTTCCGCATGCTGATCGGCCCTGGCCGGGCGGGGCGGATTGCGATCCATTCTGCGCTTGCCCCTGAGCGCGGTCAACGCCGGCACAAGATCCCTCCCGCGAACTCTAGAGCGTTTTAGGGTCGAGCGTGCATGCTCCATTGACGCTTCCTTGTAACGTCGCCCCCCCGTGGCCGACGGGGATGACCAGTCTGCCGACGTTCCTCAAGGGTGAAGGCTGACCGCTCCCTCACGGTCGCGGTTCGGATCGGCGTCGGC
>JAFGQA010000287.1 GCA_016935885.1 Phycisphaerae bacterium | reverse complement strand
GCAGCCCGTGGCAAAACTGTGGCACCGGCTTCTCGCCGGTGGTTTTCACGGTCAGGAACGGCGTTTCCGAACCGCTGTTTTCCCTTTTGCCACGGGCTGGTAGCTGCGCAGGCCGTTTGAGCGTACCCCCCGACCAAGGTCGGGGGCTCTTGGACCCAATGCGCGACTACTTCGCATCGTAGAGTCAAAGGCAGTGAGGAAGCAATGACAACCGCCAAGCTCGACTTGAATCCGTCGCCGCGAACCCTGCGGCTGTTTGGCCTGACCGGCCTGGTTGTGTTCCCTGCCGTCGCCGCGCTGGCATACTGGCAGAAGCTGATCTTCTCCCCGCTGTCCGAAGGCACGGGTCACACGACGGGATATGTGCTGTTGGTCCTGGCAGTGTACTGCGGGTCCTGCGCGGCGGCGGCACCAAAGCTCCTGCGACCGCTATACGTGCTGATGTCGGTGGTGTTTTTCCCAATCGGCGTCGTGGTTTCCCATGTCGTGATGGCGATCGTATTCTATCTGGTGCTCACGCCGGTCGGCATCGTGTTCAAGATCATCGGTCGCGATGCGATGACCCGGAAGTTCGATCCGTCGGCCACGACCTACTGGGTACAACGAGAGCCACCGGCCGACGTGAAACGCTATTTTCGACAGTTCTGAACCGAGGATTGAACCGCCATGAGCGAAGACGACGATGCGACACACGACAATGATCATGAGACATTCGCCCGCGAGGCCGAAGGCGATCGCGTCGGGCTGCTGGCGGAGTTTTGGGGTTTCCTGAAGCACAACAAGAAATGGTGGCTCCTGCCGATGCTCCTGGTCATCGCGGTGTTGGGCCTCCTGATGCTGCTAGTGTCCAATCCGGCGGCTGGGCCGTTCATCTATCCGTTGTTCTGATGGCACGTCGTGATTCAGCGGACAGGAACCAGGGGCGCACCTGCGACAAGTGTCTGCAACCGGACCGAGCGATGTGACGCGGATCGACGCCTTTGGTGCATAGACTTCAGGGCGTCAAGCGGTGGAGAGAACACCATCCAGTACGGGGACCTGGGTTCCCCAGCCGCAACATTGTGTGTCTGACGGCGATCCAGGCGTGCCGGGGCCGCATTGCCCTCCAAACGCGTTGCCCTCCGGAGCCACCTGGTAGAATCCCCATGGACCCATCAGACAGACCGCACGCGCGGACAAGCCACCCGTCGCACCCGGCGCAGGGCTACGGCGGGGTGGCACTGGCAGCTTGCCTGCCAGTGTGTACGCCCGATGCGCCCACCGGACAAACCGCAAGGGCGGGCAGCCGCCCGTGGCACCCAGAATCGAACGTCGCCGCAAGTGTCACGGGCCCCGAACTCGATCTCGCAGGAGGTGAAGACCCCTGAGGATGAGAATAAGGCTTCACCTTACCACGGACGGAGTACGACACACGCCTGTCTTCACACAGGCTCTGATCACGGGGGCGCCGACTGGCGCCTTGGGTGCATGATCTCCAGGGCCTCAACCTGCGGAGAGAATGCCATCCGGTACAAGGCCCTGGGTCCCCCGGCCGCAACGTAGTATGTCTGACCGCGCTCCAGGCTCGCCGGGACTGCATCGCTCGCCGGGAACACCTGGCAGAAGCCCGGCGGCACGCGGCCGTAAACGAACGCCAACCGATGGGCCAGTTCTCCGTCGGGATTGGAGGACTCAAGCTGCCAGATCAGGTCGTTCTGACCATCGGCAATCGCAAACTCCGTCACGCGGGGCCACCAGAAGGGTCTGGGCCAGCCCTTGTGGTCGATGACAAAGCGAATCGGCGTCGAAGACAGGTCCACCTGGACCGGCTCCGGGCCACAACCAAGGCCGGACACAGGGAGCAGGAGGCCGGCAACGAGCAATAGGAGGCTCGGCCCGCGTTTCGCGGGTCCCTTAAGCGTGGGCGAGCGTGCAGGCATTCGTCCGCCTCCTGAGGGCAGGCCCGCCGTAGCGGTGCTGGAGCAGGACCCCATCTCGCCGTGAAGGCAGCTACGCACACCCTGTGAGCGGACCCCTCGACTGAGGTCGGAGAATCTTGGACGCGATGGCTTGTGATGTCGGGGCACTAGTACGGCGTTTCACGAATAGAACGACTGTACGCTCTGCCGAGAATCCTTTCTCGGCACAGGCTTCAGGACCGAGAAGGGATTCTCGGTCCAGCAATCGTAGTCGCGTTTCCTGTGAAACGCGGCACTAGTTTCTGGCCAGCCGCCATGCAGCGGGCAGGGCAGTCGCGGCAAGCAGAATCTTCAGCACGTCGCCCGGCACAAACACCGCCACGCCTGTCGCGTACGCCGCCTTCGCGCCGACGAACATCGCCAGCCAACCGAACCCGAGTGCCAGGATGATCACCTGCCCGACGCCCATCGCGGCGATCGCAGTTGTGAACCGCCGGTCCCAGCCTCGCTCCGCCAGATAGCCCACCACAAACGCAGCAATGGGAAACGCAAGCAAGTATCCCGCTGTCGGACCGGCGAAGGACATCAGGCCCGGCGACGGGCCGGCAAACACCGGCAGGCCGCCCGCGCCCTCCAACAGGTAGGCGACCAGCGCCAACGCGCCTCGCCTACTCCCCAGCGCGGCCCCGACGAGCAGGACCGCGAACGTTTGCAGCGTGATCGGGACCGGGGCCATCGGCACTTGGATCTTCGCGCAAAGCGCTACCAGCATACTTCCCGCCAATACGAGCGCACTGTCGCGAATGAGCACGCCGCGCCGGACTACGTCCGGGCACACAAGGTCGCCGAAAGTACGCATGGTGATGATCTCCGGTTCGGTTCACATAGGTGTCGTCACGCCGTGATTCGACGAGGGACCCAGTTACGGAAACTGCCGCTTGGTCGGCAGTTTCCGAGCAGCATCGTACGCTCCCTTGTCGGCCGGGGCGAACGCCTTGACGCCGAGCTGCTGGCAAACGTTCTCGTCACCCTTGACCTTGTTGAGCAGATAGTCCTTCAGCTTCTGCGTGAGGGTGGACTCGGCGGCGGGTCCGGCGACAACCACCATCTCCGGTACGGCGACGGTCTCGCCGACGATCTTGAACTGGTCCTTGGAAGGACCGGTAATGAGGTTTCCACCGGTGTCGGGCATGCTCTCGTAATAGACCTCGTCGATGACGCCGGCGTTGACGGTGATGTCGTTGGCGATCGTCTTTGCGACGTCACTCTTGAGGTAGAGCCGGCCGTCAAAGGCAACCGGCGGCGGCAGGATCTCCGTCAGCAGGTTCTTCACTGGAACGCCAGCTTCTTCCAGGTCGCGTTGTACGGCGACGTCCGTGAGAAGGTCGCCGTAGGTGCCGAACGCGAATCGCTTGCCCTTGCAGTCTAGAATGGTCTTCACGTGCGAGTGCGCCTTGACGACCACGTAGGCCTTGCGCGAGGTCTTGCCCAGCGCGTTGACGCCCGATGCGAGCAACGTCAGCTTGCTCGGATCCTCGATTGCCGCGTATTCGGTGGCGGACAAGATCGCGTAGGCGATGTTGCCCTGCTCGAGTTGCATCGCCAGAGCGGGACCGTCCGGCTGAACGCGGAAGTACACCGGCTTCCCCAAGCATTCCTCGAGCCGCGGATGAAGGGCGCAAAACTCGGCAGGCGGGCCGAACAGGCCCGGCGCCTTGGTCGAGCCAATCTGGACGATCGTGGCATCGGCGGTAGCGGCGGCGCCATGTTGACAACCGGCGGTTGATCCGATCACGAGCAAGGAAAGACCGAGTACTGCAAAAAACCTGCGCGCCATCTGCCTGCCTCCAGGAACATCGATGCCATAGATACCAAATGTACGCACCGACCGGGCAGTATAGCAGGCGGGGCTCCCATTGCTCAAGTGACCCCGGTGGGTGAACCACACGCCGGGGTCCCTGGCACTTCCGGTGGCGTTCGATGATGGGGGGTCCGTGACACTTCCGGCGGCATTCGATTCTGGGTGCCACGGGCGGCTTGTCCGCCCGTGCGGTCTCTCCGCTGGGCGCGTGGGCATACACACTGGCAGGCAAGCTGCCAGTGGCACCCGCCTAAACTGTCGTGCACCCGATGATGGGTGCCACGGGCGGCTTGTCCGCCCGTGCGGCCTCTCCGGTGGGGGCACGCGGCATACACGCTGACAGGAGAACAGTGGCGCCCGCCCAGACTGTCACGGGCCCCAGACGCCGTGCGACCTACTAGAGCACTTCACGGTCGGATGCACCTGTGGCACCGCCGTCTCGGCGGTGGATTCACGGGCTCCGGCACCCGTGCCAGAGTCACAGGCAAGCGTGAACTGCTCTGACAGCCCGTGGTGAAAGGGAAAACAGTGGTTCGGAAACGCCGTTCCTGACCGTGAAAACCACCGGCTTTGGCGCCCGTGCCACAGTTTTGCCACGGGCTGCTAATGGACGGGGCTGTCCATGTCCAGCGTCGAGTACAATTCCCGAACCACGGGGTCTTGGGACGCCGTCAGGCTGTCGGACCATTTCTGCACGACCTCGATGTCGCACGCGTTGGCTCCCCCAAGTCGGCCCTCACCCGGGCCCACCTGAAAGGACACGATATCTCCTCCGTGCAACTCCGCGTACCTACCGCCGCCGGTGAACTTGACCGCCTCTCCGGCATCGGTGACGATCGTTCCATCTCCGGTGGCGGGTCGGAAAGCAAGCACATAACCTCGCATGGTTGCGATACTCCTGCGACCAGCATGGCCTGGCGCCGGAGTCCATTCCGCACGACAAGGCGGTGACGTGACTATTCCACCCTGATTCCTTGTGTCCTACGCCGGGACGAATAGTCTAACTCAGTCTTGCCGCAAAAGCACGAACATTCTTCACGGTCTGTGCAGATTCCGCGAGACTCTCACAACCTCTTACCAGAAGGCAAGTTGCCGCGATTGGCGAGGCGGATTCCAGATGCGATATATCCCTGCATCGTCCGGTCTTCGCCATCGGGTCCCACAGGCGGATCGTTCGACATGGGCCGCCGGGAACGCAACCGGCAACGCAGGAGGTCACGTGCATCGCCGGCGCGCAAAAAGAAGCCGTGGGTGCGAGGATAGCCACGGCTGTTCGCTCACCGCTTCGAGCCTATCCCAAGGCCTTCCCTGGCACGTGATGACACAACGACTCCGGCGCCGGTGCCACAAGCATCGGGATAGGCTTGGAGCCCTCACCTGTACTGTCACGCTTGCGATCAGGGGGCGGGGTTGTGGATCGTGTTGCCGTCACCATCGGTGACCAACCAGACCGCCTGATTGCGATTCTCGTCGGGAGCATCCCCGTCCCGATCGAGCACGGTCACAACGATGGCGCCTCCGGCCGCGTATTGATACGGCTGCACCGTGTCATCTTCGACCGTTTTATCGAGCCGCCACTCGGGGGCCGTGCCGAATCCCGAGTTGCAAACGGTACCCTGGATCCGCGAGACGTTGGCCGGCTTGCCGGTTGGCACTCCGGCCTGTGTGAAATAGACGAAACCTCGCTGGCTACAGAGATCGCCAAGGACGGCACCGCCGGTGCAGATGAAATTGGGATCCTCGTTGCCCAATACGATGATCTCCGGCAGCGGGATGATCTCGCTTCCGTTGTCACGCCGGGTCAACTGGTAGGTCGTCGGGACCGGGTTCTCCTCGGTGCCGCTGGCGGGGTCAAGCGTGGCGTTCGCACCTTCGCTGATGCCGAACTCCATCGTGAGCAGCTTGTTCCCGCCCAGTAGCGTAAGCGTATCGCAACCGACGATGGTCGTGTTGCCGGTCAAATCCGCCTCGCCGTAACCGGCGTTAATGTAGTCTTGGTATTCCTCGTCGCAGACAAAGCCGCCGGAGCCGGCGGAAACGGCAAAGGTCATCGAGAACTTGACGTACTGCTGTGATTCGTTGGACACGGTGACGGAGATGCCGCGCAACCGTTCGGGCAGATCGCAGACCGAATCAATCGCTTGACCGACGCCACCGTCGTCCGGCGGCGAGGTATCCGGACCACCTGAGGCGAGTCCACCCGTCAAGGTGTTGGCGAACTGCGTTGCGAGGAACGGACTGATGCCGCCGCACCCGATGACCAAGATGGCGGCAATGGTGAACACGCCGACGATGCCGGCTGGAATCGCGACTCGACGCACACGGGCTTGCATGACTCTGTCTCCTGATAACGAGGCTGGAATACCCTGATCGCGAGGGCGTGTGGCGCATCCGACCAGCATGGGCTGCTCGGACATCGCCGGATTCCTCGGCGCGTGTGCCGTTCTCGGGCAGAAACGCCGCAGTGGTGGGTCGGCCGGCCTCTTCCCCAGCGGACTTCGCGCTCGGCCACTTCCACTTGATTGTACCGCCTTGGCAAGGCTGAGGCAACGGCGGTGTGTATCCAATCGATCCGTATATGGCCCTATATCGAGATGCGAGATGCCGAAGCTTGTCCGAATCTCCTGAAGGCCCGAAGGTTGGGGCAGTCCGATTCCTCACCGGCGTGGCCCCTCGATTCGGGGTCAGTCGCGGGCCCTCCCCGCGCTGATGGCGAGGGGGTCGCGTCCGTGCCCGCCATCGCCCACTGCCAAAAGCTCCTGCCAGATTGGCAGGGATTGGTCTTCGAGAAAGACCACAACTCCTTTTATGACAAGATATTGGCTCATGTGAGCCCCCTTGGAACGTCTCGTGCATGTTGCCCGTGGGCACACGTGGATGCTGAGGCCCACGGGTAGGCTCCGCCGCGAGCGGCTGCGCCGATGGATGCCACGCTTGGCCGGACTGACACCGTGGTCTGCGGAAGCTGAAGAGGTGACGACTATGCGTACGGACCGGTTCACCATCAAAGCGATTGAGGCCCTGCAAAGCGCCGAGCGGCTGTCCCAAACGGGCGGCCATGCCGAGTTGACGCCCGTACACCTGTTGGCGGCGCTCGTCGCCCCGGCGAATGGCGGCGGCCCCAGCGGTGCCAACGGCGGCACGGGCGGCATTGCGGTGCCGTTGTTGGAGAAGGCCGGCGCAGCGGTGGGACGAATCCGCGAGATCACGCGGTCCGAACTGAACCGGCTCGCGAATGTCTCCGGCGGGTCGCGTGCGGCAAGCCGGTCGTCTCAAGAGGTGCTGCAGAGGGCCGAGGAGCTGGCCGAGAAGATGAAGGACCAATACGTCTCGACCGAGCACCTCCTGCTGGCCCTGGTCGAGGTCAAGAGCGAGGCCAAGGAGATCCTGGCCGTCAGCGGGGTGGACAAGGATGCCATCCTGGCGGCACTCAAGGAGATTCGCGGCAGCGCCACCGTCACGTCGCAGAATCCCGAGGATTCCTACCAGGCGTTGGAGCGCTACGGTCACGACTTGGTCACCATGGCTCGGCAGGGCAAGTTGGATCCCGTCATCGGGCGCGACGAGGAAATCCGACGGTGCATGCAGGTCCTCGCCCGGCGGACCAAGAACAACCCGGTCCTGATCGGAGAGCCCGGCGTCGGCAAGACAGCCATTGTCGAGGGCTTGGCTCAACGTATCCTCGCCGGCGACGTGCCCGATGCGTTGAAGGACAAGCGTCTGGTCGCGTTGGACATGGGCGCCCTGATCGCCGGCGCCAAGTATCGCGGCGAATTCGAGGAGCGGCTCAAGGCCGTCATCCGCGAGGTCACCGAATCGGCCGGTCAGGTGATTCTGTTCATTGACGAGATGCACACGGTCGTCGGGGCGGGCAAGGCCGAGGGCTCCATGGACGCGGGCAACCTGCTGAAGCCGGCGTTGGCCCGTGGCGAGTTGCGGTGCATCGGTGCGACGACGCTCGACGAGTACCGCCAGCACGTCGAGAAGGACAAGGCCCTCGAACGGCGATTCCAAACGATCTACGTCGGCGAGCCAACCGTCGAGGACACGATCGCGATCCTCCGCGGTCTCAAGCCGCGGTACGACGCCCACCACGGCGTGCGGACTCAGGATGCCGCGCTGGTCGCGGCGGCGACGCTGTCGCACCGGTACATCCAAGATCGCCACCTACCTGACAAGGCCATTGACCTGATCGACGAGGCGGCGGCGCGTCTGCGCATCGAGAACGATTCGCTACCGGCCGAGCTGGACGAACTGCGCCGGCGGATCATGCAACTGGAGATCGAGCGCGAGGCGCTGAAGAAGGAGAAGGACGAGGCCAGCAGGAAGCACCTCGATGCCGTGGAGAGACAGTTGGCGGAACTGAAGGAGAAGAACAGCGCGCTCACGGCCGCGTGGGAGAACGAGAAGGCCGAGCTCGAGGCGATCAAGCAGGCCAAACAACAGCTCGACGCCAAGCAGACCGAATTGGAGGAGGCCCAGCGGCAGGGCGAGTTGGAGCGTGCGGCCCGAATCAGCTACGGCGAACTGCCCGATTTGCGGAACGCCCTTGAAGCACGTGAGCGGAAGCTCGCCGACCTGCACGCGGGCGGCGGCGGCCTTCTGCGTGAGGAGGTCACGACGGAGGAGGTCGCCGAGATCGTCAGCAAGTGGACCGGCATCCCTGTCTCCCGGATGCTCGAAGGTGAGAAGGAGAAGCTGATGCACATGGAGGAGCGCCTCCACGAGCGCGTCGTCGGCCAGAACGAGGCCATCCGGGCCGTCTCCGACGCCGTGCGGCGCAGCCGGGCGGGTTTGGGCGACCCGAGCCGGCCGATCGGTTCGTTCCTGTTCCTCGGGCCGACCGGTGTGGGCAAGACCGAGCTGTGCAAGGCGTTGGCCGAGTTCCTGTTCGACGACGAGTCCGCATTCATTCGCATCGACATGAGCGAGTTCATGGAGCAGCACAGCGTCGCCCGGCTGATCGGCGCCCCGCCGGGCTACATTGGATATGAAGAAGGCGGCCGGCTGACCGAAGCCGTGCACCGCAAGCCATACAGCGTGGTCCTGCTCGACGAGATCGAGAAGGCCCACCGCGACGTGTTCAACGTCCTGCTCCAGGTCCTCGACGACGGTCTTCTGACCGATGGCCACGGCCGGACGGTCGACTTCAAGAACACAATCGTTGCCATGACGAGCAACATCGGCAGCGAGTACATCCAGAAGCTGATCGAAGAGGGCGGCAGCGAGCTTGGCCCCGCCGACGTCGAGATCGAGATGCAGGTGAGAGAGGTGCTCAAGGCGACGTTCCGCCCCGAGTTCCTCAACCGCATCGACGAGACGATCATCTTCCACCGCCTGTCGCGTGACGATCTCCGGCGAATCGCCGACATCCAGGTGCAATACCTGCGAGACCGGCTGGCCGATCGTGACATGACGTTGACACTCACCGACAAGGCAAAGGACAAGCTCGCCAAGGACGGCTACGAGCCCAGCTACGGCGCCCGCCCGCTCAAGCGCCTGATCCAGCAGGAGATCGAGAACCCGTTGGCCAGGCGGATCCTGGCCGGCGACTTCGGCCCCGGCGACAATGTCGCCGTGGACGCATCGGGTGAAGTATTCAGCTTTGCCAAGGCGGTCGAGGCGACCGTGGTATAGAACCACCTTGCGATTCGACAAGGGCCCCGCTCGTCGCCGGGATGCCGATCCGTCTATGGGGCCTGAGAAGCCGGCGTGTTGGGACCGCGTTGGGCGGGCGAGCGTCGAGCCCCCCGCTTAAAACAACCTGGGCCAGCCGGTACCTGGCGAAGCGCCCGGCGGAAGTCCACTGCGGGCCGTTTCATGGTATAATAGATCGTTGTACCGTTGTGCCTAAGCAGGTGCGATTGTCATGAACAAACCCTCAAGAATCACATCTGATCCTCAGGTTATGGGTGGCAAGCCGTGCATTCGCGGCCTTCGCGTGACCGTAGGCACCATCGTTGGGCTTTTCGCCGCCGGCCGCTCCAAGGAGGAAATCCTGAAGGCCTATCCGTACTTGGAGGAAGAGGACCTCCTTGAAGCCTTAGCCTATGCCGCGTGGCGTGCCGAAGAGATCGAGATCCCTCTCGCAGGTTCATGAAGATACTGGTCGATATGAATCTGACACCTGACTGGTGTCGTGTGTTTGAGCAACACGGTTGGGAGGCAGTGCATTGGTCCGGCGTGGGCGATCCCAAGGCGCCCGATCACGCGATCATGGCATGGGCCGTGGCCAACGGCTTTGTCGTCTTCACCCACGATCTGGATTTCGGATCGATCCTGGCAGGCAGCCAGGCGGAGGGGCCGAGCGTGATCCAGGTGCGGGCCCGGGACGTGTTGCCTGACCACCTCGGCAGCCTCGTTGTGGCGGCGATTCGTCAGTTCGAGTCACTCCTGCGGAGCGGCGCATTGATCGTCGTGGACGAGGGCCAATCGAGAGCGCGGATTCTTCCTTTGCAGCGAGCGGAGGAATCATGAGATGATGGCCACTGGGCGCGTCGAGCCGCCAGCGGCACGCAGGGGCGCTCATTCGCTTAAGTCAGTCTGCATTCTTGTTCAGCGTTCCGTCTGCGGATTGCAGATTGGGGTTGACGATTGGGGATTGACGATTGGGAATTGTGGATTTGGGATGACGTGTCGGGCCGTGGCACCGAGGGCGTGGCGAACATCGAACGGCGTGCCGAGTCGAGAGCCCCCTTTGAAACAAGGTGGGCCGGCCGGCCCAAGGACGCGGAGTCGTGAAGATTGCAGCTTTTTCTGCTTGCATCCGGAGTCCGGGCCTGGTATAGTCCAGTAGTAATAGAAGAAACACCAACCTGGCAAGCTTTGACAGAAGCGCCCTAGTGGCGCTGACGAATATGCCGAATGTCCCCAGCTTCCCACGGCCGTGGCCGGATGGGAAGTTCGGCGACGCTTACCTTGCCAGGTTGGTTAGCTGGGGCTCATCTGGCCACTTGTGTTTGGTCGGCGGCCGGCTGACTGGGCGCCCTTCCCGCCAGGTTTGTTCCAGATGGAAACAGATGTATAGATTCGTTGTGCCGCTGGCACAACGTGCGCTGAAGATGCGCCCCCGGGCCTTGTTTGGCCGGCGGACCGGGTGGGCGCGTGGTCGGGGTTACAACAGGGCGCGCCCAATGAGGGCATTTCTGAGAAGGCATGCCATGATAAGAAAAACGCTGATGATCGGTCTGTTCACTTGCCTGGGCCTGGTCCTGACGGGCGTCACATGGCTGGCACACTACGAAAACCGATACTACGAAGTTTTGCGGTTGAAGAAAGAGAGCGAGCGGATTCCCGAAGCGGAACGTAAGGCAAAGGCCAGGGAACTCGCGGCCAAGGTGTTGCACAAGTACGAAACGACGAAGTACCTGACGTTCAGGGCGGACTGCATCCATTGCTGGTGTACTGAAGACACGTGGGAGTCCAGGTTACCAATGAACCGGTGGCCGCGCAAGCGGAGGTTTGCCGAAGTCAACGCGGCCATGACACCGGACAGCCTGAAGACGGAAATCTCGGTAAAGGGCAAGCCGGTCTACACGCTGTTCTTGAAGAATGGGCGCTTCTCAGAGTTCAAGTGGCCTTGGAACGGCATCGAAGGGAAGCACACGGAGTATCCATTCAATCCACACTGGTTTCGCTTGTGTCGAGGCGTTGAGCCTGGACTGCGATGTGAAACTGGAATGTATAGAAACACCTGGGTCGGCCCGGCCCCAAACTACCCATCCTGGTTCAAACAGGCAATCGAAGACGGTCTTTGGATCGGTTCGGCAAAGGTGGATGGAGAGCAATGTGACGTAGTGCTGGAGGAGAGCTACGGCACGGTGCTCCGCGAGGATGACAATGATCCAATTTGGGATCGGTGGGACGTGTTTTACATCAATTCAAAGGGTTTCGTTGTGACTTGGGATCTCATCCTGCATTCTCCGGATGCCCTGGCGAAGGGCCGCAGTTCCAACAGAATACTCATGACAAAGTACTACTCGGGCTTCAACACTGATCCCATCCCGCCGAGCACCTTCTCCCCGTCCGAAGTACTCCTTGACGAATCCAAGACGTGGCGCGAGTTGACGGAGGCTGAGGCCCTGGCGGAGTTGAAGGATGTATCAGGAGTCGATCTGTGTGATTAGGTTTGTTTCTATCGATGCGCCGGCCGGCGTGGAAAGGAGGTGCGGAATCAGAATC
>JAFGQA010000286.1 GCA_016935885.1 Phycisphaerae bacterium | reverse complement strand
GTCTCGCGAAGAAGCCTGTGGCACCGGCGTCTCGCCGGTGGGGTCACGGGCGGGACGCCCGTGCCACACTTTGGTTGCGGCCGGAGGTCGCTCTGTGCCACAAGGGGCGTGGGACGCTGCCTGGGTCGAGACGCAGCCTCGGACCGCACCGGTGTCCTGTGATGCCGAGATCCTCTGCTCATGGATAAGGCGAGACGATTAGGAGCCGCGCAGGAATAACGTAAACGGTTGATCCGCCTGCCGGCGGGCAGGTCCGCCAAACGGCAAGCCAGCAAGCCAGCCAAGCGGCACAATCGATCATGTTATTCTCGCGCGACGCCTTACGTTCCGCCAGGCTCACTGATGTCCCAGCCCTTGGCCTTTTCCTGCTTCTGGATTTCCTCAAGTGTGATGGCCCCCGGCAAGGGTTCTTTCTTCTCCGTGATATTGGTGCCGCCGCTGAACAACTCCGCATTCTTCTTGGTCCACTGCCGATACGGCTCCGGCACCTCATCATCGGCGTAGATCGCATGCACGGGGCACTCCGGAACGCAAAGGCCGCAGTCGATGCAAGTACTCGGATCGATCACCAACATCGCCGGATCCTTGACCTCCCAGAAGCACTCCACCGGGCACACGGTCGCGCAGTCCGTGTAGCGGCAGTTCACGCAGCGTTCTGTTACAACATGGGGCATGGATCGGCTTCCTCCACTGCTTCTGATTGGCCGGCCGGGCAGCTACCGCACGTGGACCCGGTCAGCGGGTATATGACACAGATCGTCGCCGCGCGTCAACCGTAGAACGTAGGCTTTGGACTGCCCGACATCCCGAGTGGATCGTGCTGCGCTGGTGGTCCTTGCCCACGCGGCTCCTCGAAGATACGTTAGGGGTTTGCCCTCAGGGCTGTGGCTCGACCGCCTTGGGCGGCGGTGCCGCGGAGAGATCGTGCACGGCAGAGAGATCGCCGTACGACTAAGCGGGACTGGGTGATGCTTGAACAGTTGACAGCCACGGGTGCCACGGGCAGTGTGCCTGCCCGTGCGTCCATCATGTGTGGAGGCACTGGCAGACAAGCCCCCAGTGGCACGCACACTGTTCAAACATTAGCAGAACCGGCTTAGGTGTTTGGGACGACGCCTTGCAGTGCGTCCAGGAACGTCTGTAGCACGGGCGTCTCGCCCGTGAGTACACCACCAGGATACCGGCAAACATGGACAAGTTCCTCGCCTTGTCGAAGCGTGAGAGCGACTACCGCCAAGCCCGCTACGCCATCCTGCCGGTGCCGTACGACGCGACGACGACCTTCCAGACCGGTACGCGCTGGGGGCCGCAGGCGGTCATTACGGCCAGCCGGCAGCTTGAAGACTTCGACGAGGAGTGCGGACGCGAGTTCTACGCTTGTGGGATCGCCACGTTGGAGCCACTGGAGCCAATTGCCGCGGGGCCGGAGCAGATGCACGAAGGGGTGTACAGGGCGGCGCGCCGCGTGGTGCGAGACGGCAAGGTCTTGATCGGCCTGGGTGGTGAGCATTCGATCACCAGCGGACTGGTCCGGGCCGTCGTGAGCAGGCACAAGAAGCTGAGCGTGTTGCAGATCGACGCCCACGCGGACCTGCGAGACAGCTACCACGGCTCGCCGTACAGCCACGCGTGCGTCATGCGGCGGGTCTGGGAGATGGGCGTGCCAGTTGTGCCGGTGGGGATCCGTTCTTGGAGCATCGAGGAGCACCGCTTCATGAAGAAGCGGGGCATCAAGCCGATTACGCCTCGACAGACGATGGAAGATCCCGACTGGCTTCTGAAGGTGTTGGATTCGCTGACGGAGAAGGTCTACGTCACGATCGACATCGACGGCTTCGACCCGGCCTATGCCCCCGGCACGGGCACGCCGGAACCGGGCGGGCTGGATTGGCACCAGGTGACGGACCTGCTGCGGGCCGTTGCGATGCAGCGAACGGTCGTCGGGGCGGACGTGGTGGAAGTCGTGCCGTTGCCAGGCAGCGTGCAAACGGAGTTCCTCGCGGCGAAGCTAATCTACAAGCTGATCGCGCACGTCGAGGCCAATCGGTGAAAGCTCGGGCATTGTGCTGCGACCGGCGTTTTTGCTACGATGGGTTCGTCATGTTTGCGGAGGGGCCTGTCGGCTTGGCCTGTCACCACTGCCCATGGAGGGTTGACTCATGTCCCGGACACCGACGTGCTGGGCGCCTGGAGCGAATGCACATGGGGCCGGGTGGCCCACCTTGCTTCGAGGTGGGTTCTCGATTCACAGTGCGGGATAACGCCCTAGTTCTCCGCGAAACGTCAATCGTCTACGCGCGATCGAAGAGCGCAGGCGAAGCGTCATCGGGGATAACAAAGATCGGATTGCTGGTGATCTCGCTGTTCCTGGCGGTGCGCTATGTGACGTCAGCCGTGGCGTGAGACGACTCTGCGAAGTGTCGCCGCCGGAGCCACAACGCGACGTTAACCAGGCTTACGAGCACGGGAACCTCGACCAGCGGCCCGATGACGGCGGCGAAAGCCACGCCGGAACCGATCCCGAAAACCGCGACCGCCACGGCGATGGCCAGTTCGAAGTTGTTGCTCGCGGCCGTGAAGGCAATCGTGGTGGTCTTCGAGTAGCTGGCGCCAAGCTTCTTGCCCATCCCGAACGACACCAGGAACATCACGACGAAGTAGATGCAGAGCGGTATGGCGATGCGGACGACGTCCAGCGGCAACTGCACGATGTATTCGCCCTTGAGGGAAAACATGACCAAGATGGTAAACAACAGGGCCACCAGTGTCACCGGTGAGATCTTCGGGATGAACTTCGCCTCGTACCATCCGCGTCCCTTCGTCTTCAGCATGGCGACCCGGGTGAACATCCCAGCCAGGAAGGGGATTCCGAGGTAGATAAAGACGCTCTTGGCAATCTGGCCGATAGTCACGTCAACTTCGGCGCCCGCCAAGCCGAGCAAGGGTGGTAGTTTCGTGATGAACACCCAGGCATACACAGAGAAGAAAAGCACTTGGAAGATCGAGTTGAAGGCCACAAGTCCGGCGGCGTACTCCGCATCACCTTCGGCCAGGTCGTTCCAGACGATCACCATGGCGATACAGCGCGCCAGCCCGATCATGATCAGGCCGACCATGTACTCGGGGTAGCTGTGTAGAAACAGGACGGCGAGGACGAACATCAGAATCGGGCCGACCACCCAGTTTTGCACGAGCGACAGGCTGAGGATCTTGGCGTTACGGAACACGTCGCCGAGTTCCTCGTACTTCACCTTCGCGAGTGGCGGGTACATCATGAGGATCAGGCCAATCGCAATCGGAACGTTCGTGGTTCCCACTTGGAATCGGTTGACGAATCCCTCGACGCTGGGGAAGAGGTAGCCGCCGCCAACCCCCACGGCCATCGCCAGGAAGATCCAGAGCGTGAGAAAACGATCCAGGAAGGACAGGCGCTTGCCATTGTCCGCTACCACGTCTGAAACCTCCTTGCGGGCGGCCTCGTTGTCATGCCGTCTCGCCACATGCATCAGCAGCCTATCTCGGAGACGTTCAGTCGCTGCGGATCATCCGCCCGCACGCCGGTCTCGCTTCGCATCGTCCTCGTCGGATCCGGTCGGATCGTAGTCCATGATCCTGAAAGGCGAGAATCGCCACATTGCCCCGATCGCATCGTAGTACGGCTCGGTGATGGCCTCTTTGATGGCGGTCTCGTCGCAAAGCGACGGGTCGTACGTGACGCGGGCCTCGGCGGCGCCCGGCTCGGGCCATGCTTCGAGCTTGACGTAGCCTGGCACTTCAAATGCGTCGTCGCGCTCGAGGAAATACACGAGCAGGTTGGCGTTGCCGCGGCAGGCGAGGTCGTGGATTCTCAGCCGGCAGGTGGCGGTGACCGCGGGCGCCTCGCCGCGTGTCTTGATGAACGACGGCAGCGGGAACCAGTAGCTCGCCGCCACGGCCGTCGTCGTACAAAGCAGCAGGATGGCGATCAAGGACCACCTCGGCCAAGAGCGCCCCAGCCAAGCGGGCGGTCCCCAACTGATGGCGCCGTCTTCGCGCGCCGGACACGCCTCAATGCAATCCAGGCACGACAGGCATCGCGCGGCTGTCACCTGCCGGACCTTCTCCACCGAGATGGCCATCGGGCAAGCGGCCGTACATTTTCCGCAATCGAGGCAGGCAGCTTCGTTTCGCCTGATACGTGCGATCCCCAGGCGAGAGAAAGGATTCAGCACGGCCGCCAGCGGACAGAGCCACCGGCAAAACGGGACGGTGACAACCAACGATCCGATCACCACGGCCCCGGCTACCACGTATGCCCACACGGTGATGTCCTCTCCGTGGCGGCTGATCAGGGCGTAGCACGGGTCAAACCCCCTGAATACCAACTCCGAGGCTCGGTACGTGAAGTACAAGATGATCGCCAGCACAACGTACTTCAGGATGGACAACCATCGATCGAGTCGGCGGGGCACCCTTGCCGGGCCGATGCCCAGCCTTGCGGCGCCTCGTTGCAACCATTCCGAGATCGTGCCGATCGGGCACATGTAGCCACAGAACGCGCGACGAAGGAGCAGCGTCATGACGATGACGCCGCCCAGGATATAGAAGTTGGAGATGGCAAGCGAACACGTCATGTTGCCTTCGGTTGCATACGTATAAAGGGCCTCGACACCTCCGAACGGGCACCACCGCTCGGCGTTCCCACGAAGAACGAACACGCCGGCCAGCGTCAAGCACAGGAAGCCGAATTGGACAACACGTCGCGTGGTTTTCATTCAGAGGGTGTTTGGAAAGTGGTGTCTCTTTTTGTGGCACCACCGTCTCGGCGGTGTAGCCACAGGTGAGACGCCTGTTCCACAAGTCAAGCTCTCTTTTTGTACACGTTCTCAGTGCTCGGTCGGCGGTCCCGGCTGGTCGATCGCCGACAAGGGGTGGCCTGGACGTGTATCCCCCGACGCTTGTGGCACGGCCGCGGCGGCGATGAAAACATGGGCCTTGGCGCCTGGGCTACAGAAGAACTTGGCGCGCACCCTTGCGCCCGTTCCTTGCCGCTGCGGTGCGGACTACTGCCCCTTCTTGGCATCCTTGGACTTCTCGCCCTCGCACTTGGCTCGCATCGGGCACTTTCCACACCCGGCGCCCTTGCTGCACTTGGATTCCCTTACCTTGGACGCAGTCTCCAGGACCTTGGCAAAACGCGCGGTACCCACGAGCGCGCCGAAGTCCTGGTGTTCCTTTGCTTCGGCCTTGAAGGCATCAAGTTGGCTGGGCGGTGTGAGTTCAAACGACCGGGTCAGCGCCTCACAGGCGCTCTTGGAGTCGCGGGTCAGGGCCTGTAGGCGGGCGAGGTCATAGAAGTACCGTGGCCCCACGTCGTCCGGGGCCTGCCGTGGTTCCTCTGCCAGCTTCTTCGCCTCGTCGATCCGCCCCAGGCGCGCAAGCGCAAGTCCGTGGAGCACCCTGGCCCGCGGGGACGTCTGCTCTTTCGTCAGGACGCTGAGCATCTCGGCCGCCTCTGAGTTCATACCCAACGCGAGCTGTGTCTCGGCCAGCAGGACGGCGGACTCGCTGGATCGGTGTCGCCGGTGACGCTCCGCGTCAAGCGGCAGGGATTCGGAGTAAAGACGATGATCGTGATAGAACGTGCGAAGCGCCCCGGCCATCTTCAGCCACCGTTCAGCGTCCTGCTCCTTCCGACAATCCCCGCGCATTCGAATGACCTGGCGGAGCATGGCGTACTGTTGCGCATACTCTTGATTCCCGGGGTCCGCCTTTGCGGCCGCTTTGAACGCCCCCATCGCCCCATCGAAATCGGCCTTGGACAGAAAGGCCTTACCGGCCGCAAACGACTTGGCGGCCGCCTCCGCCGAGCCCGCAAGGGCAGGCGTGGCCAGCGATACGACACATCCAACCACGAAACTCATGATCACTTTATGCTGCATAATTCGGTCTCCTTTCAAACCATCACAACACGCGGAAGATGTACGCCAGTGAGAAATACACTCCGACACCGATAAAGATAACACCGGTTGCGTGGCGCGCCCACCACTCGAACTGGGTGATCTTGTCGAAGGCCCGGCCCACCGCACGCGTGCTCAGTACGATCAGAATCGCGAAAACGAGGACTGGCAAGGCGGTTGCGACGCCGTACACCATGGGCGACAGCATGGGCGATTCGCACTTGACGGCCAGCGGAACCAAGCTGCCGAAGAACAAAGCCGCCGATGCCGGACAGAAGGAGAGCGCAAAGACGACGCCCAGCGCCAGGCCGCCCCACATGCCCCAAGTCTCGACGCGTTTGCCGACCTTCTCTCCCAGCCGGGATCCTCTCGTGTTGAACTGGATCAGTCCTACTAGCACCATGCCAACCAGGATGAGGATCGGCCCCAGCAGCTTGTTCATGTATTTCTGCAGGAGATGCGACACGATCGGGGCGGAGAGCAGGCTGGAGACGAGCAGTGTTCCGAGAACCACATACACAAGCGTCCGCCCGAGCGTGTACAGTAGGCCGGTGGCAAGGACCGCTCGGGGGCTGTCGATCCGCCGCCCGATGAAGGAAATCGCGGCGACGTTTGTGGCCAACGGACACGGGCTGATCGAGGTCAGAATCCCCAACCAAGCCGCCGAGACGATTCCGAGATACAGCCCATCCGTCACGAATCCTGCTCCAGGAAGGCCGCCGCTTCGGCCTCGACGTAGGCCTTGAATTTGAGTTCGTCACCGACAAGTTCCCAGGCGCGTGTGAGATTTCGCCATTCTTTCTGTTCACCATTCTCCGTCTCGACCAACACCAGTTCGCTGGACGTAAGCTGGTAGTCTTCGACAAAATGTTCGTTGGCTGGCTCCTCCACGTTCACAGTGTGCCACTCAAGCTCTCCTGTCTTCAGCGCCTGGGGAAACGCTTCCTCCAACGTCTGCTCTGCGTACGCCTCGATGGTCAGGCACGTTCGGCAGCGCTGGGTCCGATGGAAGTAGTACGCGATTAGTTTGTGACCGGTTTGCTCGTCCGGCTCTGCCGGCGTCGGCTCCACAGCGCCAGGCGTTTTGGACTCCGGCACGGTGGCTCTCGTCTGTCCCGACTCACCCTGGACCGCCGGCTTCGAAGAAGGTTCCTGAATGACGAGGTAGACCAGGCTCGCCCCGACGAAGGCAAGCAGTACAACGGTGATGATGCCTTTGGCTTTCATGACGACTCTACTCCTCCTCCACTTGCGACGGTCCTTCGCCGGTGCCGACGCGGGCTCACGACAGCATCCCCTGGATCTCCTCTGGTGACGGGACCCTGCCGCTCGCTTTGATCTGGCCGTCCACGACGAGCGCCGGCGTCAGCATCACGCCACGCGAGGTGATCTCGTTGATGTCCGTTACCTTCGTGATCTCGGCATCCAGCCCCAGGCTCATCACGGCCGCCCGAACGCTAGCGGCCAGCGCATTGCACCTCGGGCAACCCGGCCCGAGAACTTCGATCTTCATCGCACACTCCCTAATTCAACGCCCCATAGCCCATGCCGACGATCGTGGCCATCACAATCACCAGCCCCGTGAAGACAGCCGTCTTCTTAATCCCGATGACCGACCGAATAACCAGCAGACTGGGCAACGACAGTGCCGGACCGGCCAGCAGCAGCGCCAGCGCCGGCCCCGAGTGCATGCCGTGCTCCATGAGTGCCTGGAGGACCGGGATCTCTGTCAGCGTCGCGAAGTAGAACAGGCAGCCCACAATGGAGGCGACGAGGTTCGACTTCAGGCTGTTGTCGCCTACCAAACCGGCCACCTGCTCGTCCGGAAGCAACGCGCCGAGGAAGCCCACGACGAACACGCCCCCGAACAGCAGCGGCACCAGGAGCTTGGCGAAGTCCCAGGTGTTGCCCAACCACTCCACGACCTCGCCGCGGTCAAACCAGCCCCAGACCATCAGCAGCACGGCCAGCCCCATGGCGCCGGCCAAGTACCACTTCGCGCGATAAACCGTCATCACCCAATTGCGGGCCTCTTCAATCTGGGCGATGTCCGCCTTGGCCAGCGTGATCTTGTCGCCGACCTTCAAGCCCGCGACCGGTCGATCCACCTGCACGAGCACCTCGTCCCGGGTCTCCTGAAGCAAGACGGCGCATATGTCCTCGCCGTCAGTCTTGTGAACGACGACGTTGCCCGGGTTGTACCAATCGCTGAAGACCAGGAAGGCCATCATGCAGGCGAAGTAGAGAACCGTCTGCCAGAGGGATCGCCGCGCCCGAGGAGGATCAGGCATGGCGGCCGTTACGGCGATGCGGCGTTGCTCGTCCTTCCGAAAGACCGCGGCCATGATGAGGCCAATGATGATGCCGAAGATGATGGCGCCCACCGCCCGTGCCACTCCGATCTGAAAGCCCAGTACGCGCGCCGTGAGAAAGATCGCCAAGATGTTGATCGCCGGGCCTGAGTAGAGAAATGCAGACGCAGGACCGAGTCCCGCCCCAACCCGATAGATGCCTGCGAACATCGGCAGAACGCTGCACGAACAGACGGCGAGGACCGATCCCGATACCGAGGCGACCGAATACGCCTCGACCTTGTTGGCCTTGGGCCCAAGGTGCCGGAGCACAGCCTCCTTCGACAGGAACGTGATGATGGCCCCGGCGATGAACAACGCCGGCACCACGCAAGCCAACGTGTGGTTGCGCGCGTACCACTGGAGCATCTTGAAGGCTTCGAGGATCGCGCCCGTGACCTTCGAATCGGAAAGTGGCAGGAAGTACGCCACGAGGAAGATCGCGACGAAAGCACTGAGTAACTTCCACTGTTTCAAGGTTGAATCCCACAAATGATGACTTTATGTCCCTTTCGCCATGGACGAACGGAAAAAGGAAAACGCCCTTACCCCAGCGCAGCCTGTTGCTCCCTCAGGTTGTCCCTCAGCACCGATTCGACACATTCCCAGAAGCCTTGCAGGCAGCAGATCTTCAGGCTGTAGAACGTCATCGTGCCGTCCTTCCGATCATCCACGATTCCGGCTTGCCTGAGCACTGCGAGGTGCTTCGAGACGGTTGACTGGTCAGCACCGACCAGCTTCGTCAGGTCACAGACGCACATCTCCCGTTCCGCCAGGGCGTCGAGCATGAGCAGGCGGCTCGGATGGCTGAGCGCCTTGGCGATCCTCGCCCGTGCCTCGTAGTGTCGTTTGGGCCTCGGCTTCATGGCTTTAGGGTAATAATAGCATCAACTTGGCGGATGTCAAGCCAACATCGGTCGGACTGGCGTCCCGCCACACGGATCGCCTCGGCGGCCCGCGGAGCCACCCACGCGCGGGGCGCGTCTACCCATCTTGATTGCTGTTCGCGCAGGACTCGGAGGTTTCCGTCGACGGGGCCGGATTCTGGGACCAGGAGAGGTTCCGTCCGGACGACCAAGGCGGTACCATGCTCCTGGAGGAGGCCTGCGCGGCCGCTGCCGAAATGATCTAGGACATTCGCGTCAATGACCGTTGGCCGACCAGGATTGGAAGACTCGCCAATGAAGTCAAAGCGTTCGCGAGAGCTCCTAATCCTTGTCGGGATCCTCTTGGCGGGGGCCGTCCTCCGGGGGCTTTATTTGCGGGAGCTTGTCGGAGCGCCCGATTTTTCCACTCCGGTGGTTGACCCCGGCTTTCACGACTATTGGGCGCGAGCCCTCGTGTCCGGAGACTGGACGCCCCCCAAGGGCGAGGCCGACCCGCTGATCTCCTCCACCCCCTATCTCAGGCCTCCGGGCTATCCTTACTTCCTTTCCCTGATCTACAGAGTTGCCGGACTCAGTTACCTGGCGCCTCGAATCGTCCAAATGGTGTTCGGTTTGATTAATGTTGTTCTGGCTTTCCTACTGGGCAAGAAATGGTTTGGGCGCTCCCCGGCCCTGATCTTTGCAGCCCTTATGTCTTCATACTGGATATTCATCTACTTTGAGGGAGAGTTCCAAGAGCCGGCGCTGCTCATCTTCCTGCTCCTGTCATTCGTTTATGTCCTCGCGCTCTGGACAGAGCGGCTCTCGTTTCGCTACGCCCTTGGGGCGGGTTTGCTGTTGGGTTTGGCGGCCCTCGTGAAACCGAATCCCCTGCTGTTTCTGCCCGTGGGCGTGGGGTGGACCTTCTGGATTGCCCGTCGGAGACGTAAGCCCCTGCGCACCTACGGAGCCGGACTGGGCCTCGTCTTGGGTGCCATTATCGCCGTAGCACCGGCGACGATCAGAAACTACCGAGTGGCAGATGACTTTGTATTCATCTCGTGCAACTCGGGAATAAACCTCTTTATTGGAAACAATGAATATGCGGGGGGGCTCTTCCTCAAGTATGTTCCCGGATGGGGACACTTTCACACGTGTTACGACTACCCGAGAATCGTGAAGCGGGTGGAGGAGGAACTGGGAAGGCCCTTGAAGTACTCGGAAGTCTCGGCTTACTTCACCGACAAGGCTCTCCGCTTCATACGGGAGAACCCCTCAAAGTTCGCCCAAGTGACCATCAAGAGAGTGCTTCTGTTCTGGGGCCCGGCGGAGATTTCTCACAACAAGGTGATCGACTGCGAGCGCAGGTTCTCGCGCGCGCTCAGCATCATTCCCGGGAACTTCCCTTTGGTGTTGTCACTATCCATTCTCGGGATCATTCGATTGGCCCTTGATCATCGATCTGAACGACGGCGCAAACAGGCACCGTCGCCGTGGTTCGAACGAAGAATGGAGGTGTCCGTTCTCGTTGCGAGTTTCATTCTCGTCTTCTTCTTGTCTTACCTTCCGTTTTTCAATGCCGCTTTATACCGCGTTCCCCTCATTCCATTTCTCCTTCTTTTTGGTGCCTACGGCATATATCGCATCGGGCAATTCGCTTCGACGGGCAGTCTTCGCCGGTCTGCATCCTGGCTGCTGTTTTGCGTTTTCTTATACTTGCTGGTTGGCTCGTTCACCGTGTACCGTTCACCTGGCCCGGCGGCATGGCACTGCCATCGGGGCAAGCTATACGCCTACAACAACGACCTCGATCGTGCCATCGAGGAAGCGCGGGCAGCGGTGCGCGACGATCCCAGCTTCGCCGAGGCCCATTACCTTCTAGCAACGTGGCTGCGCCAACACGGGCAGCTCAACGAGGCCCTCGCAGCGGCTGGTAGAGCGCTGCGCCTCAACCAGGACAGTCCTGATTGGTACTGTTTCATCGGCGATCTGCTGCTGGAGCAGGACCGGCCCGAAGCGGCGATAACACAATACCGCCAGGCCCTGTTCCTCGATCCGCACCACGAAAAAGCCCAAGAAGGCCTGAGCAACGCCTTGGCCAAACGCCGCCAATGAGCACCCGCTGAGGTAGCGGACTTCGGCTATCCATCCTGGTGCCGTGGGAAGCGAAGGACGCCCAGCTCGCCAGGTCAGCCCACTTGATAACTTGTGCGATTGTCTAGAGTACTTCACGGTTGGATGCACCTGTGGCACCGCCGTCTCGGCGGTGGATTCACGGGCGAGACGCCCGTGCCACAGTCACAGGCAAGCGT
>JAFGQA010000026.1 GCA_016935885.1 Phycisphaerae bacterium | reverse complement strand
GCACGCATGACGCAGTGGACGATCCAGAAGCTGCTGGCGTGGATCACCGAGTACCTGACGAAGAACGAAGTCGATGCCCCGCGACTGAGCGCCGAGATGCTGCTGAGCCACGTGCTCGGTCTCAAGCGGATCGAGCTGTACACGCAGTTCGACCGGCTGGTCGAGAAGGACGTCCTCGACCGGCTGCACGATCTGGTCAAGCGAGCTGGAAACCACGAACCCGTCGCCTATCTGGTCGGACGGACGGAATTCTATTCGCTCGAGATGGAGGTCACTGCCGACTGCCTGATCCCCCGGCCGGAGACCGAACTGCTTGTGCAGCGGGCGATCGAATTCCTGCGAACGCGTGAGGGAGAGCAGCACGTCTGCGATCTGTGCACCGGGTGCGGCTGCATCGCCATCGCCACCGCCAAGGGTTGTCCCAACACCCGCGTGGTGGCTACGGACCTCTGCGATAAGGCCCTTGCGGTGGCCGCGCGGAACGTTGCTAAGCATGGCCTCCAGGAACGAGTGGAACTGCTCTGCGGCGATTTGTTCGACCCGCTCGTGCCGCAACTCGGCACAACACAGTGGGACCTGATCGTGTGCAACCCGCCCTACGTCAGCACCGCCGAATACGAGACGCTCGACAAGAACGTCAAGGACTACGAGCCGCAACGCGCCCTCCTCGCCGGCGAAGACGGCCTCGACGTCTACCGCCGCCTCTGCGAGCAGATCGATCGGTTCCTCAAACCCGACGGCACCCTGATGCTCGAAATCGGCTGCACCCAAGGTCCGGCCGTGCGCGATCTGCTCAAACGAACCGCCCTGTTTGCCACTATCGCCATTGAGAAAGATCACCAACACCACGACCGCCTCGTCATCGCCCGCAGAACGGGCGACGGTGAAGACACCAGCCCGTTGCTCTCCGATGGGTCAGTATGAGATCACGGTGTGGATGGCGTGAGGCGCGAGGACCTTGCGGCCCGGCAGGTCGGTCAATTCGATCAGACAGGTGATGCCGACGATGTCGCCTGCAACCTTCTCGATAAGGTCGCAGGCGGCCTTCATCGTGCCGCCGGTGGCGAGCAGATCATCGACCATGAGGACCTTGGCGCCGGCGGGCACCGCGTCGCGATGGATTTCGAGCGTGTCGGTGCCGTACTCCAGATCATAGGTGATGCGCTCGGTCTCAAAGGGCAGCTTGCCCTTCTTGCGAATCGGCACGAAGCCGGCATTGAGCCGGGCGGCCACCGCCGTGCCGAAGATGAACCCCCGGGCCTCGACGGCCGCAACGTGCGCAATCCCTGCGTCCTTGAACGGAGCGCACATGGCGTCGACCGCCGCCCGCAATGCCTGCGGGTTGCCCAGCAGCGGCGTGATGTCACGAAACAGAATCCCCGGCTTCGGCCAGTCCGGGATGTCACGGATGTACCGCGCCAACTCCATGCGTTCCCTCGCAATCCAAAGAGACAGGCGTCTATTGCCCATCGGTCCGATTTCCGGTTGCCACGACGGTGCGCCGGCAACCGATTCCGTGCACTGATGGTACCTCGTGATCCGCAAACCGTAAACCGAAATCCTGTCCGGTCCTATTCGCCTTCCATGTACTCGTAGAGCCGAGTCAGGGCGTCACGGCGAATCTGCCGAATCCGCTCGCGCGTCAGACCCATCTTCTTGCCGATCTCCTTGAGGGTCAGCGCCCGGCGCCCGCCCAAACCGTAGTGGAGCTTCAACACGTCGGCTTCACGCGGATCGATTTCGTCGAGCAGTTGCAGCGCCTTGAGCTTCTGCTCATACTCCACGAGCGGATCTTCGGGCCGGCCGGCATGTTCGTCTTCCAGCGTCAACTCCATCCCGTGCCCCTCTTCCGAGTCGTCGCCGTTGAGACTGTCGCTCGCACTGCCAAGCACCTCGACGATGCGATGGATCACCTTGGCCTTGCGAAGCGGAAGATGCATCAGGGCGGCCATTTCCTCGACGGCCAGCTTGCGTCCCATCCGACTCTCAGCCTCCGAGGCCGTGTGACGCCACTGGTTGATCAGCGTGACCATATAGGTTGGGACGTGCACCGGCTGAATGTTCTCCAGCAGAGCCCGCTTGATGCTCTGCTTGATCCACCACGCCGCGTACGTGCTGAACCGCGTGCCCCGCTCCGGATCGAAATAGTCCACCGCCTTAATCAGGCCGAGGTTCCCTTCCTCGATCAGATCGCCCAGGCTCATGCCGCGTCCCGCGTACTTCTTCGCGATGTTCACCACCAGCCTCAGGTTGCTGCGGACCAGCATCTCGCGGGCCCACGGATCGTTGTCTTCAACGACCTTGGTGCCCAGTTCGTACTCCTCTTCCCAGGTCAACAACGACGCTTCGTCTATCTCCTTGAGATAGTCCTTCAATGTCACGTCGAAAACGATAATACCCTCCTGCCCGACTGGAGGTCTCTCGACCCCAGCCATCGAAGGCCAATTCGGTTAGGACCCATCCTCCGTGTGTTTGCCCTGCGGCGTCCAACCCGCATCATCGTGCGGACTTCAACGACAGTCCGGTGAGCCAACTACACCGTCAGTATCGGCCTTCGAGGTCGCCGGGTTTAACAGACTGACGAGACGACTTCAGGCATACTTGCCCAGTCGCGGAAAAGGCGTGCAAATTCGCCCTGTGGGCCCCATAAAGGGCCTGCCAAGAGAGGTAGCCGCAACAAATTCGGACGTTCCACCTTCAGAACGGTCCCGGAAGGTTCTCTGGCGGGCGAGAGGGAGAACCGCAGAAAGGGCCTGCGTCCCGTGAACGCAGGCCCCGTGAGTGCTACAGTGTGCGGCGGGCGTTCCGCCGCTTGTCGGTACGGCTACTGCGCGGCCGGACGGCCGAAG
>JAFGQA010000285.1 GCA_016935885.1 Phycisphaerae bacterium | reverse complement strand
TGCCACTGGCAGCTTGCCTGCCAGTGTGTATGCCCCACGCGCCCACCGGAGAGACCGCACGGGCGGACAAGCCGCCCGTGGCACCCACAATCGAATGCCGCCGGAAGTGTCACGGACCCGAGGGGCGGCGCCGCGCGGGCTCAAGCCCGCGGCTCGTCGGCGGGTCTTGGGGCCGACGGCTCCTTGAGCAGCCATAGGAACTCCCGATTGCCGCCGCGCCCCCGAATCGGGCTTTCCACCTCACCCACCAATTCCAAACCCAATCCCCCCAACGCGCCCCGGATGGGCGCCAGCACCGTCTCCATCCGATCATCCGGTAGGATGCCGCCGCGAAGCATGTCCGGCCTCGCTTCGTAATGCGGCTTTACGAGGCTGACAATCCGCTCGCCGTCACCCAGGAGGCGACGGGCGGCCGGCAGGATACGGGCCTGTCTCGTCCACCCCGTGTCCACCGTGACAACCTGCACGCGTTCGGGCAACCGCAGATGCAGCGCGTCCGTCCGCTCCATCACCACGACACGAGTATCCTGCCGCAACGCATACGCCAGCAGACCGTAGCCCCGGTCCACGGCGTACACACGCGCAGCCCCATGGCGCAGTAGACAGTCAACGAACCCGCCGGTACTGCTCCCCAGATCCGCGCAAACGCGATCCTGCACCGAGATGTCGAAGACGCTGAGCGCGTGGGCCAACTTCACCCCTGCGCGAGATGCGAAGTCGCCTTCCTGTTGCCGGGCTCTCATGACGGGCGATGATCGTACCATGACCGGCCCGGGCTCGCCGACCGGCACCCGTGCCGCACAACGTGGCTTCGGCCATCGCCGGCCGCGAGTGCCGAGGCACACACGACTATTCCATGGTTATGAGCGGCCAACAGAAGAAACAGCCCGGAGGAGCCGCTCAGATCGAGCTTCCGGGGAGCTTCTACTTCCCGGCGGCGGCCTTAACAACGTTGATCTGCTTGGCCAGGCGGCTCTTGCGACGCGCCGCGGTATTGGGATGAACGGTGCGGCGATCCACGTTGCGATCCAAGACACGCGCGGCATCTCGGTAAGCCTTCTCCGCGGCATCGGCATCGCGCGCGACGACCGCGTCCTTGACCTTGCGAACCGCCGTCTTGACTTGACTACGCCGTGCCTTGTTGCGCTCCGCGCGCCGCCTGCCTCGTCGAAGCGCTTTCTGGGAAGATAATGACCGTGCCACACCGTTCTCCTCTGCGGCGATGGAATTCAACGCCGTGCTTAATCTGCGCCCGTCCCGACCAGTTTCTCCAGGCGGTGCCGCGCGTCGCGGTAATTATAATCGAATCGGATGAGATTGCCATAGACCTTCTTGGCTTCCCCGAAATCGCCAGACGCCTCTAAGCCCCGTGCCAGCCAGTAGTTAAGCTCCAAGGCCAGCCGGCTGTTGGCCGAATCCAACTCCTCGATGGCGGCCCGCAGCGTCGCCGCGGCCTGGTCGAAGAAGCCCTTCTCATGGAAACAGCGACCGAGATACAGGCGGCTTTCCCCCCGGCAGCGACCATCGGCCTGGGACTGCTGAAACAGCGGAATCGCATCATCGTATCGCCTCGCGGCGAGAAACCGCGAGCCAAGTTGGAAACGCAGCTTCATGTCCGTGGGATAGTGATCCAGGCGATCCTGGTAGATCTTGATCTCGGTCTCGTTCTGTAGGGCCACGTGCCTTGCCACGGCCTTTCGCGATTCCTCCTCGCCCGGCTCAGCTTTGAGTCTCGCTTGGAGCTCACGACGATGCCGACTCAACTGTCGCATTCGGATGTCGTCCGCCTTCTGCTGATACGCGTACTCGCCGGTCGACGCGGACTGCTTCTCAAGAAGGCTGATTGCCTCGTTCTCCGTGTCGTCCCGCTCGATGCGAATCATTAGGTCGACCAGGTGCATCAGCTTCGCGGAAACAGCCGGATTGGCCTCCCAGTCCTTGCGAGCCTTGGCGGTCAACTCCTGATAACGGTCCACGGTGTGGACCGTTCGGTCCTTGTCACGGATGTCTCGCTGTGATTCGCCGTCCTTGAGCGAATCGGCGAAGCCATCGGCCTTGGAAAACTGACCCTTGACGATGGTCAGCTTACCGCTCGCGTCGCTCCGCGCCTTGGCCGCCTCGCCGGAGTCAGGATAATGACGCGACCAGATCTGTGAGGTAGCTATGCTGGCCTCCAGGATCCTCGTCGCCCCCTCGTCTTCGCCCACCGCCATCGCCAAGTCCGCCGCGGCATCCATGGCCTCGCAGGCAGCGGCGTATCTGCCGGTGGGGAGCTTCTTCGCGGAGGCGTAGGCATCGGCGAGGACCGGAGCGATCCACCAGACCATGTGGTCGCATTTCGCCTTCGTCGCCAGTTGCAGGATGTGCTCCATGTGGGAAATGCTGGTCGGATCCAACCCGAACAGATGCAGAGCGTTCGTCAGGCTCTTGAGAACATCCTTGCCACCTATCGGGTACTTCCTGCCGGCCATGAATCCCGGAGGTTTGCCCCCTTCCAATCGCCTGGCCGTCGCCACGACACGCAGCTTCTTTAGGCCTTCCTCGATGGCGTCCGGCCACAGGGCCAGCCCGTTCACGTACAGCTCCACCGCGTAGTCGTAATTCCGGGTGTCCGCCGCCTTCTTGGCGTGCTCAAAGAACTTGCGAGCCTTCGCCCTGTGGACTTCGTCGGCGATCAGCCGCCCGATGCCGACGGGTGGAGCAGCATCGTCCAATGGTCGGTCGTTTGCCCCATCATTGCTCATGGGCGGTCCAGTTCCCGTGGGCATCAAGACCCGAAGCAGACTCCACGCATTGAGGAGCCTGAGGAGCCAGTCTAACTCCGGCATGAACTCGGTCAACCTGACGCCGAGAGCCTGTTAGATCGTTTCCAGTCTTGGCCAGGAAGGCTATCAGTACTATAGTATTATAATTCAAAGTGCCGGTTCCTCGTAAGCTGGCACAAACGGAATCTGTGGGTTTTGGGGGTTCCAGGGTTTACAGGACCCGGAGTCCGTGTGCCGCGGAACCGTTGCCGGACCACTGGTTGGCGGCCAGCTTACCGCCGGCACGCCGGGAACGCTCAAGCCCACTCGTGGAGACCGAGAAAGATCTCTCTGAGCGACCACAACCTGCATCCCAAGTAGGAGTTGAACGTTGACACAGATCGAGACCGCACCCCTGCGCATCATCAAGTACCCCGACCCGGTGCTGCGAGACGTCTGCAAGCCTGTCGAGGACTTCGACGACTCGCTGGCCCGCCTCGCCGAGCAGATGTTGGAACTGATGCACAAAGGACGAGGTATCGGCCTGGCGGCGCCGCAAGCTGGCGTCTTGCTTCGGATGTTCGTCTGCAACGTGACCGGCGATCCCAACGATGACCACGTCTATGTCAACCCCAGCCTGGACGACTTCCACGGCCGGGCCGAGGGGGAGGAAGGCTGTCTTTCCCTACCGGAGGTGACCGTCAAGATCCACCGCCCCATAAGCTGCACCCTGCACGCCTGCGACCTGACTGGCAGGCCGGTCGAATGCACGGCCAGCGAACTGCTCGCCCGCTGCTGGCAACACGAATGCGACCATCTGGACGGCCACCTGATCTTGGATTACATGTCAGAAACCGACAAGATCGCCAACCGGCGTGTGGTGAAACAACTCGAATCTGAATACAAGTCCCACGGGGCCGTTTCGCGGCAACGCTAAGGCTCGCTCACTCGTGAACTGATGGACCCGGATGTGTGCCGCGGCCGGCTGCTTGTGTAAGCATCGCCGCAGAAGGCACGAAAGCGGGGCTGCAACTCCGTTGCAGCGCCCGCTCGCGCGAAGTCTCGCAATGGGATGGTCGTGGACTACGACCTCGGATGACTGTCGTCGTAGTCTCTCTTGAGCTGGGCCGTGGTCACGTGTGTGTAGACCTGCGTGGTGCTGATGGACTGGTGGCCCAACAGCTCCTGCACGCTTCGCAGATCGGCGCCGTTGTTCAGCATGTGCGTGGCAAATGTGTGCCGCAGCGTGTGCGGGCTGATCGACGGATCGAGACCGCACATGGTCAGGTACTTGTCGAGCTTGCGGCGGACGCTCCGCGTGCTGAGCCGTTTGCCGTGTTTGTTGACGAACAGCGGCTCGGGATCAAAGGTGGCGTTACGCGGGTCGGCGGCACGCATCTCGAGGTACTTGCGTATCGCTGTCACGGCCGTGGGGCCGATCGGCGAGATTCGCTCCTTGCGACCTTTGCCGCGGACGCGCAACGACTCGCCCGTCATGTCCACGTCGCTGACGTTCAAGGCGACGAGCTCGCTAACGCGAACGCCCGTGGAGTACAAAGCCTCCAGCATGGCGCGGTCCCGCGCGCCGAGCAGCGTCGTATCGTCGGGCGTGCTGAGCAGCTTCTGAATCTCGGCAACCTCAAGGAACTTCGGCAGGCGCTTTTCCTGCTTGGGCGTTCGGATCGTCGCGACGGGATTGGTCGTGACGTATCCGCGCCGCAGGCAAAACTTGTAGAAGCTGCGAAGCGTGGCCAGCTTGCGCGCGGCGGTCGCCTTCGAGTACTCGCGCTCGTGCAGAAACGCAAGGAAGCTCCGGATCTGATTCGCGTCCGCGTTGAGGAGCTTCTGGCGGAAGAGATCGACCTGCGCCGCGGAGGTAGAGGTCGCTGAGGGGACAACCGCTACCGCCGTTCCAGTCACGTCTCCAGGCCTCTGCTGGGGGTGCCCGGTGCCCGACGGTCCACGCATCGCCGGGAAAGCACTTGCCACCGCGTTCGCCCCACCCACCAGGAATTGACTGAACTGGTGCAGGTCGGCCGCATAGCACTTACCCGTGTGGGGCGAGAAGTGCCGCTCGAAGCGCAGGTAGTTAAGGAAGTCTGTGATAAGCGGATGTTCTTGACTCATGATCACGGGACTCTTCTCGGCGAGGTTCTCCAGTTCCTTTCCTCGTGCAACCTAGCTTAGGCGCTCTCCACGGCCCACCCACCAGCATCCAGGTCCCGGCCGCGACGCGCGGTCCAACGCATCGTGCCACTGCGGAACCTCCATCCACAGCCACCCAAGGTATCGGGCTTTTCACGCCCTGAGTTCATCTATCTCCAACTCTAATCGTCGCCCCATTTGATAGCTCAACACCGCGGCGTCGAACCAGTCGAACTCGGTCAAGCCGTCACTGGCCAGGCTGGCAAAGGCCCCAATCACATCCGATTCGTTCCCTGGATGATATCGGAATAGATACTTGTGTTCACCTTTTACGAGGGACAGTTGTCTGGTCGAACTCGCCTCGCTCATGACGGAACCTCCATCTGATGCCCCCCCGCCAGCATCGTCCGCCTACAGGATTCCTGCTCCATCAGACGCGCAATGGCGTCATGCCAACAAAATCGGAGAAACAGGGTCTGCACTTTCAGATATTGTCGCCAGCCGAAGGGATTCTGTCCCTCGGTGCGATGCTCGGCATAGCGCTGCACGGCATCGACCACATGGCCGTGTGCCGCGTTGTACACCTTCTGCACTTGGCCCGTCGGCGCTGGCGTACCGTCCGTCTCAACCGTGGTTATGGGCCGCGGCTGCCGTGACACGAGCACGGCATCGAGCGCAGGGGACGAATGTGTGTGGGTGCCATTGGCAGCTTGCCTGGCAGGGCGGGTGCCACTGGCAGCTTGCCTGCCAGTGTGTATGCCCCAAGCTTCCACCGGAACGGGCGCGACGTACATCTGGAGGGCCAGCCCCACAACCGGCGTGTAGGGATCGTATTCCGTGATGCCGGCGACCAGAATTACATCCGCACCAACGGCCTGCGCGACAGCCAATGCGTGCGCAGGCGATTCGATCTGTTGCCTGCCTTGTGTCGCCAGGTAAGCGACCACCCGGTTCACCGGCAGAACGGCGACGCCTTCGACAAAGGACAGTTCCGAGGCGAGCAGGTCAGCCGCGGTGATAGGGTCGAAGCTAAACTCACCGCTGAAGTTCAAGACTGGAGAAACCGCGAAGGTGATGGGCGCGACAAACGGGCTGCTCATCGCCACCTTCGATTCATCCCGCGAACAACCGGGTGCCGAGCAGAGCAGACCCGAGGCTGCCACCACCGGCACGACCCACTTGGGTCTCCATTTCAGTGCTGTCTCAGCGGTGTACAATTCCAACATTCCATCCTGAGGAATCGCCCTGCTCACAGAGCAGTGGCACCCTCATTCGCCATTCGCAATTCGAAATTCGCAATTCGAAATTCGCAATTCGCAATTCGCGCTACTCCTCAACGTCCATCTCCAACGCCGCGGCGGCGCGCCGATCACCAGTAATCACCTCCGATTCACGGATCATCGCCGGGCGGAACGGCTTCACGCTCCAGATCGTTTCATGGCCGTGCAGCTTGGCGGTGAAGTAGATCCGGCCGTCGACCGACCAAGCCGGGGAGTAGTTCTCCCCGAGTCCATCGGTCAGTCGCTGGAGGCCACACCCATCGGCGTCCACAATGCCGATGCCAACACCGCCTTGGCGGGTCCCGGACGATCCGTCGCCGCCGGGCCAAGAATCGACCGACGTAAAGGCGATCTGTGTCCCATCGGGCGACCAAGTGGGCGTGATCAGGGCCGCATCGCTGCTGCTTGCCACCTCGGTGGGACGAAGTACCTCATCGTCCTTGATATCGAGGGTCCAGATGCTGAACCGGTGGCTGCCGCGATCCCGAGGCCGCTGATACGCGATCTTGTCACCCAGCGGCGACCATTCGGGGAAAAGCCCTTCACCGATCAGTCGCTTGACCCCTGGGCTGCCGAGCCCGACGAGCCACATCTCACTGTGATTGTCCCGTGGGTCGATGCGGCAATAGACCAGGCGTTTGCCGTCCGGCGACCAGCTTGGGTGCAATTCTGCGGCGTCGTCGTTGGTGATCTGGATGGCGTTGCGCCCGTTCGCGTCAACCACCCAAATGTCCCAGTGACCGCCACGATCACTGGCGAAGGCAATGCGATTGCCGGCAGGGCTTAAGGCCGGCTGTGCGTCATTCGCCGGCTCGTCGGTGATCTGTGTCAACGCCGTGCCGCCGACCGATTTCATATACAGACGGCTGTAGGGTGAATGGCGGGTCGAGGCAAAGATGAGATGCTCGCCAGTCGGGCCGACGTCCGGATCAAAATCCGCTCCTTCACCACATGCAGTGTGCTGCTGCAAGTCCATCACGACCTTGCCTTCGAAGACGATGTCCCGCGCGTAGTCGCCCCGGCCGAACAAAGACACGCGTCGATTCCCACGAGACTCTTCGATGTGCCCCGCCGGCGCGGCGGCGATTGGCTCTTCCCGCGCCGGCCATTCCTTCATGACACAGCCTGGGACCGAGATGAGCACCGTGGCACACAAGGCAATCCACAGCTTGTGAATCTCAGCAGGCATTCGCTTGCGACTCTCACGGCTTCGCGGTTGTTATCGAATCATCCCCTGGACCCGTCGAGCCCCTTGTGCCCGAACGTCGTCGCGGCGCTTATCGGCTGCAAGTACCCCTGGAATCATCTATAGGTAACGAGAACGCAACCGAGCCTCTGTCCGATAAGCCAACGTGAATCTATCGACTTTCGATCAGGGCCGACTTGAGCTTCGCGGCACGCCGCATCGTTAGTATAGCCCACCGCGTCAGGTTGCATGAGGATGGCTGCAGGCCCGAGGAAAAAGCCGCAACTCTTGCAGGCCTATGCGCAGGAATTGCCCCCTGATTCACGCCCATACGGCCTATTCCAACGGTCCAATGAAATGCTCGAAGCTCTTCCGGTGAATGGTCACGGTTTGGGCTGGCAATCGACGGTCACGCCGTTAGCAAGACTACCGGCCACCGCCGCCATCAAGGCTCGCCTGAAGGCTGTCCCGCAGCTTGATGGCCTCTTGGTTTTCGGGATCGCTGCTCAGCACACGTGCGAGCCTCTCCCGCGCCTCGTCCAAGGCGCCCAACTCCACCTCCACGCGAGCCGCGAAGATCATATACTCATGATTCTCGGGCTCCTTGGTGAGGGCCTGGAGGATACTCTCGCGTGCATCCAGCAGGACAATCCGCCTGCTGACTTCAGAAACCTCACGCATCGTGACGGCGAGCTTGAAATAGGGCAAACCATCGTCTGGATCGGCTGCGATCTCGCGCTGCCAACGGTTCCTCATCAACTGATAACTCGATCCCAGCAACTGATACGTCTCCTTCTTGAGAGGATCAACCTGCAGATCCGCCATCAGTAGCTCGATAGCCCGTTCGGCCGCCTTGGCGGCTGTGTCAAAGTCCTGCGTCCTGAAGGCAACTTGCCCAAGACGCAGTTGTATCTTCGGGTCGACCGGAGCCCACCGCTTCGCCTCCTTGGCGGCTTCGATCGCCTGATCCTTCCTTCCAAGGTTGTTGTACACGGTCGCCAAACCGATCGCGATCTCCGCTCGCACCGGCTTGCCGTTCTCTTCAAGTGGCGCCAGGCTCTTAGCCTTCTCGAGAACCGGAGCAGCCTGCCTGTCCATGTGTGAATCCTTGTAGATAGTCCCAATGGCGGCATAGCCCCTGTAGTCGTTCCTGCCCACATCGGTCTTGTTGTACTCCTCGAGTTGCCGCATCGCCTCCAGGTGTTGCCCGCGCTCGATGGACAGAAGACCCTCTGCCAGCTTGATCTTGGGCACCGTCGGCTTGAGCATCTTCGCCCTTCGGACGAGCGCCAGCGCCTCATTAAGATCGCCGGTGTCGATCATCTCCAACGCCGCCTCAACCATCGCCTCCGGCGAGCCGAATTGGCGGGATTCCGAATCAGCAGGGACCTGACCCCAAGCCGAACCCCAGGGGGCGGCTGCAAGCATCAAGACCGCCGCCGCCCAACTTGCCAGATTGATGCGTCGCATGGACATCACATTGGACCTTTCTGCAGTGGGCGCGATCACCCTCCCCAAGCCAGTACTACGCGAGGCAGACCCCGCAGTTCGGGCCCGAACCCCATTGAACATCTCCTCATAGTGGGATTATCGGCGACGGTCTGGCGAAACGCCACAAGGTCAGCCTGGGCCGTCACGGGTCATGTCGCCTGTCTGCCGACAGGCAGGATGGTGAGCGGCCGGTGACGCAAGCTTCGGCCCGAACGCCCCTCCCATCGTTTGCTTCCAAGACCCCATTGCCGGCCCCGCGCCGGGCTAGAGCAGTCTAAGCGACCGTCAAGAAATAACATACACTATATGCCTTGCGGACGAATGGTGTAGTTCCAATCGCCGTGGAACGTGTCTGGCGTGAG
>JAFGQA010000284.1 GCA_016935885.1 Phycisphaerae bacterium | reverse complement strand
CGACTTGTGTAGTGCCAAGCCCATGTCCTGACATCGTAACCACTCGCCCCAACGACAATTACAAAATCGTGCTGTCGAAAATCAGTTTGAACGATGCCGCCGAGCCAGGACTTGAGACGGCCCTGCCGGCGCTCGTAGCAGCCGGCCCAGTACGCCTCCACGAAGGTTCTGAGCGTCTCGGCGACGACGTCCTGGGCGTCGGCGTCGGGCAGGCCCACGCGCTGGGCGTACGACAGGAGCATCGGGGTGTAGCGCGCGTAGAAGCGCCGCCACGCAAGGTCGTCCCGCGGGTCGTCGAGCGCGTCGAGCAAGGTTGTGCTGGTCGGGTTCAGCATGACTCTATTAGAGATTCCCGCGGGCCGGTGGTTTCTTTCAGGCGGTTGCGGTGTATTTGGCGTCTGCGAGGCCCACGGATCAAGGTTTCTGTCGATCGTGAAAGCATCCGAAGCGCTGGGGCGGTTCCGCTGGTCGGAGGCTTCTTTCGTCTGCCGATCCGTGGGCTTGGAGGTCAGCGGTGTCTTGATTGCCAGGCGGCCAGATCGGCCAGCTCGGTGGCGAGCCTGCGATACTCGTCGAAGGTGAGCGACTGTTGGCCGTCGGACAGTGCCCTGTCGGGGTCTGGGTGGACCTCGACCATGACGCCGTCGGCGCCGGCGACGACGGCGGCCTTGGCCATGGGGGCGACGGCCCAGTCGATGCCGACGCCGTGCGACGGATCGGCGATGACCGGCAGGTGTGTATAGTGCTTGATGATGACGACGGCGGACAGATCGAGCGTGTTGCGGGTCATGGTCTCGAACGTACGGATGCCGCGTTCACAAAGGATGACGTTGTAGTTGCGCAGGGCAAGCAGGTACTCGGCCGCCATGAATAGCTCCTGTAGTGTCGCGCTCATACCGCGCTTCAGCAACACGGGCTTGCCCAGTCGGCCGGCGGCCTCCAGGAGCGAGAAATTCTGCATGTTTCTGGCGCCGATCTGGAGGACGTCGGCGGCCTCGGCCACGGCGTCAAGCGTCTCGGTGTCCTTGACCTCGGTGACGATGCGAAGGTCGAACTCCTTGCCGACGTCCTGCAGCAATCGCAGGCCTTCTTCCTTCAGGCCCTGAAACGCGTACGGCGATGTTCGCGGCTTGAACGCGCCGCCGCGTAGGAACTTGGCCCCGCTGGCGGCGACGACCTCGGCCGTGCGGAAGATCTGCTCGCGAGACTCGACGGAACAGGGCCCGGCAATCACGGCCAACGAGCCGTCGCCGACTCGTTCGCCGCGGACCTCCACGACAGTCGGCTCGGGTTTCACCTCCCGGCTGACGAGCTTGTACGGTTTTGAAACCGGGACGCACTCGGCGACGCCGCCAAGGTGTTGGAAGGTCTCGGGCGGAACGGGACCTTCATTGCCGGTGATGCCGATGGCGACGCGGATCGAGCCGGGGATTTCGTGCGGGGCAAAGCCGAGTTCGCGCACGCGGTCGCACACCTTGGTGATTTGTTCCGGCGTGGCCCCCGTGTCCATGAGGATCAACATATCGAAGCCCTCGAGTGCATGGCGTTTCGTACTTCTGGGCGAAGCGTGTGGCCCACATTGGCACTTTCATTCGCCGATCGTGGTCGGCCTCTGTTTCGACGCGGTCAGCCGATGGTCGTACTCGGTCAGATGATCGACCAGCCGCTTCTCCGCCTCGCGATCGAGCCCGTAGCGGCGTTCCAATTCGTCGAGCGTCTGTTCGAGCGGCCAGCCGCACTTCCTCATCAGGTAAGCCGCCAAGGCGGCGTTGGATCGCTGTTTTCCGGCGGCGCAGTGGAAGAAGACAGGCCAGTTGTCTCTGTTGCCGATGGCGTCCGCGGCCCTGTCGAGGTCTGCCGGTTTGGCGCAGCCGTCACCCGGCATCGGGAACCGCAAGAACCGCAAGCCCGCAGCTCGAACGGCCCGCAGCTCATCCACGTTCTTGGGCTCATCCCTGTAGTCCGTCAGGCTGATAACGGTCCTGATCTTCTTGTCATCCTTGAGATTGCGGATGTGCTCGGCAGTGGGGAAAGCGCCGCGATAGAGTTGGCCCGGCACGACCTCCGCGAAGCGCCGGGGATACCGCAGCATCTTCGAGCCCACGGCCACCGAGCCCGGGGGCACGAGCAGCAGAATCACGAGCAGAACCGTGGGGAATGGTCTTAACGGTCTCACAGGAACTCCATCACGGCCTGTTGCCGGTCTTCCGTCATACGGACATGCCCGATCAACGCGACCGCTGGCCGGTCATCCGTGACCTTGTCGGCTGATCCGCCGCGTTGATGCAGTCGATCATCTGTCGGAGGCGTCCGTGCGATCGCCGGTTGAAGTGTAGCACGAGACGGGGCAGTCCAGGCGCGTCGTCGCCCTCCTCCTTGAGTGCCGTGGTCATCTCGACGGTGCCGGTGTCGAGGATGTCCGAGAACTCCTTCTGAATGTAGGAAATGACCTCGTCGGGAAGCCGCTCCTTGATCCGCAGGACCAGCTTCTCGCCCACATATCGGTAAGAATGGAACCGCCGGTAGAACTGTAGGATTTCCTGCACGGCGACTTCGACGTCGTCGGTCAACTTGAACAGGTGCATGTCTCCTTCGTCGATCATGCCCGTGCGGAGGAGTTCGGCCTTGACGTAGGTTCGCCAGTGCTGCCAGTAGGTGCCGCCGGGGGCGTCGATGAGGACGATCGGCAGCATCACGGTCTTGCCGGTCTGCACGAGAGTCATCACCTCGAAGCCTTCGTCCTGGGTGCCAAAGCCGCCAGGGAGGAGGGCGACGGCCTTCGCCTCCTTCGTGAAGATCAGCTTGCGTGTGAAAAAGTACTTGAAGTTCACGAGCTTCTTGTCGCCCTCGATGATGTCGTTGGTCTTCTGTTCGAAGGGCAGGCGGATGGCGACGCCGAAGCTCGCCTCCTTGCCCGCCCCGCCGTGGCCGGCCTTCATGATGCCGTCGCCTGCGCCGGTGATGACCATCCAGTTGCACTCGCCCATCCGCTCGGCGAACTTCACCGCCTGGACGTATTCGGGGTGGTCCTCGGGCGTCCGGCTGGATCCGAAGATGGTTACCTTGGGAATGTGTTCGTAGGGCGCGAACGTCTTGAAGGCGTAGCGGAGCTCCTGGAGCGCCTTATCAACGAGCTTGACGTCGGCCTTGCCGGTGCCGTCCCGGGACATGCGGCAGACGGTTCTTAGCATACTCGCGTAATGGTCGGCCTCGGGCCCAGGCGCGAATCGCTTCACGAAGTCGATGATAGCGGCATCGCGCTCGGCGCGCTGCTCTGGGCTTAACATAGGCATTGTTTCTGACACGGTCCATCATCCTTTCGTTATCGCGGAACCCAGCAATGATAGCATATCTCGCTTCTGATTGCCTCCTGCTCGCCCAGATTCCGGGACCATCGGGCAGGGCAAACGCAAGAATGGTCGGAAGGCCGTTTTCAGCCTTCTCTGAAGTCCATCGCTCGCGCGTCGGGCTGGTTTTCAGTATCGCCACGCGGGCCACGCGTCGACCTTGCGTTTGCCCTGGACCATCGGGTCCGTGACACTTTCGGCTGCATTCGATCCTGAGTGTCACGGGCGGCTTGTCCGCCCGTGCGGTCTCTCTGGTGGGCGCACGGGGCATCCGCACTGGCAGGCAAGCTGCCAGTGGCACCCGCCTAAACTGTCACGCACCGGCTACCATCTTGTCCGCTGATCTGCCATCGAGGCATGCGGAGATCGAGAAAGCGGACACAAAGGATCTCGACGCGGGGCGCCACCTGCAAGAGATTCTGCATTTGCCAGGCCCGGATGCAGGCTATATGCGTGCGGCATTCTATTGTATTGTCGCGGTTGAGGCTTGCCACTACCATTGCCGTGTAACATGTAGGGTAAACCACAGTGGGTCATGCGCTCCGCTTAGGTTGGCCTAACCGGATCACAATCGCCCGGCTACTGTTGATTTGGCCGTTCGCGCTGTGTCTCCTGTACGTGATCGAACCGGGCTACTCCTGGCTTCGCTGGTTGGCGATCGCGATCTTTGCGGTCATGACCGCCAGTGACGCACTCGACGGCTACCTGGCCAGGCGCCTTCGAGACGAGTCCCCCCTCGGCAAGTTCCTTGACCCGCTGGCCGACAAGGTGTTGATCACCGTGGCGGTCCTGATGCTCTGTGTGATCGGGGTCCGGGACATATCGGACCCAACTGGGGGCACGTCGTTTCTGTTGCCGCGGTGGGTGGCGGTGGCGGCGGTGGGCAAGGATCTGGTGGTGAGCATCGGATTCGCCGTCGTGTATTTATCGACGGGGCGGGTCTTTATCCGGCCACGGTTCCTCGGCAAGTCCTGCACCGTGGTTCAGTTGCTGCTCGTGCTGAGCATGTTGCTGTGGCCGGACACGCCGGTTTGGCTTTCCGGCCTGCCGAAGGTACTCTGGTATGCGGCAACAGCCCTGGCGGTGGCGGCGGTGTTCGACTACGTGAGGCTAGGCAGCCAATATGTCGCCACCGTGGCGGCCCACGAGAGGCAGCAGGGCAGTGGAGAAGACATTGATGGGCAGCGATGATTCCATGTTCAGTCCCATTTCCGAAGCGCTTGAGGAAATCAGGGCGGGTCGATTCGTCATTCTGGTAGACGACCAGGACCGCGAGAACGAGGGAGATTTGGTCTGTGCGGCGGAACTGGTCACGCCTCGGATGATCAACTTCATGATTCGGCAAGCGGCGGGTAAGTTGTGTTTGGCCTTGACAGCGGAAACGTGCGAGAAGCTGCACCTCTATCCGCAGACGGCCGAGAACACGGCGCAACACGCCACCGCGTTCACGGTCTCGATCGACGCGGGGCCGGAATTCGGCGTGACGACTGGGGTCAGTGCCGCCGATCGGTGCGCGACGATCCGGCATTGCCTCGATGATATCGTCAAGCCGTCGGATTTCCGCCGGCCTGGCCACATCAGCCCGCTGAAGGGCAGGGTCGGCGGCGTGTTGGTCCGTGCCGGCCACACGGAGGCGAGCATCGACTTTGCCCAATTGGCGGGCTTGAAGCCGGCGGCGGTCATTATCGAGATCCTGAGGGAAGACGGAGAGGTTGCACGCCTGGACGATCTTGCCCAGTTCGCGAAGAAACACGACCTCAAGGTGTGTACCATCGCGAAGCTGGTGGAATACCGCCTCCAGCGCGAGCACTCGGTGGAGCGAATCGAATCGATCCCGATAGAGAATCGCTGGGGCAAGTGGACGCTGCACGGGTACAGGTCGGTTACCGATTCCGGACCACACGTGGCGCTCTGCCTGGGGGGTGTCGGGACGCACGATGAGAACGACGAGCCGATCGTCATCGACCACCCGGTCCTGGTGCGCGTGCACTCAGAGTGCATGACGGGCGACACGTTTGGATCGTATCGTTGCGACTGCGGCGAGCAACTCGACAGGGCGATGCAGCGAATCGCCGAGGCCGGCGAGGGCGCGATCGTCTACCTCCGCCAGGAGGGGCGCGGCATCGGCTTGATGAACAAACTTCATGCCTACCGATTGCAGGACGAAGGTCTCGACACGGTCGAGGCGAACGAGGCGTTGGGCTTTCCGCCCGACAAACGCGACTATGGCATCGGGGCACAGATCTTGCGCGATCTGGGTGTGCGGAAGGTCCGAATTCTGACGAACAATCCGAAGAAGCTGAGCCGCCTCGCCGTATACGGACTGGACGTCGTCAAGCAGGAACCACTGAAGATCGAGCCGAACGAGGTAAACCGCCGCTATTTGGAGACGAAGCGCGTGAAGTTCGGACACATGCTTGATTAAGGAGAGGAGCGAAGGGTCCGAGGATTCAAGAGTCCGAGGGTGTGGTTGTTCGGCGGGTTGGCGATTCGGGCATGGGCGGTATTGGGTGGGGCACCGGATGAGACTGGTAGCTTGTCAGGCAGCGTGCCTTCACGGCTTAGCAGCCCGTGGCAAAACTGGGGCACCGGCGTCTCGCCGGTGGTTTTCACGGTCAGGAACGGCGTTTCCGAACCGCTGTCTTCCCTTTTACCACGGGCTGTTAGGCGTAACGCCCGAGTTCGGCTTGCCGTTTGGCGGATCGTCGGCCACTTCACTCGCTCAGCTTCTTGGACGCCATCAGGCGATAAGGCGATGACACTGCACGACCCAACCGTCGACGCCGCAAACGGTCGGGCGATGACTGCCCCGGTCTCCGCTCCGGCACGCCAAGGCCTCGTCACGCCGTTCGACGCCCTGTATGCCCCGAAGATCGCATCGTGGGTCCAATCCGACGAGGAGCTGACCTGGCTGGCACCTGGCACGCGACCTCCCCTGACGGCCCACAAGGTGATGAACTGGGGCAATGACCGTGGTCGGCGTCTGCTGTTCTGGGGCGGCCGACAGGACGAGCCGATCGGATACTCCGAGTTGAACAACATGCCGGGTTCACCTCGCCAGATGTGGATCGGACATTTCGTTCTGGCCCCCGCCCATCGGGGCCGCGCGTACGGTTCCCAGTTTGCCCGGGCGCTGCTGGCGCTGGCCTTCCGCGAGTGCTCGGCGACAGACGTCTTGCTGGTCGTTTTCCCGGAGAACGTGGCGGCCATCCGTTGTTACGAGCGGGCGGGCATGGTCGTCACCGGGCGTGAGCGCAAGTACTTCCAAGCCACCGGGAATGAGCACACGTTTCTTCGCATGGGGATCACCCGTACACGCTATCGCCGGCTCGTCGCCGTCCGCCAGTTGCCGGCCGAACCGCGATCCTAACATTTGCCTAAAAATCACACTTGCCCGATGTTCGTTTTCTTGTCATGATGTGCGAATAAGTAGCTGAGGGGCATTGGACACAAGGAGTAGAGGTTATGGCACAGGCAGACAGCGGTAAACGGCGGCTGGCGTTGGATCGAGCGCTTCAGCAGATCGAGCGGGCGTATGGCAAGGGGGCCATCATGCAGATGGACAGCAATTTCATCGCCTCGGCCGATGGCCTCAGCACGGGGACGTTGTCGCTCGATTTGGCCCTGGGCGGGCACGGCATCCCGCGCGGTCGGGTCGTGGAGATCTTCGGGCCCGAGGGCGGTGGAAAGACAACGTTGGCCTTGCACATCGTGGCCTCCGCCCAAAGCCGGGACGGCGTGGCCGCGTTCGTGGACGCCGAGCATGCGCTGGATCCTTCCTGGATGAAGCGATGCGGCGTGAATCCGGAGACGCTGCTGGTCAGCCAGCCAGACTGCGGCGAGCAGGCGTTGGAGATCACCGACATGCTGGTCCGGTCGAACGCGGTGGATGTGATCGTGATCGATTCGGTGGCGGCGCTGATTCCCAAGGCGGAGCTCGAGGGGGAGATGGGTCAGGCGCACGTCGGCATCCAGGCACGGCTGATGAGCCAGGCCTTGCGGAAGCTGACGGGGGTGATTGCCAAGAGCAAGACGATCGTCGTTTTCATCAATCAGATTCGCATGAAGATTGGGGTGATGTTCGGAAATCCGGAGACGACGCCGGGCGGGCGGGCGTTGAAATTCTACAGCTCGGTGCGGGTTGACGTTCGGCGCGTGGCGCAGATCAAGGAGGGCGACCGCGTGGTCGGCAACCAGGTCAAGGCCAAGGTGGTCAAGAACAAGGTGGCCCCACCGTTTCGCGACGCGTTCTTCGACATCATGTTCGACAGCGGGATCAGCAAGACGGGCGACTTGATCGACCTGGCGCTGAAGCACAAGCTTGTCGAGAAGCAGGGTGCGTGGTTCCGCTATGGCAATGTGCAGTTGGGCCAGGGCCGGGAGAATGCGAAGACCTTCTTGGGTGACAATGAGGACCTGTTCGAGGAGATTCGACAGAAGATCCTCGTCCTGAGCGGCTTCGGGATACCCGGCGCCGAGGTTGACACCCCGGGCGATACCAAGGAAGAAAGCAAGGCGGCAGGCGATGGCAAGGGCGAGGGCGAGGCGGCGGCCAAGGTGGACAGCGGCACGGGTAGGTCGGGCTCGCCGGCGAAGGTGGCCGCCGGGAGAACAACGAGCAAGAAGAAAGCTGCGGCCGCCCGAGCGTGATGCGGTCGGCGGCGATCGGCGCGACTCTCGTCACGAGGAACTGAGAGCGTGTTGCAGGACTTGTGGCACCGGTGCCGGAGTCGGTGTTTCATCACAGGCCGGCGGCCCGTGCCACAGGAGGTTCTGGGATAGCAGCCCGTGGCAAAACTGTGGCACCGGCGTCTCGCCGGTGGTTTTCACGGTCAGAAACGGCGTTTCCGAAACGCTGTTTTCCCT
>JAFGQA010000283.1 GCA_016935885.1 Phycisphaerae bacterium | reverse complement strand
CGGCACCGGTCACGCGTCTTTGTTGCTGAGAATTGGTAGTTTTCAGTGCAAGACGACGGCCGAAACCACGATTGTTTTTTGACGCTAACCTTCGAGCGCCTGCGTTTCTATCTCAGTGGCGTACCTCCGCAAAGATGGTTCATGTCCAACCACGCGCCGATTGCCCCGACGGCACCGCGAGCCCACGCGGTCCAGCAAACCAATGCCATCCAGCGAACCGGTCCTGTCCCGCGAGCCGGTCCGGTCCGGCAAGTCAATACCATCCTACCACATCGCAAAGGCCCCGTGCAATCGTCTATATACGCTATCAAGCCCCGCCTCCCAGGCGTGTCGGCGGCCGGTTGTTCGATGGCTCCGCCCCGGCGTGGATGCTGATGAAACTTGCGTGAGGCGCGTTGCCGCCGCCACGGCCGGCCGTGATCGTGAAGCGGTCGATGACGGCAGTCAAGTCCTTGCCCGCGCCGCTGAGGGTCGACCTGGCTGGCGTGAGAATCCGTTCACGGCCCACAGGCTGAAAGAAGATCACCTCGGCCGGTCCGGCGGATGCAGGGATATGACAGCGGAATCAACCTCCAACAAGTCCAAGCACTTGCGCCAGCCGTCCTGTACTTAGCGTATGAGCGACCGTGTGGCCGAGGCGAAGCGGGTCCATGACAGTTTGGGCGGGTGCCACTGGCAGCTTGCCTGCCAGTGTGAATGCCGCGCGCGCCCACTTGAGAGAGACCGCACGGGCGGGCAAGCCACCCGTGGCACCCAGAATCGAATGCCGCCAGAAGTGTCACGGACGCCTTCGCACGAGATCAGCCGGGTCGCCCTCGCCTTCCGGTACGCAGACTTGCCTATAATGTCTAGTTCTGGCTTTCCTTACCATAGGTTCAGGCACGGATCGGGCCCCGACCCGTCTTGGGCGCTCTCGATCAAAGGAGAAGAACATGAAAACGGCAATGGTCATATTGGCGATTGCGGCGGTGGCCGTGTTCACGTCGACCGCAAGCGCGCACAACTATGTTTGGTGGGAGGCCACCGATGGCGTGGCGAGTTACGGCGGCAAGGGCCAGTTGCTCAATCTGCCCTGCCCTGGGATCTATGAGGTCTCGATGTGGCTCTACAGCGACGAGGCCCTGTATGGATGGGCCTCTGACCTCACCAGCGACATGCCGGGCTGTCCGCTCATTTCCAACTTCGACTACGACCTGTGGATCCACCGGGGCAAGTGTCCGCCCTACTACTACCCGTTCGAAACAGTGAACTGGGGCATCACCTTGGGGCCTGGCTTCATCACGAATGCGGGCGGCTCTACTTGGAGTCATGCGCCACCGTCGGATGAAAACCCCTATTACCCCAACGGCTACAGGCTCTGCCGCTTCACGCTGGAGTGCACGCCGGACTGCTGCGGCGCCATCCTCACAGAGAAGACCGGTCTTGGCGGTTGGGTCGGCGCGAACCCGGAAGTGATGGTCCAGTTTGGCGACAACCCCGTCAGGGATGCCGCTCTACCCTTATCCCAAGGCGGCTGGGTGATAGCGTGCGATATCCCCGAGCCGGCTACGATTACGCTGCTCGGCCTCGCCGGCTTGGTCATGATCCGCCGCCGCCGCTAGCACGTGTGGCGTTGCCCTGTGAGCAACGTGCGGCTTCGGCAGATGGGGCCCAACCCGTTGACGCCACTGCTTGCAGGATGGCGGACATCATGCTCTCACGTAGCGGAGCCGTGTGTGAGCCGTGAAAGTCAGCGTGCTCGCATGGCCGCCCGCGACTATGGACTCTCCTCGATCGTGGTGAACCGCCACACGATACCGGGCGTCGTCCCGTTGTCGTTTCTGGTGTCGATCCGCCAGTAGTACGTTGTGTTGTACAGCAGGCTGCCAGGCAGAAACGACGTGTTCGACTGGGAACCTTGGTTTACGGAGTCGTCGCCGGCGGTGACCAGGGCTTCATCTTGGCCGAAGTACACGATGTATTCAGTGGCGCCCGACGCCGCGTTCCAGTGGAGGGTGACAGTCAGGGCAACATCCGTAGCCCCATTGTGCGGACTCGGTCCGCTGGCTTGACCAGGCGGCGACAGTGCCTCCGTGGTGAATCTCCACAGATTGCCAGTGGATTTGTTGCCGTTGCTGTCAACCTCATTCACTCGCCAGTAGAAGGTCGTGTTCTCCTGGCCCGCGATCAAGGAGGCCGCCGCGAATATCGTCGAGGCCTGATTGCCCTGGTAGACACCCTGTGGATCGTCCGGCGTCGCCGTGGCCACAGCGAGGGCGTTCTTCCCGAAGTACACGTCGTGGCTGACGGCGCCCGAGCCGGCCGTCCACTCCAGCAACGTTTCGAGGGACACGCCGGTGGCACCGTCACTCGGGCTCGGATTCGTCGCCTTACCAGGCTTCGTGGTGGTCTTGAATCGCCAGACATTCCCCTTTGTGACGTTGTCATCGCCGTCGAGCTCGTCGATGCGCCAGTAATAGAACTTCACGCCGTCGAGCGGACCAGGCTCGTACGTCGTGTTCGCCTGGTTGCCCTGGAACTCGTCGCTGGCACGCGTCGCGCTCTCGACGGACGCCGCGGTCGTTCCGAAGTACACGTCGTGGCTCGCAGCGCTGGCCCCGGCCGTCCAGCTCAACTGCGGATTGAGGCTGGCCCCAGTCGAGCCATCCGCCGGGTCCGGATCGGCCGCCTGGCCCGCGCCGGTCGCAAACGACCAGACGTCACCCTTGGCGGTGCTGGCGGGGCCGATCTCGTCTATCCGCCAGTAGTAGGTCGTTCCGCCCTCGAGGCTGTCCGGCACGAACGTCGTCTCAGCCTGCATTCCCTGAAACTCGTCACTTGCCTCCGTGGCATTCTCCACATCGGTGGCGTCCGTCCCGAGATAAACCGCGTGGCCGATGGTGCCCAAGGAGGCTGTCCAGCTCAACTCGGCGTCAATATCGACTCCGGTCTCCTCGTCAGCCGGGATCGGGTCGGAGGCCTGGCCCACCCTTGTGCGGAACACCCAGACTTCACCCTTGGTGACCTCGTCGTCCGCGTCGAGTTCGTCGATTCGCCAGTAGTACAACTTACTCGGCGAGAGGAACATAGGAGGATCGAAGATCGTGTCCAACCGGTTTCCATAGAACTCGTCACTGGCCCGCGTCGCCTGCGCCACGACGGCCTCCTCGGTGCCGATGTACACGTCGTGCGAGACCGCGCCTATGCCGGCCGTCCACGTCAAGTCCGCGTTGACATCGATGCCGACCTCGCCATCCCGTGGATGCGGATCGGTCGCCTGCCCGACGCCGGTCGTAAACGACCAGACCTCGCCCGTGGTGGTTCCGCCAGGGCCGACCTCGTCGATCCGCCAGTAGTAGGTGGTGAACCCGTCGAGTGTGTCTTCGGGCGTGAACGTTGTCTCGGTCTGCTTGCCGCGATACTCGTCGCTCGCGGTCGTCGCGGCCTCGACGGCAGCCTCATCGGTACCGAAAAAGACGTGGTGGCTGGTCGCGCCCGAGCCGGCGGTCCAGTCCAACTGAGTATTCACGTCAACGCCGGTCTCCTCGTGTTCCGGCATGGGATCGGAGGCCGCACCTGTACCGGTGCGGAACTGCCAGACGCCGCCCTTTGTGACGTTGTCATCGCCGTCGAGTTCGTCGATCCGCCAGTAGTACGTGGTATCACCGTCCAAGGGCTCGAACGGCGTGAACGACGTGCCGACCTGATTAACCTGGAACTCCGGATCAGCCCGCGTCGCGCCTTCGACCACGGTCTCGCCCGTACCGAGGTAGACGTCGTGTGACACCGCGCCGACACCGGCGTTCCACGTCAAGGTCGGTTCGAGTTCAACGCCGGTCTCGCCATCTTCCGGCTCGATTGGCGCCGCCGCTTGGCCGGCGCCTGTGGTGAATTGCCACACGTTGCCCGCCGTGGTTCCATTCTCGCCGACCTCGTCTACGCGCCAGTAGTACGTAGCGGCGCCATCAAGGTCTACCGGGGTGTATGTCGTTTCGGTTTGGTTCTCCTGGAACTCGTCGCTGTCTGTCGTGGCGGCTTGGACCGCGGCTTCGTCCGTGCCCAAGTACACGTCATGCGAGACGGCCCCACCGCCCGCCGTCCAACTCAACACGACGTCGATCGCGACGCCGGTCTGGTCGTCCAGCGGATCAGGGTACGTGGCCTTGGCGGGCGCGGTGGTGAAACGCCAGACGTCGCCCGTCGTGACATTGTCGTCCGCGTCGAGTTCGTCGATTCGCCAGTAGTAGGTCACATTGCCGTCCAGCGGCACATTCGGCGTAAACGTCTCTTGGCCAACCGGCTGATTTCCCCGGAACTCCCCGCTGGCCTTCGTGGCGATTTCGACAACGCTCTCATCGGTGCCGAGATAGACGTCGTGCGAGGCCGCGCCAGTGCCAGTAGCCCAAGCCAGCGTCGCGTCAAGCTGGACGCCCAACTCGCCGTCGGCCGGCGAGATCGGCTCGGCCGCCTGTCCGGCCGCGGTGGTGAACTGCCACACGTCGCCCGTGGTCGTCCCGTCCCCGGCGCTGCCGACTTCGTCGATCCGCCAGAAGTAGGTCATCGCGCCGTCAAGATCACCAGGATCAAACGTGGTGCCGGTCTGGTTGCCCATGAATTCGAGCGCAGCGCCATCAGTCCCGAAATAGACGTCGTGTGATTCCGCCCCGGCGCCCGCGGTCCAGCTCAAGTGGACATGGAGCCCCGCACCCGTCTCCTCGTGCAGGGGCGTCGGGTTAATCGCCCGGCCGGGCGCGGTGGTGAAGTGCCAGACCTTGCCCGGCGTCTCGCCACCGGACGACACGGAGTCGATGCGCCAGAAGTACTCGGTGTTGCCTTCGAGCTCATCCGTCCCGAACGTCGTGCCGACCACGGAGTCCTGGAGTTCCACGTCTTCCACCCCCGCGGCCTGCACGGCAGCTTGGTCCGTGCCAAGATAGACACGATAGGAGCTGGCGCGCAGCGCGGCGGACCACTGGAAGACCGCAATGAGCCCGACGCCACGCTCGCCGTCGGCAGGAATCGGGTGCTTCACCCTATCTGGCAGGGCACCTGTGTGGAACCTCAGAACGGTTCCCGTCGTGGTGCCGCCGGGACCGACCGAATCGATCCGCCAATAGTAGTCGCTGTCCGGTTCAGGATCGTTCGGTGGCTCAAACGCGGTGTTGCTGGCACTCTGGTTGCCTTGGAACGCGGACGCCAGGCCGCTGTTGACCGCCGCCTCATCCGAACCATAGTAGACGTCGAAACTGTCGGTGGTGCCGCCCGCTGCGACGTTCCACTCCAACACGATGTCCACGAGCACGTTGGTTTCGTTGTTGCTCGGCACGAACGGTCCGGCCACCTGCGGCGGGGGCGCGGCGGTCGTAAACGTGAAGACATCGCCCCTGGTCGTGCCGCCGGGGCCGAGCGTGTCAATCCGCCAGTAGTACGTCCTTTCTCCAACGAGTGTGCCAACGTCGAATACCTTCGAAGGCTGGTTACCCTTGAATTCGGCACCGCTTCGCGTCGTAGCGCCGACGGCGATCCGGTCAGTGCCGAAATACACATCGAAGCTCTCGACACCGGGCGCGGCCCCCCAACTCACATTCTGATTGACGTCCACGTCGGTTGTGCCGTCGGCGGGTACCGGGCCGGTCATCTGCGGCGGCGCGGCAGCCGTGGTAAACCGAAGCACCTCGCCCTTGGTCGTACCGCCTGGGCCGACTTCGTCGATCCGCCAATAGTAGGTCGTCGTGGCGAGCAACTGGCCGCTGATCGAGGCATCCTCGTCCGCCGGATCGAACGATCCGCCGGTCTGGTTGCCCTGGAAGATGCCTGCCGTTCCCGTGGTCGCGCTCGCGACTTCGGCCTCGCTCGTGCCGAAGTAAACATCATGGCTTGCGGCGTCTTTGCCGGCGGTCCACTCGAGAATCTGGGCGACGGGGGCCGTCATCAGGCCGTTGACAGGCAGGAAGTCATCCGCCTTCTCGGGGGCGGCGGCCGTCGTGAACGTCAACACGCTTCCTTTGGTCCCACCGGCGTCGTTGCGCTCGTCCACGCGCCAGAAGTACTGCGTGTCAGGCTCCAGGCCTTTGGGGTCAAACTCGGTCTCAGTCTGGTTGCCACGGAAGGCGGCGCCATCCCCGCCGGTGGCGGACTCGACATCCGACTGGACGGTCCCAAGGTAGACGTCATAACTCGTTGCCTTCTCGCTGCCGGTCCAAGTCAGTGTAACGTTGATCGGCACATCGTTGGCCTTGTCGCTGGGGTTCGGGCCGCTGATGCCGTCGGGTAGGTTCTCCGGCGCGGAATCGGGTTCGGCCGAGCCGTCCTCGTTCGGAAGCACCGTCACGGCGCCGTTGATTTGGGTGACAAGGCCCTGCGCGGAGAAGACGAATGCGGTCACCTGGAAGGTTCCGGTCGCGACGTAACGGTGCTTGATCGTCGCCCGCCCTGCTGCGCCCTCGACGAATCCCCCGCCGTCACCAAAGACCCAATTGACCTTCTGCACCCGCCAAGGATTCAGCAGAGCGCCTTCGACGGACAGCGCAACGGTGTAGTTCGGTTCGTCATAGAGTTGCACCGCGGTCGTCGTTGCGAATGGCAAGGCCGCCAGATTCCCGCCGAACACGTCGCACCCACCCACGGAGCCAACAAGGACGGACGCGGTCAGCAGCGTCAGAACGGCCACGATGAATGTCTTGGGTCTTCGCATCTCTGTTCCTCTCCAACCTTTCGCTGGCGGTCGGTCGTCCGCCCGCGCCCCTCTATGCATGCCTCGCCTTGCGGCGGAACCCCGTCATCCTGTGAAACGTGTGTCGCACACCCACACGATTGCGTGGGTGCCGGCAGCCTCAATGGGTTGCATTGCGAGGCCCCATCAGCCCCCCCAAGTTGATGGTTACCATGGTTCGAGACGCCTTCCCAACCGAATCCTGAGCCGGTCAGGTCGGGGCGAACACACGGCATAACTAGGATTACTACTGATGAGTCTACCTCCACAAACGGCGCCGATCAAGTGTGTTCAAGGCAGGCCGTAGCGATCATGGAATGTGGATTGCCCCAGAAACCAATGTGGCCAACGTCCGGTAGGCACGATTGAAGGCTATGGGAACATTGCCGTATAGGTGGACCGGCCTTCCGGTCCGTCGAGACGGCTTGGAAAACCCGCCTCACGGCCTCGAGACGGTCGCTTGGGATGAACGCTCAAGAAGGGCTCCCGCCGATCCTGCTTTCAGTCCCGGACAGCAGGCGGCCCATATTCCCACGGTGACGGAGCAGCACGGCCGACGACATCACCAGGCACAGTCCCAGTAACGGGTAGTGGTCGGCAAGCGGCCAGTGCGAAAACCACGATATGGCGATGAAGGCGACCGGCAGCACGCACGCCGCCGCGATCGACCCCAGTGACACATACCGGCTGGCCAAGACGACGATTGCCCACACCGCCAGCGCGGCCAGACCGGGCAAGGTCAAATAAGGATAAATGCCCAAAACGACGCCCAGCGACGTTGCGACACCCTTACCCCCTCTAAACCGCAGGTAGACCGGCGCGATGCTTCCGATAACGCAGCACACGCCGGTGCTGAGCAATACAAGATCGCGATGCACCTGGCCGACGTCTGCAAAGCGGCCGTCCCGGTGCATCAGGAGCACGCTTGCCAAGACCGTCGTCAATGCCCCCTTGGTCGCGTCCAGCACCAGGACCAGGACACCCCATTTGCGTCCGAGGACCCGGCCGACGTTGGTCGCGCCGACGTTGCCGCTGCCGCGCTTACGGATGTCCACGCCCTTGAGCCGGGCCACCACCAGCCCGAACGGAACGCCGCCGAGTAGATACGATCCAATGAACAACAAGGCAAGTTGCCAGGCAATCGGCATGACGGATCAATCATCCATGGATTCTGCGTTCCGGTATCTCGCAGGCAGGATGTCCTCCAGCGCAAGCACCTTGGCACCGGATCGGATGGCGGTTTCCAACCATTCTTCCCAATGGCGCATCCGTTCGACGTTCTCGGCGAGTATCCACGGATGGAAACCAATCGTGACGAAATGGCGGTCCTGGATGGCCTTCCGGACAACGCGATGGTGCTTCGAGACGGCCAGCTCTCTCTTCTCTTTTCGGCTGCGCAAGGCTCGATCGTCCGTGCGCACCGGGATCCGAACCAACGGCGGGTCGCCAGGCAACAGGATGTACGGATGCCTGGCGTGTTCGTGCTCCGCATTGTAGACGAATCGCTGCCTGACCAATTCAGCGGGCAATCGCTCGTCCCAACGTGAGTGCGGTGAGCGGAATCCGATCGGTTGATAGCCCCGGTTCAGGAAGGCGTTGCGACATGTGTACACCATCTGTTTCAGGGCGTCGTCAGCGAGGTCGTGTGGGGATTCGTCCGCGTAGCCGAGGACCGCCAGTTCGTGGCCGGCCTCGACGATCAGCTTGAGCTTGTTCGGTGCGGTTTCGCACAGCTTGGCCGGGCAGTTGAAGGTGGCCCGCAGCCCGTGGCGATCGAGCGTCTTCATGACCTGGTCCAGCCCCACGTCGGACAGGTATTCACTGTCGTACGCCAGGCCTCGCTCATAGTCGAAACAGAGCCCGATCGTGGGCTGGGAGATTGGCAATTCTTCCCGGATGGGCTCGACCAGCCCCTTCTTCCTCCTTCCAAGCAGTCGCCCTAGGAAACCTGAGTCGTCTTCCGGCAAGGTCCTTCCTCCAACATCCCTCACACGGTTCGGCAACGGTCGTGCCTTCGTTCGGCGGCCTCCGTGAGCACGGCGTCCAGTTCCTCCACGTGTCGCCGCATGCTGATCCTGTCACGCAGCGACGTCGCCCGTTCAGACATCTTGCGGCGCAACTCGGGCGAACGCAATTCATCGATCCGCCGGGCCCACAGTCCGACATTGTCGGGCGTGTCGATGACGAAACCCTCGATCCCGTCGCGGATCACTTCAGACGCGCCGTTGAACGACGTCGTGATGCAGGGCACACCGAGCCAAAGCGCTTCGAGGACGACCCGGCTGCACGGGTCAAAGTAGGTAGGGTGAACGCAGACGTCGGCGGCGTGGTAGAACGAGGTGGTCCGCTGTGTCGGGCCCGCGAAGGTTACGAAGCGGGTAAGTTCCAGCGCGTCCAGTCGGCGCTGATAACGGGTCGGGTTGTCCCGCCCCAGAACCAACAGTCGGAAATCGGTGAATCCCGAAACCACAAGCCTCGAGATCGTCTCAATCAGTGGGTACAGGCCCTTCAGCCGGAAGTTGTGCGCGATAAACAACAGCAGCAGCGTGTCGTCGTTGATATGGTACTGAGCGCGCAGCTCGGCCCGCGCGGCCGCTCGCTCGTCTTCCGAGGCCGAATTCGCATTGACGCCATTGAATACGACCCGAACGCGACGCGAGTCGGCTCCGTAGAACCGTTTGCATTGTCGTGCGACGTAGCGCGAGACGGCGGCGATGAGCGGGCCGTCCCGACGGAAGATCCTTCGCTCGAGTTCCAGCAGCGATTGCCGTTTGAAGTTCATGGCCATCAAGGCCCGTTTCATCATCCGACGGGTGGCGGTGGGGCGCGTGGCCACGTTCCGTTCCATGGATTCGCCCAGTAACCCGCCCCGTGGCTGATACACGTCCGCGCAGGCCACGGGCGAAATGGCAAGGACGACGTCGAATCTGTCTCGTTGCAGGAACTCGGTGGCCTTGCGAACGAAGGTCAGTGTCCGCAACGGGCGAAGCGTGGTCCCGGTCGGGATCTGATGAATGGTGCTGCCAGGCGTCGACGGCGCGGTGGTCGATGTGACCATGTGGATATCGTGTCCCCGCTCCGTCAACAGGCGGGCCAACTCCATCGTGGACGTCTCGGCCCCACCGCGCCACGCCTCCATGTGCTCTATCACGATGGCGGTCTTCACGCCTTGGCCTCTCGCTCGAATCGTCTGGCTCGGTTCGCATCGTGCCGCGCCATACGCCGCGTCCGAGCCTGGGCCGCCACCAGCAACTGTCGGTCAATCGATCCACGCTGCCGGCGGTCGGCCTGGTAATGATACAGGAAACGGATGCGATCCGCGCGGGTCACAAGGGGCGCTGGGGCGCTGTAGTCCAGGGCGGCAAGATCCTTGAGCTTCCAGCGGTGCTCACGAGCAGGCTTCTCGATCATGCGAGCAAGGTCGATCAGCCGCAGCACAATGCCACCATCGGCCCGATGGGTCAGAAAGACGTGGCAAAGATAAAGGTCGCGATGAAACAAGTGATTCCGATGCAGGTGCCGGGCCAGCAGAGCAAGTTGCCGGATGATCTCGCGCCGCTGTGACCACGAGGGCACTCGGGCCGGATCGGACGACGCCTGCTCGGCTAGTTCTTCCAACGACTGCCCGTGGATCTCCTCGGTGATGCCGAAACTTCGCTTCTCCAGGAAGCCTTTCATCCTTTGGCCGAACGCCACGCCGCGCATGGTCGGGATGCCGAGCGCGGAAAGCTTCTTGAGGAAGTGCATCTCCCGCCAAGCCGTGCTGCTCTTAACGCCGCATTCCCAGATGCGCCGCATCTGTTCCCGCAACGGCGGGCGCTCATACCGCTTCAGGTAGAAGGCCCTTGTCTGACCGCAGCCGTTGCTGACTTCCATCCGGATCCGTTCGCGGTGGGGGGCGAGGCCGGCCTTGGTCATGTGCCCCCCGGCGTTGTATCGGAACACGTCGTCGAAGCCATCGAGCCCGGCGGCGCGAAGCCATGGAATCATCTGCTCGTCAGCGAACATCTTGCCCAGCTTCCTCAGCGGGACGCAACGTGGGTGTTCGTAGTCGTCGGGCAGGCGCGGCATCGTGTCCGCGCCAATCACCGAGGGCGCCCGAACCGAGCCATCACGGTTTCTTCTGGCGGGGTCATCTCGGCCACCGCAACGAAGGACCGTCGAACGACACAGGCCCGCCCAGAAGCGCCAGGCATCAGACCGGTCGATCTGCATCGGGCTCAGGCTGCGGACGAGCCTCTGCCAGGACCTGCGCATCTCCTCGATCATGGGTACGGTCGCGTACGCTCGATCTGGAGGTATGCCGCGAGGACCCCTCGTCGTCATCCTTTCGACGTCGATCAGGCAGAAATCCCATCGCCGTCGCCGTCCCACAGGCAAGGCATCTGTACTACTGACGATTGAAATCTTCGCGTCTCGCGAAGAAACCTGTGGCACCGGCGTCTCGCCGGTGGGGTTACGCGCGGGACGCCCGTGCCACACTCCAGTTGTGGCCGGAGGCCGCGCTGTGCCACAGTCTTGAGGCCGCGGAGCCGCGTAGATGTGCTTCGCGCTGATGTCCGGCCAGTCGAAGCCGGCGTCATGGAGCCTTCGGACCAGCACGCCCAACTCGTAGATCAGCCGATCGCGAAGGCGCTTCTCGATCGGTGCGGGTCTGGGAAAGCCCGGCACCAGCCAATTCTCCAACGTGTACGCCATCGGCACGGCCGCGACCAGCAGAAACGCCTGGGCCGGCATGCCGCATCGGCGTCGCTCGCCGAAGGCCACGCGCCGCATCGCGGGAATGCCCGCTTTCCCCAGTTCGCCCAGGATGTGCCACTCGCGATGGGGCTGGGACGCGCCCCGCCTGCCACGAATCATCGGCCAGAGCGCGTGCTTTGGCGGCACTTTGAAGACGCGCTTCAGGAAGAATCGCTCCCGCCGACCATCGATATCTATCTGGATCGGCAAGGTCTCGCGATGCCTGTGCTGGCTGGTCGGCGGGCCTCCTTCGACACGCATCATGGCGTCGAAATCCGCGAGTCCCGCCGCGCGGAGCGCCGATTCGTACGCCGGCTCAATCTCGAGGATGGTCTTCATCAAGCCGTGCCGTCGCCCTTGATGCTGCGGTCGTACAGGATTGTCCGAATCAGCAGCCGATGCTCGGCTGAAAGCCTTCGGACGCCCAGGTAGCGCCGCAACCAGCGGACCTGTTCGCCGCGCGTCAGCCACAGGCGCCCCAGTTTGTACAGGCTCGACAGGTCGCGCAGGCGCCCGTGCTCCCGATGCACGCGCCACCATCGCAGCCCCCCGCGGGCCGAGTCGATGATGCCGAATGCCGGCCGATCCGTTCCGTTGTCGACGACCAGCAGGTTCCGCCATTGCAGATCGACATGGAAGAACCCCCGGGCGTGCATCCGTGATACCAACTCCGCCGTGCCTTCCAGTAAGTTGTGCCGCATCGGGTCGTCGACGGCCGCCTGCAAACGCGGCCAGCGCATGCGCACATAGCGATCCAGCGGCGTTGCCCGCGGCACGGCCCGCGTCAGGATGAACGCATCCAGAAGCCGCCACCCTCGCCGACGGCAGCCATGCGCGATCACGTCGGGCACGATCACGCCGCACCGCTCGCTCAGCGTCCGGTAGTTGCGGGCTTCGATCGACGCCTTGTCCCGCAAGAACCTGTGGCGCCGACGTGAGCCCTCGTGACGGTAGATCTTCAAGTAGAACGTGTCCTTACCATCTGCGCCGTCGAGTACGATCCGACGCGTCTGCGTGGTCTTGCTCCGCCCGACCGCCTCACCGAGGGCGGGGGCGAGATAGTCCTCGTACTGCCGCAGGCCGTACGCCTCCAGCGTCGGCCGCATCCGTGGTTCGTGGATCGTCAACCGGACATCCATCGCCATGCCTCAGGGGCCGGTTGTCGGCCATTAAGGAGCCGCGCGGAAACAACGTAAACGGTTGATCCGCCTGCCGGCGGGCAGGTCCGCCAAACGGCAAGCCAGCGAGCCAGCCAATCGGCACGCTCGGTCATGTTATCTTCGCGCGACGCCTAACCCATCTTCGACAGTTTGGTTGGACGTCGAAGAGTCGGCCTCTTATTTGACAAGCACTTACGTCAATGGAAAACAGCCCGTCG
>JAFGQA010000282.1 GCA_016935885.1 Phycisphaerae bacterium | reverse complement strand
GGACAGCGTTTCGGAAACGCCCTTCCTGACCGTGAAAACCACCGGCGAGACGCCGGTGCCACAGTTTTGCCACGGGCTGCTAAGGCACTTCACGGTTGGATGCACCTGTGGCACCGCCGTCTCGGCGGTGGATTCACGGGCGAGATGCCCGTGCCACAGTCGCAGGCAAACGTGAAATGCTCTAATCCCAGTCATTGTGGCGTGGGCGTTTTGCCAATCGGGGCACCGCCGTCTCGGCGATGGATACCCGGGGGGAAACGCCCGTGCTGCCGTAGCCTCGGATGCGCTCGAACTCGGCCACGCGCAAGAACTGCGGGTTCGTACGGCTGGGGCTTGTCGTTCATGGGCGTGTTCCGCATGGCCGATAATCAGGGTGTGAGTCGAGGTTCTGCGCCCGTACAACGGCGAGCGCATCTGCTTTGGGGCCTCGTGACGACGCGTGTGCCTTTGATGGGAGCATGACGCATGCCGCCTCCCGCCAGTCTTGCCGAGACGCCTGTGAAGGTGCGTCCAGTGGTCGCGCCCGCTCGTCGGCGTGGGCAAGCCACCGACACCAATCGGCGGGTCATCACCGTCTGCCATCCCGTCTGGCGGCTTGGCTGCGGAGGGCTGGAACGCCAACTGCTGCAGACGGTTGAGAACCTGCCACGGGACAGGTTCCGGCACGTACTGGTCGTCCGCGGACACGGCCGTGGCAATACAGTCGGCGACCGGGTCTTCGGTGAAAACGTCGAGGCCGTTCAACTCTCAAACCCGGGGAAGGATCGCCTGTGGTCTGTTCGCCTGGCGTCCATCCTTCGGGAACACGCGGTGGATGTGTTGCACGTTCGCGGCCTAACCATGCTGGTGGATTCGCTGCTGGCGGCGCGGATGTGCGCGGACGTTCGCGTAGCATTCAGCTTCCACGGCTTTGAAACGCCCGGCAGGAAGCCGCTTCAAGACTGTGACACGGGCGTCTCGCCCGTGGCCTCGCAGTCTCAAAACTGTGACACGGGCGTCCCGCCCGTGGATGCACCTGCGCCGCCGGAGCGGCGGTGCCACGGGGGTTTCGAGGTTGGCTACCAGGGCTTCGGCTTGATCCGGCGCCGGATGTATCGGGCGGCTGCCCTGCGGTGTGACGATCGCTGGGCGGTCAGCCGGGCGGCGGCCGAGGCGATCGCCCGTGAGTTGCGGATGAAGCCCGGACAATTCGGCGTGCTGCCCAACGGCGTGGACACGCAACGGTACGTGCCGGCCGCTTGCCGCTCGGCTGTTCGGCGAGGGTTGAATCTGCCGGATGATCAAACGATCATTCTGTCCGTCGGCAACCTCAAGCTGATCAAGGGCCACGACATCTTGCTGCAAGCACTGCACCAATTGCGCGGCGACATGGGCCGGGCCACAGCCATCTTTGCAGGCGGCGATTATCTTGGCGGGGCGTTGCGGCGTTGGGCAGGCGACCACATGCCGGGAGCCGACATCCGATTCGTCAGCGAGCAATGCGACACGTTACCGTGGTACCAAGCGGCGGACCTGTTCGTTCTGCCGTCGCTTTGGGAGGGCATGTCGAACGCGCTGTTGGAGGCGATGTCGTGTGGGGTACCGGTCATTGCAACGGCGGTTGGCGGGAACTTGGAGGTCATTGACCACGGCCGGACGGGGCTCCTGGTCGCGCCGGACAACGCGGTCGAGCTTGGCCTGGCGATTCGCCGGTTGATGAGGGACGAGACATATCGGGCAGCGCTGGCAAGCGCCGGTCGCATGTGTGTTCAAGACGAGTTTGCCGCGCCGCTCGCGGCGGCAAGATACGAAGGCCGGTACGCGAGGCTTGGAGCCTAGTGCACGAGTGTACCGCCACAAGCACGGACGTAAGCACTGGCGACCGCGTGGTCCCGTGGGTCTGCCCGTTCGGGTACCACGGGCAGCTTGCCTGCCCGTGCCCACTGGCGGGCCAGCCGCCAGTGGCACCCTCGCGGCCAATAGTCCGGCATTCATGTGGCGCGGGCGGTCTCGACCGTGCATCCGCCGCTTTTCGCCACGGTGTCACAGGGTTCTTCAGATCGGTTCCGAATGACGGGGCCAGGAGGCCGAATGGATGACGACGCTGACGAGCACGCACGTGGAATCCAGCCGGGACGTCGTGGGGAGACTGGCAACGCTGGTTCGCTACCACGAGTTGATGTGGATGCTCGCGTGGCGGGACATCCGCATTCGATACAAGCATTCGGTGCTCGGCGCGGCGTGGGCGATCGTGCCGCCGACCGCGATGATGCTGATCTTCACGTTTGTCTTCGGAACAGTTGTGAACATCGACAAGCAGAAGCTGACCGGTGACGCCTTCCTGCCCTACTCGCTGTTCGCCTTCAGCGGCCTGGTGCCGTGGATGTTCTTCGCCAACGGCCTGACCACGGCGACCGGCTCGCTGGTGTCGAATCGGCAACTCATCACGAAGATTTACTTCCCGCGCGAGGTCTTTCCGGTATCGGCGGTGCTCAGCGCGTTTGTCGACTTCGCCATCGCGTCGGTCGTGCTGATCTTCCTCGCATCGTTCTTGCACTTCCAGCCCAACGGCTGGACATATCACTTTCACTGGACGGCGGTTTTCCTGCCGGTGGTCATCGGTGTCCAAGTCGTCCTGATGATTGGCCTGGGCCTTCTCCTGTCGATGGCAAACCTGTTCTACCGCGACGTCGGCTTTCTGTTTCGATCAATCATCCAGCTTTGGATGTTCGTCACCTGCGTGGTGTACCAGTTGGAGGCGACGGCAGGCTGGAAGCGAGCAATCGTCCAGTTGAACCCGATGACACCAATCATTCGGGCGTATCGCGACTGCCTGATCCAGGGGCGCTCGCCGTTCGACCTGGCGTTCTGCAACGCCGCGGCGGTCTCCGTGATGCTGCTGCTGGTCGGCTGGTGGTGGTTTCGGCGCCGGGAGTTTGACTTCGCGGAGAACATCTGACCGGCCCCGCGGCACTTGGCGAACGACCAGTCTGGATCGGATGACCGTGTGTGTGCTCGCCCAGGAGGAAACCGTTGACCCGTCTCCCAGTACCGCGTTTCACAGGAAACGCGACTACGGTTGCTGGACCGAGAATCCCTTCTCGGTCCAGAAGCCGGTGCCGAGAGAGGATTCTCGGCAGAGCGTACAGTCGTTCTACTTGTGAAACGCCGTACTAGTCATTCGGTCGAATGGACGGGCCGCTGGCGCATCAAGAAGAAGGCCCTGATCCACGCCCCCCGGCAACGTCCTCGTTTGTAGGCGACGCCAGGACACCATCGGCATTGTCAAGCGGGAACGAAGAGGGCCGTCTGGGCGGCGTGCTTGACAGCTTGGGCGGGTGCCACTGGCAGCTTGCCTGCCAGTGTGTATGCCCCATGCGCCCACCAGGCAGACCGCACGGGCGGACAAGCCGCCCGTCGCACCCAGAATCGAATGTCGCCGGAAGTGTCATAGACCCTTCTGGGGATGGGAACAGGGTGAGAGGGCTGGCCCCCACGAGAAGGCGGGGCGAGCAAGAGCAGGCAAAAAACCGCGTGCAACCACGTCCGAAATTTGGTATGCTGTGTGATCGAGAGGGCCACTCTTACCACAGGCGGGCGACATGGGCTGTGGCGCCCGTGCTGAGGTTGCGTACGACGGTTGTAGGATAGGTTTCAGGCCGTGGCCGCCGAGTTCCACGCGGCCCGGCGCTCATTTCATTCAGGAGGTCATCGTGGACCCGCGAAAGAAGATGGCCATCGTCTTCGCCTTGGCAGGTGGCGTCCTTCTGTATGTCGGCGCACCGACCAGGGGCCAGTGCCTGTTCTCGCCCGGTGATGTGAACGAAGACGTCAAGCTAGACGGCGAGGACGTTCAAGGATTCGTCGACTGCCTCCTCACGGGCGTAACACCTAATGGAAACTGCGACTGCGCGGACATGGACGACAACGATGTTGTCGATGCCGATGACATGCCTCTGTTCGTCTCCACGTTGCTGGAAGGCGCCGCGTGCTTGTTCTTCGAGGTCGTGGCGGACACGGACGACGGCACCGAAGTCAATGACAGCGATTGGCATCCAAACGGCTACGAGGGCACCAACCTCAACAGAATGGGCAAGGCACCGAGCGAGTCATACGACGTAGGCCTGCGTTTTCATCTTCAGGGCGTCCACCGGGGAGACACCTTTGTGTACGCCCGGCTCGTTGTCCCCGGCGCCGGCACCGGTCAAGTAGATTCCAAGGTCCTCACACGAATCGTGGGCATCGATCAGACGAGTCCGCCTGAATGGAGCAGCCAACGGCCGTCCCACCTGCCGAAGACGGATGCTTCGGTGGATTGGAACCTCACCAGCAGTTGGCCCGAAGCCGTGTTTGACGACGATTGCAGCCCGTTGCTCCGCTACAGCCCTGACGTTTCGCCCGTCATCAACGAGATCATCGCCCGGCAGGACTGGGGGAGCGGTCCAGACGGGGATACCCTGGCGCTTGTTGTCGAGGGCGACGGTTCTTCCGAAACGAACTTCCTCGCCTTCGGGGACCGTCGGGAGATCGTGTTCGGCCTATGCCAAGGAACGGTTTGTCCCAAACTCGAGCTGTACCGCACGATCCGCTCGACCTTCCTCGGAACAGAGTTGCTCGGCCGGCCGACGGCCCATTCCGTAACCGTCAACGCTTTCTCGCTTCTCACACTGGAAGTCTACTTCGAATACGGCGTGGCGCCCGGGCCCTGCACCGACGAGACACCCGTTGATACCTATCCAGGTGAAACGCCCATCGAGGTTGTCCTGGACGGATTGTCCGTCGACACCGCCTACGTCTACCAGATGCGATATCGCCGGCCGGGCGATGCCTCTTTTCTAGCTGGCCCACTGCGTTCTTTCCACACCCAGCGCCCGCCGGGCAGCACGTTCACGTTCACTGTGCAGGCCGACTCCCACCTGAGGGACACGATTAGGATGAAGGATCAGGCACGCCAGGATCTATACCGGCAGACTTTGCACAACGCCCGCATGGATGACCCGGACTTCCATATTGATCTTGGGGACACGTTCCACTGCGAGCACTACATCGGGCGCGACGTCCTCGACTTCCAAGAAGCCGTGACGCGGCACCTCGACCAGCGTCCGTATCTTGGCCGTCTCTGCCATTCGGCTCCCTTCTTCTTCGCCCTCGGCAATCACGAGGGGGAGCAGGGATGGCGTCTTGACGGAACGCGGGACAACGTGGCCGTCTGGGCAACCAACGCACGGAAGATGCTCTATCCCCTGCCGGTCCCCGACGATTTCTACTCGGGCAGCACGGACGAACCGGAGTTCGTCGGCCTCCGGGAGGACTACTACGCCTGGGAGTGGGGCGACGCGTTGTTCGTCGTTCTTGACCCCTTCTGGTACACAACGACCAAGCCCCATTCTTGGGGATGCGGCACTGGCAGCGCTGACAATTGGGACTGGACGCTCGGACAGGAGCAGTATGACTGGCTTGTAGCGACGCTTGAAGGCAGTTCAGCCACGTTCAAGTTCATCTTCTCCCATCATGTGACCGGTGGCGTGAATACATACGGTCGCGGCGGCGTCGAGGCGGCCACGCACGTCGTGCCGAATGGCAGAGGGTCCTTCGAATGGGGCGGCCTGGACATCGACGGAATCGATGTGTTTGACGAGAAGCGCCCAGGCTGGGGCGAGCCCGTCCATCAGGTCATGCTGGACAACAAGGTCAGCATCTTCTTCCACGGGCACGATCATGTGTTCGTCAAGCAGGACCTCGACGGGATTGTCTACCAGGAATGTCCGCAGCCGAGCGACGACACCTATGGAGACGGCTGCTACTGGATGGGCCTGTATCTCAGCGGCGATAAGGTCAGTAACACCGGTCACGTTCGTGTGACGGTGTCCTCCACGCAGGTCCTCGTCGAATACATCCGGGCCTGGCTGCCCGGCGACGGCCCCAATGGCGAGGTCGCCTACTCGTACACCGTCCCGTGACGGTCAGCCTCGACGGGTGATCGGCGGCCGTGCTAGAATCCGCGTCAGAAAGGGGACCGCCGACCATGAACTTCGCGATGATTGGACCACCGCAATCCGGCAAGTCTACGCTGTTCTCCGCCATCACCGGGCAGCCACCGGATCCGGGGCACGGCGTGACGGAGCGACTGGCGACGGTGAACGTCCCCGACGAGCGGCTGGACTACTTGGCGGAGCTTTACAAGCCGAAGAAACGCACGCCGGCGCATCTGGAGTTCCTCGACATCCCTGGGGTCTCACTGGCCGACGCCCACGGCCAGGCCGAGTTCCGCAAGACGATGCAGACGGTGCGGCAGTGCTACGGGATCGTCATGATCGTTCGCGCGTTTGAATCCGACGCCGTCGTCCCGTATCGCGATCGGATTGATCCGAAGGCCGACGTTGAAGAACTGCACACAGAGTTGATCTTCGCCGACCTGGAGCAGGTCGTCACCCGAATCGAGAAGCTCCAGAAGTCCACGCAGAAGCCGACGAAGACACGCGACCAGGAGCTGCGCGAACTGGCCATGATGCAGCGGGTCCAGCAGGCGTTGGAAAACGAAGCGCCGGTGGCAAATGTGATCGAGAACGACGAAGAAAGAGGCATCGCGTCGAGCTTCGGATTCCTGACGCTCAAGCCGGCGATCGTCGTGGTCAACGTCGGCGAATCCGACGCCGCCAAGCCGCCGCCTTTCGAGGCCCCACACGCCGCGGCGACCATCGCCCTGGCCGCGGAGATCGAGGCCGAGATCTCGCAGCTCGACGAGGCCGACCGGCCGACCTTCTTGGCGGACTACGACCTGACCGAGCCAGCCAAGAGTAGATTCATCCACACTTGCTACGACGCCCTGGGACTGATCTCGTTCCTGACGGCGGGCGGCACCAACGAGGCGCGGGCCTGGACGATCAAGAAGGGCACCACGGCCGTCGAGGCCGCCGGCAAGATCCACGGCGACATACAGCGCGGCTTCATCCGCGCCGAGACGGTGGCATTCGACGACGTCAAGGCGAACAAGGACTTCAAAGGCGCCAAGGCCGCCGGCAAGGTCCGCCTGGAACCCAAGCACTACGTCGTGCAGGACGGGGATTTCATCACATTTCGGTTCAACGTGTGACGGCTTGGTGTCGTCAGGGAAGAGCCGCGGACTTCAGTTCCGTAGTTCCGTAGGTCGGGTCCACTGACCCGACGCGCCGGTGCGTGAAGTCAATAGCATGGATCCCCCTATCCTTTTTGAAGGAAAGGGTGGGGAATCCCTCGATCGCGCAGCCGACCGATCCCCCACCCTTTGCTGCGCAAAGAATGGGGCACCCGCGCTTACCCGTGGGCACGCAACACTGGGCCGAGAATCCTTTCTCGGCCCTACCTGCAGCAGGATTCCCATCCTGCAACGCTTGGAGGAAGGGATTCCTCTGCGTGTGGGTGCGAGAAGGGATTCTCGCACCAGCGGGAAGGGATTCTCGCACCAGCGGGAAGGGATTCTCGCACCAGCGGGAAGGGATTCTCGCACCAGCG
>JAFGQA010000281.1 GCA_016935885.1 Phycisphaerae bacterium | reverse complement strand
GGGATGACCAGTCTGCCGACGTTCTTCAAGGGTGAAGGCTGACCGCTCCCTCACGGTCGCGGTTCGGATCGGCGTCGGCGGCATAGGAAATCTCAAGCTTAGACTGCTCTAGATGGTGGACCTCCCCTGACCTGAAGATCCTGCACAGCGGATCCCCCCGGACCAGTGTGCCTCCTTCAGACTCCGATCACGGAACGGATGAGATCAAAGACGAACGTTAACAACTGAGCCAGGAAGATGTACAGCAGGTTAGACAGGATCATTGCGTTCCTCCGGTCAGAGTGAGCGTAGGTTTCACAGGCTGGAAGCCTGTGCCGCAACTTTCAGTCGCCAGACCTGGAACTGCTTGGCGACCAGGAAGATCACGGGGTAGATCAACAACTCCATAGCGAAGCTCGTCAGCAGGCCGCCGAACATCGGCGCGGCCATGCGCTTCATGACGTCCGAGCCGGTGCCCGCCCCGATTATGATCGGGAGTAGACCGAGCATGGTCGTCATGACCGTCATCGTCTTGGGCCGAATGCGTAGCACCGCGCCCTCGTGGATGGCCGTCTTGAGGTCCGCCAGCGAGTTCATCCGGCCCTCGGCCTTGCGGCGATCGTAACTGTTGTGCAGGTAGAGCAGCATCACCATGCCGGTCTCGGCGTCGAGGCCGGCCAGCGCAATGAGCCCCACCCAGACCGCCAGCGACATGTTGTAGTCGGCAAAGTACATGAACCAGATCGCGCCGATCAGGCTGAAGGGCACGGCCAGCAACACCACACACGTGTCGAACCAGCTCCCGTGTGACAGATACAGCAGCAAGACGATCAGGACGAAGACGGCCGGGATGGCGATGGCCAGACGCTGATTGGCGGCTTGGATATATTCGTACTGGCCGGACCAGACGAGGCTGTATCCAGCGGGAATCTGCACTCTCTGTGCGACGTGGCTCTTGGCCCGTGCAACCCAGCCGCCCACGTCGCTCGTGGTGAGATCGACGTAGATCCAGGCGTTCTTGCGGGCGCTCTCGCTCTTGATGCCCGGCGGACCTTTGTGAATTTCGATGTCCGCAAGCTGCGCTAGCGGTACCTGGGCGCCGGACGGTGTCGAGACCAACGTCCGCCTGAGCGCCGGGATGTTGTCGCGCAGTTCGCGTTTGTAGCGCAGGTTGACAGGGTAGCGTTCGAGCCCCTCAACGGTCGACGTGATGTTCATGCCGCCCATCGCGGTCAGAATGACATCTTGCACGTCGGCCACGCGCAGGCCATAGCGGGCAATCTCGTCGCGGTTGATGTTGAAATCGACATAGTTTCCGCCGACAGTTTTCTCCGGGTATGCGCTCAGCGTGCCCGGCAGCGTGCGGACCTCGGCGGCAATCCGCTCCGCCAGATCCCCCAACACCGAGAGGCCGTCGCCCATAATCTTGATACCCACGGGTGTCTTGATACCTGTGCTCAACATGTCAATCCGCGTCTTGATCGGCATCGTCCACGCGTTGGTCAGGCCGGGGAACGCCACGACGTCGTCGAGTCCGTCCACGCGCGTGCCGTCGGGTTCTTCCCAGCCATAACTGAGCTCGTCGATCGTGATCGGGCGCTCCTCGGGCCAGAAGTACGTCAGGCCGGAGTACGTCTTCAACCAGCCGGGTAGAAAGTCGAACCAGCGGCTGAAATGCCGCTTGCGCCATTCTTCGTGATCCGGCTCCAGCATGATGGTCGTTTCGATCATGCTCAGCGGTGCAGGATCGGTCGCCGTCTCGGCTCGACCGATCTTGCCAAAGACGTGGTGGACCTCCGGAAACGTGGCGATCAACGCGTCCGTCTGCTGTAGCAACTCGCGGGCCTTGGTGATGCTGATGCCAGGGTCGGTGGTCGGCATGTACAGTAGGTCGCCCTCGTCCAACGGCGGCATGAACTCGCTGCCGACCTGGCTGCTGAGCTTGAGGAAGGGTAGTTTCTCCCCGACCACCTGCCGACCGAAGATGTACTCCTGCAACGGCAGAATCGCACTTGCGACCAGCAGGGCTGCAAGGAGCAGTGTGACGTATTTGCCCTTCATCGCCGCCCAGAAGAACGGTTCGTAGATGCGCTGCAAGATGCGGCTGATCGGGTTGGTCTGCTCGTTGGGGATGCGGCCGCGGATGAAGTAGATCATGAGAACCGGAACGACCGTGATGGCCAAGAGCGCCGATGCGCCCATGGCAAAAGTCTTGGTGAAAGCCAACGGCTTGAACAGCCGACCGCTCTGTTCGCCGAGCACGAAGATCGGCAGAAAGCTGACGGTGATGATCGCCAGCGAGAAGAAGAGCGTCGGGCCGACTTCCTTCGCGGCGTCGATGATGATATCGGCGTGCGGCTTCTTTCCCTTGTCGCGCTCGTAGTGCTTGTGCGCATTCTCGACCATGACGATCGAGCTGTCGACCATGGCGCCGATTGCGATCGCGATTCCGCCGAGGCTCATGATGTTCGCGTTGAGGCCCATCGCGTGCATGATGATGAGGCTGGCCAGCACGGCGGTGGGGATCACGAAGATCGCCACGAGGCTGCTGCGCAGGTGCAGCAGGAAGATCGCGCAGACAATCGCCACAACGATCATTTCCTCGATGAGCTTCTCTTTCAGGGTGTCCACCGAACGCTCAATCAGCGCGGAGCGGTCGTACTCCGTTATGATGTCGACGCCCGGGGGCAGACCCGGCCGCAGCGCGTCGAGCTTCTTCTTGGCGTCGTGGATGACCTTGAGCGCGTTTTCACCGAAGCGCATGACAACGATGCCGCCAACCACTTCGCCTTCGCCGTCGGCCTCAGCGAGGCCGCGTCGCAGCTCCGGACCGAGTTGGACATCCGCCACGTCACGGAGGTAGACGGGAGTTCCGTCGGGATTCGCGCGGATGACGATCTTCTTCAGGTCGTCGATGCCCTGCGCGGCGCGAACGCGTGACAGCGGGATGCCGTCGGCCCGCGCTTCCCGAACTTGCCCCGGTGAAAGCTGTGCGAGGTAGCCCCGACCGCGCACCATGTATTCGGTCTCGGACATCTCCAGCACGCGGCCACCAACGTCGCTGTTCGACATCTTGATGGCCATTTTGACCTGGCTGAGCGGGAGGTTGTAAGCCAGCAGCCGATCCGGATCGACGACGACTTGATACTGACGCACGAAGCCGCCGACCGGCGCGACCTCGGCGACGCCGTTGACGGCCGTCAACTCGAAGCGCAGGTACCAGTCCTGAAGGCTGCGCAGCTCGGAGAGGTCGTACTCGGCGAGCTTCAGCTCCGTCTCGCCATCCCAGGGGCAAATGCCACCGTGTTCGAACATGCGAACACGCTCGAGGCGGTCACGGACATCCTCGGGGGCGTCCTCAATCGCGGCGTACCAGGCGTTGGAATCTTCCGGATCGTGATACATCCCGTTGGGATGTTCGGGGCAGTAGTACCCGTTGCGAAGGGAGTATTCGTAGACCCAGCCCACACCCGTTGCGTCCGGTCCCAACTGCGGCGTCACGCCCGACGGAAGGCGGTTCGAGACATAGTTGAGATACTCCAGGACGCGCGAACGAGCCCAATAGATATCTGTGCCGTCTTCAAAGATGATGTATACGAATGAGAGTCCGAAGAAGGAGTAGCCCCGAACGACCTTTGCGTAGGGCACGGCCAGCATCGAAGTCGTAAGCGGGTAGGTGACCTGATCCTCGACGACCTGCGGGGCCTGCCCCGGATACTCGGTGAAGATGATCACCTGCACGTCGGACAGGTCGGGTATCGCGTCGAGCCGGATGTTGTAGATTGCCCAGATGCCGCCCGCAACGACAAAGCCGGTCAGCAGCAGCACGAGCAGCCGATTGCGACCGCAGATTTCGATGATCTTGGCAATCATGCCTCACTATCCTTCTGTCGGCCCGTAACGTCTACTTCGTCGCCTGCAGTTCGCCACACTTGAGCATCTTGAAGCCGTAGAACGGGTTGGCCATCTCGTCCGATGACTGGAGCCAGTCTCCCTTGGTCATCGGGCAGTGGAAGACGTAGATCCTGGGGAAGCGCTCTTTGTCGGGTCGGACGTGCTCGACGAGCGTGCGCATCGCCGCGCCGAGCTCGACAAAGGTCACGCGGTCGGCGTCGAGGTCCTTGCCGTTCGTCTTGATGGCCGCCGCACGTAGCGTCCGCGCGGCGGCTGCGAACTCCGGCGGCAACTTGGCTTCTGGATCGTCCACGTGCTTGAGGATCTCGTCGACCGCACACACCAATCCGAGCGCATGCAGCGCGACATCCTTGGTGCGATCTGACGCAAAGCGCTTCTGGAGCTCCAGGTAGTGCTCCATCAGATAGTCCATCTGCACAGTGATGACGGCGGGCGCGCTGGTGGGTTTCGGCACGGCCTCGCGGGCAACAAGCTGCATGCCACAAGTGGGACAGGTCCCGCGCGTCGCGGAAGTCTGGTCAGGGTGCATTGGGCAGACGAACGCGGCACCGGCATCGGCAGAGCGCGCCTGTGTGAGTTTCGCCTTCGCCCAGTCCACGGCATCGATCGGCTTCAGCTTCATGCCGCACTTTGGGCACTCGCCAGGCTCTGAAGAAAAGTGCCAGCACTCCTCCATGGGACAGACGAGTTTTGCGCCTGGCGGAATGAACTTCGAGTGGTCCTGCTCGGCTTCCGAAACGCCACCCGCTGATTCGAGCTTGTGGGCGCAAATCGGGCACTTGCCCGCCCGGGCGCTGTGCGCCAGCGGATGCACCGGGCAGCGGTACGCAGCACTCTCTGCTACTTCCGGGTTCGGAGGCACATTGTCTTCAGCCATTTCCGGCGCCAACCAGACGCCGCGGTACGGCGTTAACTTGCGCTTGCACTCGGGGCACGTTCCTGGCTGCGTGCTGATCTGACCGGCGTGTTGGGGGTCGGGGCACGTGTACATCACCTTGAACGATTCGAGCTTTCGGCCACAGCGCGGGCAATCGCCCTCCGTCTTGGAATACACGTGCTGGTGATCCGGGCAGGTGTACGCTATCTCGGCGCCGGCAGCCGCGCGACGCGCCTGCGCCCACGCCAACTCATCGAGCGGCTTGAGGGTCATGCCGCACGATGGGCATTTCCCCGCTTCTCTCGAGAAATACGCGCCCCGGCGCGCCGGATCATCCTCGTCCGGATGCGCTTCCATCGGGCATGCATAGTGGGCGCCGGCGGGTATTCCCGAGGCGCTCGGTTGGGATGACGGCGTCGTCTGACCGCGGTCTGCGCCCACGAGCAGCGAAACGCCGACGAGAGCTGGCACGAAACTCAGAATTACGTAGCGCATGGCAAAGGCCTCTGTTCGAGTCAGTGACTATGTCCGGCCGGCATCGGCTTGCTGGCTTTCTCAGGCATGCCGTGGCCGATCGGCTCGGATACCGGTGCTGGAGACTTCTGGGATTTGAGCATCTTCGCAATGGCTTCCTTCAGCTTGCTCTCCGCGTCGAGCATGAACTGCCCACTGGTAACGACTTGGTCGCCCTCGTCGAGCCCGTAGCGAACCTCGACCATCCCGTCCTCGGCCTCGACGCCGACTTCGATGTCGCGCGGTTGGTACTTGCCATCGCCACGCGTGACAAACGCGACCTTGCGCGTTCCCGAGTCTATGTACGCCTCGCGCGGGATCAGCAGTGCGTTGCGGTCCAGGTCGGCGTACAACATCACGTTGGCGTACATCTCAGGCTTGAGTTCGAGCGTCGGGTTCTCGAACTCGAGTCGAACCTTCACGACGCGCGTCTGTTTTTCGAGATAGGGGTAAACGTAGACGACGTGGCCGACGAACTCACGGTCGGGAACGTACGGCAGCGTCATCCGTGCTTCCTGGCCCACGCGGACCCAGGGCAACTGATACTCATAGATGTCCACGTAAACCCACACGCGTGACAGGTCGGCGATCGTGAACAGCCGCATGCCGGGCTTCACGTATATGCCTTCCAGTGCCATCTTCTCGGTGACGATGCCGCGGGCGGGCGAGTGGATCGTCAAGGTCTTCGTAATCTCCTTCGCACGGCGCAGCTCGTCGATTTGCTCATCGGAAACATCGAAGTACTTCAATTGCACCTCGGCTGCCTTCACCAATTGTTGCGCCTGTTCATGTATTTCGGCCACCGTGCTGCCGGCGAGACGCTCCACGCCGCGCAGCGCGGCCAGGTACTCCTCCTGGGCGGCGTAAAGCCTGGGCGAGTACACTTTGAAGAGGGGGTCACCCTTATCGACCTGGATGCCGGTCTCGTCGACGTGCAACTTCTCGATCCAGCCTTCGAACTTGGTGTCGATGAACGTGACGGTCTGTTCGTTATAATCGACGCGTCCCACGGTCCGGATGGTCTTGACGAGGGGGCCGCGCTGGACCGTCGTCGTCCGGATACCCATGTTCTGGATCGTCACCGGATCGATCTTGATTGTCTTTCCGGTGGCGGATTGGGTCTCATCAGCGTACACCGGCACCAGATCCATCCCCATCGGGCTCTTGCCCGGCTTCTCCGAGATGTAGCTCGGATCCATCGGGGCCCGCCAGTAAAGGACCTTGCGCTCTTGCGGGCCACCCTCCGCGGTGCCACCTTCCTCGTCACTCTGCTTGAGCGGCGTCAACTTCATGTGGCAGATGGGGCATTCACCCGGTCCTTTCTGGATGACGTTAGGGTGCATTCCGCAGGTGTATAACCGCTCCGTGTCATCGGCACTCGCCGCTTGTGTCCCGCCGGCGGGAGCAGCGCCGGCCCAACGTAGCGCCGCCCAGAAGCCGCCGCCGCCACCTGCGAGAAACGCGACGGTGATTAAGACCGGCCAGATCCAAGCCCGCCCCGGCCGCAGGTATTGGGCGGATCGCTGGGTTTGTTCGGCTTTCATATCGATCAACCTCCCGCCTCGTTAAGGCTCAGGCCGAGCACCTCTTCGAGGTCGGCCACGCTGCGCTCCAGCTCCCCCAGCGCGCGATGGTATTGAATGGTGAACGTCAACCACTTCTGCCAGTTGTCGATGACGAAAAGAAAGTCCGTCGTCCCGCTCGTGTAGGCGGCGCGGGAAACCTCGTAGGTCTGCTGCGCCTGCGGGATGATGGTGCTCTCGAAGAGCTCGGCCAACTCCTGCTGCGCACGAACCCGGGCGAAGGCATCTTCGACCTGGAACTGAACACGGTTCTGCGTCGAGACGTATTGGTGCTGCGATGCGAGCAGGCGGCTGCGCGCCTCCCGAATACCACCTTCGATCTTCTCGAACCAGATCGGGATGTTGAACCCGAAGGTGATCGCCCAGTTGTCACTGCCATTCTCGCTCATGCGATTCACAGGCGCAGGCATGCCGGTCTGCGGGTTCGGCGGCGGCTGAAAAGCGTCGCGGGGAGACATCTGCATCCACTCGAAGCCCAGGGTGAAGTCCGGCCAGTACGCCAATCGCGCCAGCTTGACGGCCTGCCGATCGCGTTCAAGCTGTTCTCTCAGGCGTTGCAGGTCGGGGTTGTGGTCCACCGCCGACTCGAACAGCTCTTCCAGCCTCACGTCTACATCACGGAGGTCAAACGGGACCGGCTTCGGAACGGGTGTCGTAGTCGAGCGGTTCAACACGCGGTTGAGCATCGCCACCGCCGTTCTGCGCTGCTGGCGCAGCTCGATGAGCTTGCTTTCCAGCGTCGACAGTTCGACCTCGGCCCGCAGCACATCACCCTGTGAACGGCGTCCCGCGGCCACCTGCGCCCGTACAGCGTCGATCAGCCCGCGCAACAGGTCCTGATTGGCCACGTCGATCTCGACTGTCATGTCGATGACGTACACGCGGAAGTACGACCGCTTCACGTCGGCGATTACCCGCAAGCGCGTCTGTTGCAGCTCTTCCAAGGCCATCCGGGCTTCCTGGAGCGCCACGCGGCCGGCGCGGTCGAGCTTCTCGGGCACTGGGAATCTCTGTTGTACGCCGAGAACGAAGTAATTGTCGCCCTCCGCCGTGCGGACCGGCTCCGGCAGTGTCTTTGTTGCCAGCATCGGATCAGGTAGCGCGGTCACCTGTGGCACGCGGGCGGCTTTGGCGCGCGCGATTTCCTCCGCGGCCTTGATGTCGGGGTTCTGTTCGAGGGCGACGACAATGTAATCGCGCAGCGTCTGAGGCGGCTTCGGAGCGCTGGCCACCGGCGGGCTGGCCGGCGTCTCCAAGGATGGCCCGGTTGTCGGCACGCCTCGGCCAATCCGAGCATACGCGCCGGCTTCCTGGGTGCGCTGCTGCTCGTAGTGCTTCAGCGCGGTCACCACATCTCGTTGGGCCGTCTGGTTAAGTGCACAGCCGCTCAGGCCAATGCTGACCGTAGCCAAACCCAAGGGCCAACGGCGGAGCGGCCGGAATGCCCGCCCGATCGATGTTCTTGTTCGCCTAGCTCGTGACATGTCTGTCTCCGCGCACGCGACCATACCAAGCGCGCCGGCCGGCCGGCCAGCCTGAGAATCGTCGAACACCGAACGGCATCATATTGCTCCTCTGCCGTGGGCGACAGTCAACCCCACGTGCTCATGAGTCGGGCATTGGATGCTCAGCGGAGTGGGTTTCTTTCCGCGGCGATTCGCACTTTCGCGGCAAATCGGGCGATTCGCGTGGCGCCCATACCCCCAAAGGCGGTAGGTGAGCTCCTGTTACCACGCCAGGTGATCCGGACCGAAGACGAGGCTGCCACCGAGATAGCCAGTCAAGCCGACCATGACCGATGCCAGCAGCAGACCGCTTCCGTAGCCCCAGAGCCAACGACCCGTGAGCCGGTTCCAGCGCCAGACACGCAACACGCTGAGTAGGAGCACGAGAATCATGACCGTTGTTCCGGCGTACTGGTGCCACTGAACGTAGTCGTGCAGAGACGAAGAAAACCGCAGCGTGTCGTGGGCGATGTTTCCGGTGATCACGGCGGCGATGGAGGCCAAGGCGGCCAGCAACAGCGGCGGCATGTCCGCCGCCGCGAAGGCCGGCTTGCGGCTCAGGATGGCTACCACCAGGCCGAGCAAGGCCAACGGAATCCCCGCCACGGGAAAATGTACCAGGACCGGATGTACTCGCGCGAGCAATGGCGGGCGGTTTTCGCCAGTCTCATGATCCTGTCCGTCGCCGTCGTCGACGCTCGTGGAAGTCTCATCCGCCCCGTGTTCGTAACCATCGTGTGTGTCCGCGGCATGCTCTTCCAGCGTTCCCCCGGCCGGTGGCTGCTCACCGCTGGTTCCCAATGATGCCAGACGATCAGAATACTGTTCGCGGTTGGCCTTGAACTTGGCGAGGCAGTTGTCGCAGCAGAACGCGATCGTCCGACCCTTGTAGACCGTGGTGATGTTCGGGTCGGCCTCTTCCTCGGTCATCACCGGGCAATATCTGTTGAGTGCCGGTTGAGATGGCGCATCCTGCGCGCTGAGCGGCCCCGAGAATCCCAACGCGAACACAAGTGCAAGCACTGGCATTCGGAGGTCGCGTGGCCGCAAGTAACGAGTGTCGCCCATCATTCCGGCACGGGAGCCACGAGACCGCCTCGAGCATTCCATCGATTCACGGATGATCGTGGCCCGCAGGATCATGCCCACCGCTCGTCTGGTCACCTTTGTCCTTCTTCGCCAGGGCCTCCTTCAGCTTCTTCACGTCAATGTTCACGCCCTGCTTGGCGAGACTGGGGGCGTACTTCTCCGGGTCCGTCAGCAGCTTGCTCTCACATCCCGGGCAGCAGAGATAGACGCGCTCACCAGTCGGCAGGTCCGTGTATGACTTCGGGTCGATCTTCCCACCCATGACGGGGCATCGCACCTGATACGTGTAGCTGGCCTCCAGCTTGGCGCGATACTTCGCCGGATCCTGCTGGTACTTCCCGACGCAGTCTTCGCAGCAGAATGACACGCCCCGGCCGTCGATCATCGCGAACGTCTTGCCGTCGATCGGGTTCCCGGTCACAGGGCAGGTTACCTGCACGCGTTCCATCTTCTTCAACGCCGCGCGCTGCGTCTCGGTCTTCTTGGCGTACTTTGCCGGGTCCTTCTCGTATTCCTTAATGCAGCCTTCGCAGCAGAAGTAGACGGGGCCCTCGTCCGTCATCGTCTTGACGTTGAAGTCGATCGGCTCACCCGTCACGGGGCACAGGGGCAACTGGACTCCCTCCAGCTCCTGCTTGGCGTGCTGGGACTGTTCGCCGCGCTCGCCAAGTTCGTGCTGCGCCATCGCCGCGCTCGTACCAGCCCACAGCATGGCCAAAGCGAAAACGCCTGCGGTGTTTTGCGTTCTCATCATTGCGTTCTCCAGTTTCTCAGGTTCACAGATGTTCCAATTCCAAGCACCGAGCGACATCGCAAAACTGGGCCAGTCCGGCTCACCCCAGCGGCGATGCCCTCGCGCACACGCATCTTGGATGCGAACGGACAACAACATGTTCCCAAGCGGGGCAGATTTCAGCCAGATTGTCGCGTTGCCGGGCGCCACGCCGGCACCGGCGTCAGGCACCTAATCCGTTCATCCGGCCGTACTTACGCAGGTTTGAGTGCAATGGTGCTTGCGGGCGCCGTTCATCGGGTCACTGCGCGAAGGGTATCGACAGCAGTGGCAACATCACGGTCAATCGCTGGATTCTCTCGGAACCGGGAAGATCCTCCGCCCCCAGCGCATCAAACCGAGGGTGCTTATTCCGTCCCCTCAATCACGATTCGAAGGAGAGGGTACACACATTTGCGAAACGTCACGTTGACACCCGTGGGCCTTACGTCCGTCGCTGTGGGCGGGTGCACTCGCGGCTTCGATCTTGCCGGGCTGGTCGATCCAGGCACGACCAACTTGGTGTCGGGCGTTTCTGCGAAGGCTGAGGACGTCGCTCAGTAGATCGGCGGACAAAACGGCTTCGGCGGCGAGCAGATGAACGGCTACCGACAGGCTAACATCGTCGCCAGGGCCGCATCATCCCATTCGGCCAGCTCGGCCGATCGGTTGTCCGCAATCGCGTGGGCCGTGGCTTCTATTCCCTTCAGCCCGGTTCGGACGATGTCGATCTTCTTCCAACCAAGGGCCTTGGCCGCCTCCGATGTGCCGCTGCCGGCCACGACACACCCCTTTTCACCGACGACGATCGGCTTCTGCTGGCCGAACTTCTGGAGGCTGGCCTTAATGACGTCGAGGTTCCTTGGGGAGTGCTGGCGGACACTTGCCGGGTCCGCGGCCAGCTTCCCGATCGATATTGTTTCGATTCTCATTCGACCACTCCCCACGGTTGGCTGATGACACCCAATCCTCGATACCCCCCCCTACCCGAAACGTGCGAAACGCCTTGCGTGGGGGGCGGCACGGTTTCCAGTGGAGACATCCAGAAATTCAACCCACCCCCCTCCCCTCGCGATCCGGAATCATGTTCCCGAATCCACCGTCCCTGCGAGCCGTCTTCCGTGAGTGGCGGACCTTGCACAATGGCTGGAGGTTGTCGCGAGCGTTGGTCCCACCGCGTCTCAGTGGTGTGACATGGTTCACCTCGGTAGCCGGGGCCACCCACAGCCGGCACCAGGGCTCTTCAGCCAGGACGCGACGGCGGATCGCCCACTACCGCTTGTCGTAACCACGTTGGGTGGCCGTCGGCCAGTCCACGTCCTCCCGTTCCGTGTCCAGTTGCCGCTGGACCGAACGAAATCGCTCGGCGGTGACGTCATCATAGTCCGGCCAGTTACAAGGATGTCGTGGCATGTCTGGCGTCATGTCGCTTCCTGGCCACTGCCGACGATCCTGACCATCGCCACGATGCCCGTTCGGATAGCTTTGGGCGGCGTCGGCCACGCGGTCACGACGGCCGACAAATCCGGGGCGTTTTGCAGCCAATCCGGCAAGCTATCCGGCAAGACGGAATCGCAAGATTCGCAACCGCTTGTCTTCTCGTGGGTTACGTCGGCATGGCATCGGACTTCGGATCCGACGGTTGGGGGTTCGACTCCCTCCGGGCGCGTTCTCGCTTCCGGCAACATCCTGTCGCGTGCTGTCGATGACATTGGCACCAGCAAGGAGCTTACCGCCGCCATCCTCGCTGTTTACAGCGGCCGTCATCTCGCACCGCGTCGCACCCTCTCGCACGGTTTCGCGCCCCAACTGCTTGGGGGTATAGCTGGTGCTCTTTGTGGTGTATACGTGCTTCGGTGTCCTCTGTGCCCGTCGCCCGCCGTCGTTGGGGGTTGGACCATGAAAGGTCCGGCAATGACTCCACCGCCATCGCCGGTTCGCCGCCGGCATCGCCGGTTCGCCGCGGGCGGTGTGCGTGTAGAAGTCCATCGTCAACACGACACTTGAATGCCTGCCAAGCTCCCTCGCTGGTTTCGGGAAGACGCCCGCCGCCGCCAGGTTGGTTATGAACGTGTGTCGCAAGCTGTGAAAGTCCACAACCCGTCCGCCCTCGTCCTCGATCCCGGCGTCCGCAAGATCAGCTCGGAACATTGCCACCGTCTTGTCGGGGGCGTCGAATACGCCCGCTTCCCGTCACTGGTCACGCAGTGCTGCCCAGTGGGCTTGTGGAACGAGAGGCGGCTCGCCGCAGGTCGGCTTCGTGGCATGGCACTGCTAGCACGCAAAAGAAAAAGTGGCGAAAACCGCTGGGGGCGAAACAGAAGGAAAAACCGCGTTTTTGGCTATGCCAGGGGCGAT
>JAFGQA010000280.1 GCA_016935885.1 Phycisphaerae bacterium | reverse complement strand
GAGATGTGCGTGTGCATGCCGCTGCCGTTGTCCTCGAAAACCGGCTTGGGCATGAAGGTCACGGTTTTGCCGTGCCGCTTGGCGACGTTCTTGATGACGTATTTGTACCACATGAACCAGTCGGCCATCTTCGTCAGCTCTTCGAATCGCATATCGATCTCGGCCTGGCCCGCCGTGGCGACCTCATGATGGTGCGCCTCGACGGCGACGCCGACTTTCATCAGCTCGTAGACCATCTCGCCGCGCAGGTCGTGATAGGTATCGGTCGGACTGACCGGGAAGTATCCGCCCTTGAAACTGGGTTTGTACCCCAGGTTCGGCTCTTCGAACCGGGCCGTGTTCCACGCGCCCTCGACCGAGTCGATGGAATAGTATCCGGTGTGCTGGTTCTGCTCGTAGCGCACTTCGTCGAAAATGAAGAACTCGGGCTCGGGACCGATGAAGCAGGTGTCGGCGATGCCCGTCTTCTTCAGGTACGCCGCGGCCCGCTTGGTCACCGTGCGCGGACACTTGCTGTACATCTCACGCGTCTCCGGATCGACGATATCCGCGATCACGCTGACGGTCGGTTCCCGGAAGAAGGGGTCGATCACCGCCGTGCTCGGATCACAAACGGCCATCATGTCCGACTGATGGATCTCCTGCCAGCCGCGAATCGAGGAACCGTCGAAGCCCAGCCCCTCTTCGAACACGCTCTCATCGATCGTGGCGATCGGATACGAGCAGTGCTGCCAAGTGCCGAGCATATCCACAAACTTCAGGTCCATCATCTCGGCCCCGTGTTCCTTGGCGAACTCAAAAAACTCTTTCGGTGTCATCGTTGGGTTCCTTTCACTACATGCATTGGGTTTTTGTTTGCTTTCCTATCCGATGGCCGCTCCGCCTGTTTCGCCCGTGCGGATGCGAATACATTGATTCAACTCGAGTACGAGGATCTTGCCGTCGCCGATCTGCCCGGTGCGGGCCCCTTCACAAATGGCGTCGATCGTTTTCTGCACGAAATCTTCATTGACGGCGATCTCGATCCGGACCTTCTTCAACAGGTTGACTTCAACGTCGACGCCGCGGTAGCTCTCGTGGTAACCCTTTTGCGCCCCGCAGCCGAGGGCGTTGGTGACCGACATCTTGTGCACCTCGGCCTGAAAGAGGGCCTTCTTCACGTCGTTTAGCTTGTGCGGCTGAATGTATGCGATGATGAGTTTCATTGACGCAACTCCTGTAGGCTCGCCGGTGGCTTAGCTCGTGCTGAAGATCTGGAAGCCGCCATAAGCTTCCATCCCATGTTCGCCGATGTCAAGTCCCCGCAACTCTTCTTCCCGGCTCACGCGGAGGCCGACGGTGATATCGATCAGCCGGAACACGATCCACATGCTCACCACCACGAAGAAAATCGTGCTGACGCTGCCGATGAGCTGTACGCCGAGTTGCATCGGATTGCCGCTGTAGACCAGCCCTTCGTTGGCCAGGCCCAGAGACTGCTTGCCAAAGATGCCGACCGCCAACGTACCCCAGACGCCGCACGCCCCGTGCACCGGAAACGCCCCGACCGGATCATCGATCTGCAGCCGGTCGAGCAGTTCGACGCCGCGAACGACTACGTAGCCGGCCACCAGGCCGATCACCACCGCTGCCCACGGATCGACGAAAGCACACGGTGCCGTGATGCCTACGAGCCCGGCCAGCGCCCCGTTCATTGCCATCGACAGATCGGGCTTGCCGAACCGTTTCCACACCGTCAGCATCGCCCCGATGCCGCCCAGCGCGGCCGCGAGGTTGGTGTTGATCGCCACGCGGCCGATGAGCTGTCCGTCACCGACGCTCAGTGTCGAGCCTGCATTGAAGCCGAACCACCCGAACCACAGAATGAACACCCCCAGCGAAGCCAGTGGAATGCTGTGACCGGCCAAGGCGGCGGGCTTGCCGTCAAGGCCGTACTTGCCCTCGCGCGGCCTCAGAATCGACGTCCCGATCAGCGCGGCAAAGCCCCCCACCGTGTGAACCACGGTCGAGCCGGCAAAATCGGCAAAGCCCGTGTTGCTGAGCCAGCCGCCGCCCCAGACCCAGTGGCCCACGATCGGATAGACGATGGCCGAGATCAGAAACGAGTAAATCAGATAGGCCGGGAACTTCATGCGCTCAGCCATGCCGCCGGCCACAATCGTCGCGGCCGCTCCACAGAACGCCGCCTGGAACAACCAGAAGGCAAATAAAGGCACGCCACTTTCCGTCGGCTCCAGACCCGCCAGACACCAGCCTTTCAACCCCATCAAGCCGTTGCCGTCCCCGAACATCAGCCCGTAGCCGATCAGGAAAAACCCCAGCGAGGCCATACAGAAATCCAGGAAGTTCTTCGTCAAAATGTTGCACGCGTTCTTGGCCCGGATGAAGCCCGCCTCGACCATACCGAAGCCGGCCTGCATAAAGAACACCAAAAACGCACCGAGCAGAACCCAGACGGTGTCGAGACCCTGGCTCAACTGCTCGACGCTGATCGTTCCGTCCGCCGCCGAGGCCACCCCGGGCATCGCCACGGCCAAGAGCAAGACCGCTACCAAAGTTTTACCATGTCGCAGGATAGACCTGCATTCCGCTGCCATCACTTCTGTGCCTCCACTGTAGAACAAATGCGTAGGCCATCGCCCGCCGTGCCACGGATCGCACGACAGACACCACTTCAAACTGAAGAACAGCTATTGCAAGCAGCGTGCCAACATGTTCCACCCCGGCATTTATCCCACAAACCACTTTCAAATAGACACTTACAACCACACTCAATTACATCGCAGCCCTACAACCAACATACTATTTTGTAGATTTTGCTCTGTGAATCTACATTTTTGTGTTTTATGTACACTTCGCGTCCTTTCGCCTTTTGCCTTACCTGCGGCAAACGCTGCGTTGCCGGCATTGAATCAGAGCACCCCATTTGCTATACTGCATGTGCTGCTGGAGAGCGGCCGGTTTGGCGGACGGATTCCCTGGATAAACGGATACAAGGCGACGAGCGTATCGCCCGAACGCGAGGGCGGAAGGAGAAAACGTGATGGAGGTGGACGGTTTGCTTACGAAGCGGTGGGGCCCGTTCGTAGTTGTCATTGCGGTGATGCTGTGCGCCTCGGCGTGTGGCAGGATCATCTATGTGGATGACGACGCCGCCGGCGCCAACGACGGCACGAGTTGGAAAGACGCCTATGTCTATCTGCAGGACGCCCAGGCCGACGCCAACGAGGCCGAGAAACCCGTCGAGATCCGCATCGGTCAGGGTACCTACAGGCCCAACGAAGGAGCGGGCCAGACGAAGGGAGACCGGAACTCCTCCTTCCGCCTCATCAACGGCGTCGCGCTCAGGGGCGGATTCGCCGGTCTGAACCAGCCGGATTCCGACGCGCGGGACGTGCATGCGTATGCAACGATTCTCAGCGGCGATCTGGCCGGCGATGACGTCGACCTGCAAGACGCGCGCCGCCTGCTCGAGGAGCCGACGCGCGCCGAGAATGCCTACCACGTCGTCCGAAGCGACAACGTGGACGAAACCGCCGTCCTCGACGGCGTGATCGTGACCAGCGGCAACGCCGATGCCGCCGATTCCGACAACTGGCGTGATGCCTGGGGAGGCGGACTGTACCATGTGGACGGCAGCCCCGCCCTGATCGACTGCACGTTCGCCGGCAACACCGCTCGTCATGGAGGTGGACTGTACATTGAGACCTCATCCGGAGACCGCGCGTCCCGTCCCGTGTTGACGCGCTGCACGTTCGGCGCCAATGCAGCGCAGAGTTTTGGCGGCGCCGTGTCATCGGGCGGCGACGACGGTCCGTGCTCGGCCCTAATGGAAGACTGCGCGTTCGTCGGCAACTATGCCGGCCAGAACGGCGGCGGGTTGTGGATCGATTCGTGGGATTACCCCGACATTCCCGGGCAGTTCTTCCGTTGCACGTTCGAGAACAACGTCGCCGAAGGCAAAGGAGCGGCGCTGTACCTCGGCGACTCCGGCGGTATCACTCTCCAGGAATGCGCATTCGTCGGAAACGGCGCTTCAACGGGAGCGGGCATCTACAGTCGCGCCTGCGATTACGTCGCGCAGAATTGTCTCTTCACCGGAAACTCGGCGGCCGTCGGAGATTCGCTCGCCTTCGGCTCGATGGAGGACGGACCGAGTGACGCGGTACTCGTCAATTGCATTCTGTGGGAGGCCGGGGACACCATAGCGGTCGCTGACGATTCCACCCTCACCATTGCTTACAGCGATGTTTCGGGCGGCTGGCCCGGACCAGGCAACATCGATGCCGACCCGCTCTTTGCCGATCCCGGCTACTGGGACCCCAACGACACGCCGGACGATCCGAACGATGACTTCTGGATCGAGGGCGACTTCCACCTCATGTCCCAGGCAGGCCGTTGGCACCCGCTCAACAAGGGCTGGGTCCTCGACAACGTCACCAGCCCGTGCATCGATGCGGGCGACCCCGGTAGCTTGGTGGCCCTCGAACCGTATCCCCACGGCGGACGCATCAACATGGGCGCCTATGGCGGAGGCAGCGAGGCCAGCAAATCGCCCTCCGATCCATCCGGCAAATACGGCGGAGGCAGCGGCACCGCGGAAGACCCCTACCGGATCTACGCGCCCGAGCACATGCGGCAGATGAGTCTGCACAGCGATGACTGGAGCCGGCACTTCCAACTCGTGGCCGACGTCGACATGAGCCCCCTGCCGGGGGCCGACTGGCGGTGCATCGGAGACGGCGAGACGGCATTTCGCGGCCGCTTCGACGGCGCCGGGCACAGCATCCTGAACTTCGCCTGCCTCAGCGGCGCATCCGAAGACGTAGGACTCTTCGGACACGTGCGCGGCACAACAACCGAGATATGCAATTTGCAACTGGTCGCGCCGCAGGTGGAGTGCCAGAGCGGCTTTCACGTCGCGGCACTGGTCGGTCGATTGGGCAGCGGCAGCATCCGCAACTGCCACGTTCAGGATGCGCAGGTCCGCGGCGATACGTTCGTGGGCGGGCTGGTCGGCTGGAACCAGGGCACGGTGGCGATGTGCTCGGCCGGCGGCACCGTGAGCGGACGCTACACCGTCGGCGGACTGGCGGGGAGCGTCAGTTGGCACGCCGAAACGCTCGACTGTCACGCCGACGCCCAGGTCACCGGCACCAACCGCCTGGGCGGCCTGGCGGGCGCCTGCTGGCTGGCGGAAGTCCACAGATGTTCCTCCGCCGGCGAGGTCAAGGGACAGTCCTACATCGGCGGGCTCATTGGAATCAGCGAGGGCGGCGTCATCGACGACAGCTACAGCATCGCCTCCGTCAACGGCTATGCGTCGGTCGGCGGATTGGCGGGCCGGAACGCTCATTCGTG
>JAFGQA010000279.1 GCA_016935885.1 Phycisphaerae bacterium | reverse complement strand
TCTAAGCTTGAGATTGCCTATGCCGCCGACGCCGATCCGAACCGCGACCGTGAGGGAGCGGTCAGCCTTCACCCTTGAAGAACGTCGACAGACTGGTCATCCCCGTCGGCCACAGGGGGGCGACGCGACAACGAAGCGTCAATGGAGCATGCACGCTCAACCCTAAAACGCTCTAGTGGATTGAATACACGATGGAGGTCTACTCCTTCGGCGGCGACACCGGCATCCTCGGCACCGGCTCCGGCAACATCGCCATCAACCTCACGCCAGAGCCTTCAAGCCTAACTCTACTTGCATTGTTCATTCTCATAGTGCCACGGCGAAGACACCCACTTACTGGAACATCAAGAAACAGGTGACAACACCCACCCTTCGTCACTGCTCAAGAGCAGTGGCAGACGTGACAGGGGCACCCGGCGCACCCTGCAAGATGGGCCTCAATATGATCCTTCTCCGCAACCGACAACGGCGCGCCGACATACGCTTCGGTCCCTTCGGCCATCGAGCATGGCTCCGCGCGATGCCGCCAAATGTCATAACAGGGACGTAACAGTCCGTGGTAAAAGGGAAAACAGCGGTTGGGAAACGCCGTTCCTGACCGTGACAACCACCGGCTTTGGCGCCGGTGCCACGGTTTTGCCACGGGCTGTTAAGGTTGGTGTCCTGCCGCGGGAGGGGCGGGGACGCTAAGATCCCATTCTGGCAGGCCGGCGATCGACTCCGCCAGGCAGATCATGCGCTCCGGCGGAAATGGGTATGGATCCGAGCCGATCAATTGTCTGGCCTCGGCCTCGGCCTGTTCGGCCCGATCGGCTTGGCCAGCCTCGCGCAGCCGTGCCGCCCAGCCGCGCAGTAACTCAACACGCGTAGACCGAACCGAGTTCATCGCCCGCGTTCGCGTGGCCGGATCCTCGTCAGCGAACCACGCCTCGACGCGGTGGCCGATTCTCAAACACAGCGCCAGCGCCGCGGCATGGTCCCCACGATCTCCCAAGGCCAGACACCATTGCAGGCGGGCCGTCAGACCAATCGAGGCATCCGGAGGTGTAGCCAGGATCGGCCGAAGCATCTGGACCGTGCGCTCCGGACGACCGGCCAGGCGGTAGGCCACGCCCATCCACAGCTTGGCGGAGGCCACCAGCTTGGCGTTCTCGTCGTCGAGATAGATCGCGAGCCCGTTGCACGCGGCAATCAGGCGATTCTTTCGTGTCGCCCCCGCACCGTCGCCGCCCATCGCGGAAAACACCTCACCGAACGCCCGAAGCAAGTCGATGCGATCTTCCATCTCGATGATGACTCCGTCGCCCACGTCGTTGCCCGCCCGCCCCAGCGCCGCCGCCGCGCGGTTCAACAGTGCCAGACCCTCGGCACTCGCTCGGACCAGGGACGCATCGGTTGCCGCCGTGCCAAAACACACGGCGGAAAGCATCGGCGCGCACTGCTCAACGAGAATGCACCGCGCGCCCGCCAGGCAGGCCCGACTCTCCTCCAGCGGCGTACCCGCGGCCTCGATCAGACCCTGAAAGCGGAGGCAGGAGCGATCGCCGGCACGCCTCGTCCCCGCGGGGCCGGCCGTCGCCGGTGTACTCCGATTTGCCGGGCCACTGGTCGTCCGTGACGGTGCGGAGGTGGCCGGCTCAAAACCGGCTTCGGTCGTCCGCATCGTCAAACCGATTGCCAGCAAGAACGCCGTCAGAGTAGTCGCGGAGAACAGCCGCCTCTGCCAATGCGAGCGTTTGTGGGGCACTCCAAAGTGGCTCGTCAACATGCATCGCCCCTGGATATGGGAATCTGTGCCTCGAATCAGGGTCGTTTGCCAACGACGGGTGTGATTATAGGCGGCGTCAGGACGTGGTCAAATGACACCCGGACTGGTTTACTCCTTTCGGACGCAACCCTAAAGGTCACGCAGTAGGCGGGCCGATGCTACACTATCGACCACTTTGCACCGTTGGTGCCAACGAACGAGAGGTAGCCATGTTCCGGCCCCGTCCCACTCCGGCTCCTGCCCGCGCAAGCATCGTTCTCTGCTTCTGCACGCTGCTTCTCGGCCTGCCGTGGACCGGCTGTGGCTTCGAGCGCATTCATGCGACGTTGCCGGCGGCTGTTTCCGGCCTGACCTTGGAGCAACTCGAGGACATCCAGGACGACGAACGACTCACCGACGATGAGAAACGCGAACGAATCCGCGAAACCGTGGAGGCACCGGACAGTGAAAGTGGTGACCGCTTGGTCGAGTTCCTTTTGACATTCAACGTGCCTTGATTTAGTGTTTCAGGACACTGAGCCGTCCTTGCGCGAGCAGGGGGTGGTTCGATATCCTCGCCCTCTTACGTATCCGGAGGAAACAAAGATGAGAAAGACGAGAATCGGCATTTGTATCGTGCTCGTAAGCTGCATGGCCGTCGGCACCACGGGATGCGGCATTTTCGACCTGTTCACACTCGCCGGCGCGGTGATCAAGTTCGCATCGGGCAGCGTGGGGGAGCTGAATTCGTCAGAGTGGCAGATCGTGACGAAGACTGCCGCAGATGCCACCGGCATCCCGGGCCTTGCGCTGAGCCCTGTCGAGGCTGATGCGATCGTCACGTTCTTTGACGCCAACAACGTTAACACACTGGACGACATCCAAGGGCTCGCGGATGGGGGCGCCGTGGACCTACAGGGCCTTTCCGAGTTGGCTACGGCCTTCCAGGCGAGAGCCGATGAACAGGCCGGGGAGCCCGTCGATTTTCAGGACCCCCAGCAGGTGGAGGAGTTCCTCCAAGGATTCGCGGACGCACTCGGCGAGGCTCTGCAAGGGGTGTTGGCAGGACTGGGCATCAATCCTTCCGAAGTATGACGATTGGGCGCGGTGCCTGAGGCTGCGCATAGTCCTATCCGCTCCCGGGCTTGCGTACGCCTGCGAGACTGACGTCTGAACTGCGCCCTGACGCTCACGTGGCACGGGCGATGACAGGCCGTGCACCCGCTTGCCGAGGAGCGTACATCCCAGCGTACCTGGAGCCCTTCCTTGGCCTCTTTCCGTTCCACCAGCATTCCCTGTCCGATTCTTGTGCCGCGGCACGTTCGGCGTCGAGCGAAGACAACATGACCGATTGTGCCGCTTGGCTGGCCTGCCGGCTTGCCGTTTGGCGGACCTGCCCGCAGGCCAGGCGGGTCAACCGTTTACGTTGTCTCTGCGCGGCTCCTGAGGCGTCGCGCGAAAATAACATGATCGATTGCGCCGCTTGGCCGGCCTGCCGGCTTGCCGTTTGGCGGATCAACCGTTTAAGTTGTCTCTGCGCGGCTCCTTAGCGTCTCCATCCGTTGTTTTTTTGTAGTAGACATCAGCGAAGCCAGGGTGACCCCGAACCTTTGCTTAGATCCATGTTGGACGCACCTTCGTCATCGACCGCAACGCGGCCCGAGAAGCAAGCCTCCTGGTCGGGCAGCCTGTCGAGATGATGGCAACCAAACGTACGCGAACCGCCACGTGGGCGTGTTCCAGACTTATCGGATTGTCCAGGAAGGGTGGCGTTCTCGTCGCGCCCAGGTTCGCAAGAATCAGTCGAGGGAGCCACCGGACCGCGGCGGGCAACGGGGCTCGCACGTCGGGAACAAGAAGCCGCCCATCGCACATCCAAGGTCCCGCCGCTCGTAACGAAGGTCACGCCTGACCCAAGCCGAAACGATAACTAAGGGGTTCTGGCACAGCCCGTGGCACGGGCGCTGAAGCCCGCGCCGACACCACCTTTGGCGACGACGCCGTGGCCGGTTTCGCCAGAACCCTGTTGAAAAGAGAACGACGGCACAGGTGGCACAGATTCCTCGGACGTTTGGGGTGTTCAAATGGACCTAGGACCCAGTAACGGCAGGCTTCTACCACGGCGAGGGCGGAAGCCCGGCAAGAACGGAAACGCGGCGGCCACCTACCAGGCCGGCATCGCCGCCTTCGAGCAAGGCCGATATGCCGAAGCCATCAGGCTGCTATCGTCGATTGCGGACCACCGAAGCCTGTCGGGTACGCTGGGTCGGTTTTACCTGAGCCAGGCCCACATGCACCTCGGCATCAGCGAGTTGAGGCTTGGCCGCCACGCCTCCGCGGCCAGGCACCTCACGGCGGCACGCGAGATCAACCCCGGTTCGGTGGACCTGTCCCGCTACCTGTTGGCCTGCCACGTCGGTCGCGGCCGCTTCGATTTGGCCGTCGTGGAGCTGGAGAAGGCCCAGGACCAAGGTCGCGGCGATGATGCCACGCCGATCCGGTTGGCCCACGCACTGGCCCGCGACGGACAGCACGATCGCGCCATCGAGACACTTGAAGACGCAATCCGCGAGGAACACCAGCGCGCCGATCTCTTCTTCCAGTTGGGACTGTTGCGCGCCGCCGCCGCCGAACTCGACGAGGCCGTGAACGCGCTGAACGATGCCGCGCGCCTGGCACCCTTTGATGCCTCCATCCAGCAACACTTGGGACTGGCCCTGGCGGCGCGCGGGGACGCGGCACAGGCCGTCCGGCACTTGGCAATTGCCCAGGAGCTTCGACCGCACGATGCCTATGTGGCGCTCTTGTTCACGCTCGCGGTTGAAGCGACACAAGCACGCGGACCGGGCCTCTCCGTCGATCCGACACCAGTCAAAACGGCACCGGTGGACGGCGCCGCCGTCCGGGCGCTCGGCGACCTGATCGCGGAGGACCCCGACTTTGTCGAGGCCTTCCTAAGCCTGCCCGAGTCCGACGTTGATCCCGAGGTCTTCGCCTTGTTGGCCGCCATTCTGGAGGCGGCACTCGAACGCCATCCGGACTTCGCCGACCTTCACTACCACTGTAGCCGCGTCTATGCCCGCCTCGGCCGGACCGAATCCGCGATCATGGAGGCAGACCGTGCCGTGGAGATCAACCCGCGTTACGTACGGGCACTGATTCAGCTCGGCCGGCTGCACGCACAGACTGACCGGTCTGCGGAGGCCATCGACCGCTTGCGGGCAGCCATTGATAGCGGCGGTGACTATCCGGACGTCCATCTCATGCTGGGCGAGTTGTACAGCGCGGGGGGCGAGCCGGAGCAGGCCCGAACGGAGTACCGCCGGGCTCTGGAACTGAACGCAGACTACAGCCGCGCACAAAGCGCGCTGAAGGAACTGGCAACATCGTAGGGGGAAGAAGCGATGTCGTATTTACTTGAGATCCTCGGCCGGGGGTTGATCGCCCATCTCGCCGGCGCGTTTCAAGCAGTGCTCGACACGGACAACGACGAGACCACCGAAGAACTCATACAGGCCGCCGAGGTCCAGCCCGACAATGCGGGCGCGCAAATCCGGCTCGCCGCGCGGTTTCTTCACTGTGATGATCCGATCTCGGCACGCCGCATCTTCCTCAACCTGCTGAGCCGCAACGAATCCCATCTCGTCGCCCGTCTGGGGCTGGCGTGCGCCTACGACGAGCTGGGCCAAATCGAATCAGCCCTGCAACAACTCCGCATCGCACAGAAGCAAGACGCGATCAGTCCCGCCATCCTCTTCTGCCTGGGCTACTGCCATGAACGCCTGGGCCATCAGGACGACGCGACCAACTACTATCAGGACGCTATCGTCGTCTGTCCCACGCTCCGCAACGCCCACGAGCGCCTGGCAGCGATCTTCCTCCAGCAAGGCGAGATCGACATCGCCATCCATCACTACACCGAACTGTGCCGGCTGGACCCACAGCAGACGGAAGTCCACCTGATGCTCGCCAACCTGTTCCTCAAGGCTGGCGACTACGAGGCAGCGATCAAACAGTATGAACACGCCTTGTCCTTGGAGCCCGAGAACTGGGCCGCCCACAACGACCTCGTCAGCAGCTACGAGAAGGCCGGACTCTATCGCGAGGCCATTGAACACCTTCATCAGATGATCGAGAAACAGCCCGACTTCGCCGACTCGCGCCTACGCCTCGGCGACCTCTACTCCCGAGTCGGAAACGATGCCGCGGCCACCGCACAGTACCAGCGCGCGCTTCAGATCTGCCCAGACCACCTGGAGGCCAATGTCAAGCTCGGCACCGCGTATCTCCGGACGGGCCAATACCAGAATGCCGCGTGCTCCTTCTCCTTCGCCCTCGAGATCAACGACCGCCTGCTTAGTGCCTATGTCGGAATCGGCGTGGCACAACACGCCAGCGGGCGAGAGGACGAGGCGATGGCCTCGTTCGAGATGGCCCGCAACATCGAGCCCAACAGCACCCTGCTGTTCAGCGAGGTCGCCCGGATGCAGCTCAAGGCCGCCGCCGGCGAGCAGGCCAACAAGTTCTTGCCCGCGGCCGTGGAGGACATCGTGCACGATGTCGATCTGCCCGGCGATGCCTCCGAGCACCGCGCTGCACGACGCGTCACCGATCTCCTGTCGCAACAGATCGAGCGTCTCCGCCAAGCGATCCAGCAGGACCCCAACCATGCCGACCTGCGCTATCGGCTCGGGCTGATCTACAGGAACCGCGGGCAGATCGAAGACGCCATCACCGAGTTCCGCGAAGCCGTCGCCATCAATCCGAGCTACATGAAGGCCCTCATCAAGCTGGGCCTGGCGCTCTACGAGAACGACCAGACCGACGAGGCCGTCGACGTCCTCAAGAGGGCCACGGAGCTCCATCCCGATTACGCCGACCTGCACTATCATCTCGGCGTCTTGTTCGCCCAGCAGCACCAGTTCGAGATCGCCGTCGAGCACCTGGAGCGAGCGGTCGAAGGCAACCCACGAAACCTCAGCTTCCAGGCCAACCTTGCCCTCGCCCTCCAAAACATGGGCCTCATCGACCGAGCCAACGCCACCTGGCAGATCGTCCGCGAGCTCGAGCCCGTCTCCGCACACGCCCAACAAGCCCGCTCGGAGATGGCCAGGAACCGCGAGCTGCCCTGACGCCGAAGAAAGAGCCCCCACCGCGGCGCCGAAGAACAGCCCCCGCTGTAACGCCGAAGAGAAGCCACCCAGCCCTGACGCCGAAGAAAGAGCCCCCGCTGCGGCGTCGAAGAACAGCCCCCGCTGTGACGTCGAGAAAGAGCCCCCGGCCTTGGCCGGGGGGCACGAAAGAACGCGCTCGCCCAAGACTCCCTTCTCGCGCCAGCCGCATCGCTGGACCGCATCGCTGGACCGAGAATCCCTTCTCGGTCCTGGCGCCGAAGAAGGACCGCCTGCCGTGACACCGAAGAAAAGCCACCCAGCCC
>JAFGQA010000278.1 GCA_016935885.1 Phycisphaerae bacterium | reverse complement strand
TCAAGACGGAATCGTTACCACCGGTAGGTCGTCAGCCTGAGCCGACACCCCATCAAGACCCCAAAGTGCCAAAGTCCAGGCACAGGCCTCTGGCCTGTGGAGACAGGCGAGAGAATGCCCAGTGAGTCCTCCCATTCACCGGCTTTGGCGCCGGTGCCACATGGTGCCAGATAGGGTCCTGAAGAAGCTTCTTATGGGTCTTCGCTCTGGGTCGCCCCGGGACGGGGCCCCAAGGCACCGGTCCTCGAGCGAGAACTCATCTCGAGCGAGAACACTCCTCGGTCTCTCCACCAACTTGGCGTGGTCTTCCCTTTGTCCAGGGCATAGAATCGATAAGGAAACGCCCTGTGTGAGCGGGGGCAATGGGGGCCACATTCTCGCAAAGGAGGGGCGTCGCAATCGCGAAAGGGGCATTCTCCATGATGAACGCGATGAAGGGTATGACTCCCACGATTCTCTGCATCGTCGGCGGGTTGTTCGTATCGCTCGGCATGACCGGCGAGGGCTGCTTCCAGCTCTCGGACATCCCGGGATTCGATCGCACGCCACCGGCCATTATTCCGACCAATCCCGACGAAGGCTCATTGCAGCGGACATTCACCGTGGACTTGCGCGACTACCCGGAGGCACACCGCATTGCCTGGGAGTTTGGTGACGGGGCTACGGCAACGGACATGCTCGTCTTCACGGGTCAGTCGGTCACGCACGACTATCAACGAATCGGCACCTTCAACGTGTCCGTTCACCTGTTCACCGCTCCGGACATCGCCACCGGTCGCTCCGAGTTCATCGCAACGGGGACCCTGCCGGTTGACGTGGTCGCGCCCAACGTGCCGCCCGTCGCGGCCTTCGTGGCTGAGGAAATGCTGGATGCGAACGGCCAGCCCATGGCACTCGGCAGGCGGTTCGTCGCCTCCCGCAGCACAGACCCAGACGGATCCATCGCATCCTTCCTGTGGGACTTCGGCGACGGTTCGCACGATCATGGCGAGATCGTCGAGCACGCGTTTGCCCGGGCCGGGCGGTTCGTCGTGCGACTGGTCGTCGTCGACGACCGTGGCGGCCAAGCCTCCAAGACGAGGACCATTATCGCCAACACGCGTCCCGCACCGAGCTTCACGTACACCCAGGATCTAACCGACGCGCTGACGTTCACGTTCGACGCCTCCGGCAGTTCCGACGCCGAAGGGGCGATCACCGAGTATCGTTGGGACTTCGGTGACGACTCCGTCACGGCCACCGGTCGCGTCGTGACGCACACCTACGCGGTTCCGGACAATTACGCCGTGGTCCTCACGGTCACCGACGAGACCGGGGCGGCTGCCTCGACGACGCAGGTCGTGGACGTCCGTGGGACCGAGCCATTCGTCCGGTCGATCACGCCCAACCGTGGCGAGGCGGATACGACCCTCTCGGACGTCGTCATCGATGGCGAGAACTTCGCGGGCGGCGCGACCGTGCGGCTGGAGCGAGACGGCGCCGGCCTTGATGCCACCTCGGTGATCGTCGAAGGCGATACGACGATTCGCATGACGCTCGATCTGAGCGGGGCGGCGTCTGGCTCGTACCATGTCGTCGTGACCAACCCAAACGGGAAGACCGCCCAGTTGCTGAACGGCTTCGAGGTCGTCCAGGTGACCGAGGGCGAACCATTCGTCCGGTCGATTTCGCCCGCCAGCGGCGAGCAGGACACGACCGTTTCCGACGTGGCGATCGACGGGGAAAACTTCGAGATCGGCGCGAAGGTGCAATTGAAACGCAACGGCACTATGATCGACGCCACCTCGGTGACCGTCGACGGTGATACGGCCATCCGCCTGACGCTCGACCTTACCGGCGCCGAGCTGGGGACCTACGACGTCGTGGTCACCAACCCAGATGGGAAGATCGCTGAGTTGCCGAATGGCTTCGAGGTGGTGGAGGAAACCGTGCCAGATCCGATCATCCAGTCGATCACGCCGAGCACCGGCGAGCGGGACGCGACGGTCTCCGACGTTGCGATCGATGGCGAGAACTTCGAGAACGGCGCGACGGTGCAATTGGAACGCGACGGCGCGACCATCGACGCCACCTCGGTGACCGTCGAGAGCGATACGACGATTCGCCTGACACTCAACCTCACCGGCGCCGAACTTGGAGCTTACGACGTCGTCGTCACCAACCCGGACGGGAAGACGGGCCGGTTATCGGACGGCTTCGAGGTCGTGGAGGTCGCCGAAGACGCGCCGGTCGTTGCGTCGGTCTCGCCCAACGTCAGCGAGATGGACACGATGGTCTCCGACGTTGAGATCGACGGCGAGAACTTCGAGAAAGGCGCGACGGTGCAGTTGGAACGTGACGGCACGACCATCGGTGCTACCTCAGTGACCGTCGAGAGCGATACCACCATCCGGCTGGCGCTCAACCTAGCTGGCGCGGAGGCCGGAGACTACGATGTCGTGGTGACCAATCCGGGCGGGGCCTCCGGGCGACTGGCGGGCGGCTTCACCGTCATCACGCCCAACCTGGTGCGGCTCACCACCAGCCTCGGGGACGTCCTGTTCGAGTTGGTCGACGATGCCCCGATCACCACGGCGAACTTCATGCAATACGTTGAGGACGGCTTCTACGATGGCACGATCTTCCATCGGGTCGTGCCAGGCTTCATCGTGCAGGGCGGCGGTTTTCTGCCAGGCATGGAGAAGCCCGACGGCTTGCGCGACCCCATCGCCAATGAGTTCAGCCCGAACCGAAGCAACGTCCGTGGCACGGTGGCCATGGCCAAGCTCGGCGGCGATCCAAACTCGGCCACCTCGCAGTTCTTCGTCAACTTAGGCGACAACTCGGCAAACCTGGACACGCAGAACGGCGGATTCACGGTCTTTGCCACGGTCATCGAGGGCATGGACGTTGTGGACGCCATCGCGGCGGTGCCCTTAGACGGAGAAACGCCGATCGACGACGTCCTGCTCATCAGCGCCACACGCGAGTAGAACACGTACCGCGAAGGTGGCCTCACGCCCCTCCACGCAGAATCGCCCGCGCGGCTGGTCAATCTGTGTCGACGCTGACTGCTCCTGGGATGACACGGCCCGGGGCCTTACGTGTCTTCCCCCGTTGCCCTGCCGTTACCGGGGACGGCCATCAGCCCGTGGCAAAACTGTGGCACCGGCGCCAAAGCCGGTGGTTTTCACGGTGAGGAACGGCGTTTCCAAACCGCTGTCTTCCCTTTTGCCACGGACAGCTATCCCTTGGACGAAATCGCCACCGGATGGAGCACCAGCGGCTTGTCGGCAGGCCGGGTTTCGGGGGGACGGTCCCGGTCTTGGAATGGGCTCACCGGAATCCGGATGACCGGCTTCTCGTGGTCGTTCGTCTTGATCTCGATGACCTCGCCATAGGGTGGCACCTCGTAGCCTCCTCCGGGCAAATCCACCGTGATCACTTCCTCGTTGGGCTCGGTCGGATCTCGGGGCAGCAGTGCGATCTTGTATCGCGGCTCGCTCGTGGCGATCGAAAGCACATCCACGGGCGTGTCGCCGTGATTGGTGATCTTGATCGTTCGGTCCAGCTTCTTGTATTTCTGGGGCGTATAGAGGATCCTCTGCGGGACGATCTCCACCCTGGGTGGCACGACGGCATAGATGAGGAACTCAAACTCCTGGTGTTCCGGTATGTTGGTCCGGAAGCGGATCGCCGACCGATGCGTGCCGACGTAGAACGGCGGTTCGCCAGTGATCGTCAGCTCGAACTCCTCGCCGGGAATCGTCTCCTTGAGATCGGCCTGGAACCGGGAGTTCTGCTGCCTCGGCTGCATTCTCAGCACGAGGGGCCGACCACTCGTGTTGCGGATCCTGATAATGCGGTGCAGCCGGTCATCCGATTCGATCTTGCCAAACAGGGCGTCCCGCGGCCTCCTTCTCGGGTCGAGCTTCTTGCCGGCCGCCTTGTCCCGCTCGTAGATCGCGTCATAGATGACCTCTGCCTGGTATGCCGATCGAATAGTGCCCGTTAATGTGATCTTCAGCTCAGGCTGCGACGGATCGTTCGTCTTGATGCGGACCCACTCTTCCATCGGCCCGCCGGATTTACCCTTCGTGTCCACCAGGAACGGAATGACCCCGCTCGCCCCCGGTGCGACCTCCCCGGTGTACCCATCCACTTTGGAGCAACTACACCGCGGCTGCACCTCCACCAGCTTCAGTGTCTCGGTGCCCGTGTTGCGAAACTGGAATTCCTTGTCCACCGGCTGTCCGACCCAGACCTCGCCGAAATCGATGATCGGCGTGTCGCAGGCCCAGTGCGGCCCGGCAGGGGGCGCAGTGCGTGCGGGGGCGGGCGGGGGGCGTCTACTCGTGTGTGGGGGGGCGTCTTTATCACACCCGCAAAGCTGCACGCAACCGAACAGGCAAACCAATGTCGCGACACATCGAAACATCGCTGAATCCCGAGTAAATCACCGTGCCCATGCGGCGCGCGCCGCAGATGGGCATCCGCTCGCATTCCACCGAGCACCTCACGCCAGCAGACGAAAAACGATCAGGAGGACCACGCCGATCAGCATCATGAAGAAAACGATCATCAAACAGAGCGTCAGGCTGGCCATGGTAACCGACCGCAGCCGCTCGCATCGGATGGTCTTGTAAACGATGCTGATGCTCAGCGCAAGCGGGACCAGCATGGCAAGCCGCCCGATCCCCGTGATCGAAATCGGCTTGACAAAGAGCGCCTGAAAAAACTCCGCCGCCATCTCAACGCACTCTCTTCTTGGGCGGTGATCTTGCGAAGACCGATGCCTGTGCGGCCTCCACCCGTGCCAAGACGTCGATGATCACGAGCAGATTGAGCAAACCCGCGACGCCGGCATATACCACCGCGATGTTCGACGACGGCCACGGCGCCCTGTACGACGGCTCTCCCCGTTGCTCGGCCTGCTTCACCGCATGCACGCCCCAGTACAACGCCCCCAGCGCCTGCGGGCCCATGCACAATTGAGCGGCGATCCAGGCGCCGTTTCCCTTCGGCGCGACCGTCGTGTGAACACCACCCACCGCGACTCCGCCCCAAAAGGTCACGGTCATCACGACAAAGAAGACGACACCCCGGGACCGCTCCCCAATCCACCAGTGTCCTAAGCCTGGCAGCATCCAGGCGAGAATCGCAGCCAGTGGGGCCGATGGTGGGTGCCGAGCGTCCTGCGTCTTCGCCATGGTTCTCGCCATTCCCCGGTGCTCGACCTGACCTTCCACGATTACGCCAACCCGCAAGGCCTACATCTTGCTCCGTGAGAACCGGCAGTGTATCGGGCTCCTCCCCGCCTGACAATCACCCCAGTCGCGGCCTCCGGCCACAGCCGAACACGGCCGAACAACCTCCGCGGGCGGCGAGGGAATCGGGGATCAGCCGTACAGAGCAGGCCCGCCACGGCCACGCTACGGCCATGCTCCGTTTTTTGCCCTTGCAAGACTCACGCACGCCCTGTCTAATACTATCGTCCCTCTTAAGTCTGGCTCGGAACCAGCCCCGCGAGTGCCGAGTCTATCCGGCCCCCATCGTCTAGCGGCCTAGGATATCAGGTTCTCATCCTGGAGACCGGGGTTCGAGTCCCCGTGGGGGTGTGAATGATTGGCACGCAAGGAGTTACCACCCCTTGCGTGCCTTTCTGTTTTCTCCCGCCGCCGCTTGGAATCACCGGCCTGCTCCATCACGCGCCGTGGAGTCAGCATGGCGACGCGCTCGTGTAAAAGACACTGAGGCTGAACGTCGACCCGTCGCGTTGACGAAGGAGTTGAGGAGGACATTCTTCCTGAGGACATGCCGCTGTCCGGCGGCAAGACGTTCAACTTCGCCGGGAGCTTCGACTTCTCGGCGGCGGTGGAGGGAGACGGCAGCGCCCATGGGATCACGGCGGAGCTATACGTTCCGCCAGCCAAGGCCACACTGCTGAGCGATTCCCGCCGGCATCGTGTTGCCTACCGATGCTCTGTTTCCTCAGAGGGCATCCGGGGCGTCACTTGGTCCGAAGTGGCTCTGATCACGCGGGTCTCAGGAGGATTCTCGCACCGGCACGTGGAAACCTGCTAGAATCCCTCTGCCACCGGGCATTGATTGTCAGACGCGTTGCCGGGTGGCGTTCTGGCCTGTTGTGAGGAGCGTTTTGAGGGTCTATCGGGACATAGCATCGGTCGACGACGCGATGCGCGGGGCGGTCCTGGCCGTCGGCAATTTCGACGGCGTGCACCTGGGGCACCAGCGGATCCTGCGCACCGCGCACGCACTGGCGACAGTGTCCAGCACCGCCGTCATCGTGATGACCTTCGAGCCGCATCCGTTGGCCGTCCTGCGGCCCGACCACGCGCCGGAAAGGTTGACGCCCTGGGACGAGAAGCTCCGCCAACTCCGTAGCGCGGGCGCGGACGCCATCGTGCGCCTGGAGGCGACACAGCCCGTTCTGTCGCTGTCTGCCGAGGACTTCGTTCGGGAGATCCTCGTCCAGCGGATCCACCCGTCCTACATCGTGGAGGGGCCGAGTTTCGGCTTCGGCCGCAACCGGGCGGGCAATGTCGATCTGCTCGACAAGATGTCCACAAAAGGCGGCTTCCAGGTCCATGTGGTTGAACCGTATCGCCTGACGTTGGGCAACGGCGACCACGCGGTCATCTCGAGCACCGTTGTTCGCAAGCTGTTGAAGACCGGACTCGTTGATGACGCGGCCGCTTGCCTCGGACGGCCGTATAGCCTGGTTGGAACCGTGGTCCACGGGGCGGCCGCCGGCAGGCATCTCGGCTTCCCAACGATGAACCTGGACGTCGGTGAGCAACTCGTTCCGAGCGAGGGTGTTTACGCGGGCATGGCCGAGGTGGCCGGCCACCGCAAGGCAGCGGCGATCAGCATCGGACAACGCCCGACGCTGGGTGGGAGTTCCGTGGTGGTCGAGGCGTTCGTGCTCGATGATTCCGGCGATTGGTACGGCGCACCGGCGCGGCTGGATCTGATCAAACGCATCCGCGACCAGATGAGGTTCGACGGCCGTGAAGCCCTGACGGCCCAGATCGCCAGGGACGTCGAGGCGATCCGTGGGACGATCCTGAAATAGTGCCGCGTTCTATGAAGCGGTGGGGCTAGTACCGCGTTTCACAGGAAACGCGACTGCGATGGCTGAACCGAGAATCCCTTCTCGGTCCTGAAGCCGGTGCCGAGAAAGGATTCTCGGCAGAGCGTACAGTCGTTCTATTTGTGAAACGCCGTA
>JAFGQA010000277.1 GCA_016935885.1 Phycisphaerae bacterium | reverse complement strand
CGTTCTCCGAGGCAGTTTCAGGAACGTTGGCCCTCGGAATCGCTGATTCCGGCCGAAAAACGCAGGTTGGACCCGCTAATCAATTACAAACGAGAAAGGTGTTGCGATGAGGTGCAAAGCAATCCTTCTGCCTACTACTCTGTTCCTGCTTCCGACATTGGGCGGCGAAGCCCATCCGAACGATCTGGACCAGACGGATGTGAGGGCAGGAACGGTTTGCCGCGCGATCGACAAGAACCGCGTCACCGTGATCCTCGCTCCTCGACGAAAGGCATTGCTGTCCGCGGAAGTGTCGGCTCGAGTGGCATCCATCCATCGAGAACTCGGAGAGGCCTTTGCGATCGATGAGATACTGATACGCCTTCATGACGCCGTTTACAGAACCAACAAACAGGTGGCCGGCACGAAGTTGACGATCGCCGAAAGCGAGCTTGCCCGGGTCCGAAAGTTGGCAGGGCAGCAGACTCGCGAACGACACGCAGACGCGGTCTTGGCCGCCGCTCAAGCGAATCTCGCGGCCACCCTGCGTTTGTATGACGACGGCCATGCTTCCCAGATCGATCTGGAAAACGCGAAGAGAGACTTGGTCGTTGCGACCACGGAGCGCGAACTTGTCGAATCAACATCGGCGGAGGAATTGAATAGAGCCACGCGCGAACTGGCCACCGCGAGCGGCAATCTCGAGATTGCGGAACAGCAGCTTGATCACTGTGCGATTACGGCACCGTGGGCCGGCAGGGTGACGCGCCTGCTCATCAACGAACACGAGTTGGTGGACCGTGGAACGCCCGTCATAGAGGTGATCGACGACCGAGTGCTTTTGGCTAAATTCCTCGTTCCCTCCCACGTGTTCTTGTCTGTTCGTGTGGGAACCGAGCTGAATCTGATGATTGACGAGACTGCCGCAATGGTCGTTGCCAGGGTGTCGCATATCGCGGCGGCACTCGATCCCGCGAGCGTAACCTTCGAGGTACATGCGGAAGTTATGAATGCAGACGGTCGGTTGCGTGCGGGAATGAACGGATCGCTCAGCTTGAGTGAAATTACAGGGTCGTGACATGGAATGTGTGGCCGCAGTTCCGGAAGTATCATCTAAAGCGATCGAGTCATTGGCGCGCTTGCACCAGCTTAGCCTGGAAGCGGGTCTCAGCGAAAACCCGAAGCAGTTGATGTTCCGCATTCTCAACCGATCGGCCATCTACTGCCGCTATGATCGTGCCGTTCTATGGAGTATCACGGGCCGGAAACCACGATTCCTCGGCGTGTCAGGCAATTGCGGCTTCAATGCCCAGTCACCACTTGTCGACGATTGGCGTCGAGTGATTGAAGTGATGCCGCAGCGAGAATCACCGACAATCCTCGATCCAGCCTCCTGGGAGTCTGAACCGGCAAGTTGGAATACACTATCCAGGCGTACGAATGGCTTGTCGGTAGTCTGGTTGCCCATCAAGGTGGCCGGCGAGGCGGTCGCGGGCCTTTGGCTCGAACGGTGGGGGCGGAAGTCGTTCATCGACGGCGAACTCGCACAATTGGAAACACTGGCACTGTCGTACGGGGTCGCGTGGCAAGGTATCTTCCGCAGACGCGGAATGCTGGCATCAGGCCTGCTGTCGAGGAAACGAACAGTCGCGGCAACCATTGCCGCTTTGGGAATCCTGGCGACATGTTTTGTTCAAGTGCGCCTGCGAATCGTCGCCCCATGCGAAGTGGTGCCCGAGGATCCTCTGGTCATCGCCGCACCGTTGAACGGTGTGATCGACGAAGTGCCGGTACTACCAGGACGACATGTCGAAGAGGGAGACCTCCTGGCTGTGTACGACAAGCGAGTCCCTATCGAGGAAATGAAGATTGCTGATGAGCAGGCGCGAATCGTCGCATCGGATTTGCGGCGGCTGCGCGTGGAGGCCTTTGATAACCCCTCCGCCCGCGCTGCGATCGCACTGTTGGAGAACAAACTTGCGCAGGAAAAGATCCGACTGCGATTGGCGAACGACCGGGTCGCCCAGCTCGAAGTGCGTGCGCCCACAAACGGCACACTTATGCTGGATGACCCACACGAGTGGCGCGGGCGACCGGTTCAAGTCGGACAGCGCCTCATGATGATTGTGGACCCGTCCAACACAAAGCTCCGCGTCTTCCTACCAGACGGAGACAATATCGAATTCGATCACGACCATCCCGTGAAGGTAATCTTGGATTCGGATCCCGGCTCAAGCAGGCTTGCGAGGCTCCGTTACCTTGCCAACCACAGTCAACTCGACAGGAAAGGTAAAGCCACATTCGTCGCTGAAGCACACTGGCTGAATTCCTCCTGCAGTACGAAGATGGGACTACAGGGAACGGCGGTTCTCTATGGACAGAATGTCCCGTTGGGATACTGGCTCGCGCGTCGTCCCTTGGCAGCAATCCGAAAGAGCCTTGGTCTGTAACATCGATGGAGACGAAGAACCAACACGACGACAGATTACCGGTGCTCCGACCCGACATTGAGTTTTATGCCGGACCGGAAGAGTCCGACGGTTCGCCCACGTACATCATTCACGACCCCCTGCAAGGTTCGTACGAAAAGGCCACATGGATCCAGGCCCGAATCCTCACATTGCTCCGCACGCACATGACGATGCGCCGCCTTATGGAGCTGCTTGCCTTCGACTCGACCATCAGGATACACGAAGAAGAGGTCAGACGCCTTTGTAACAATGCCACCTCCAAGGGCTTGACAAAGGGAGCAGCCATTGGGGACGAGCGGGCATTGCTTACCGTCCAAGAACGCCCGAGCGGCAATCTGTTTGAAACCTTGCTGCGACGGTCGATTTACTTCCGCATCCCACTGATCTGCCCCGACGCTTTCCTAGGGCGTACGGTTGGTCTGATGCGATATCTGGCATCCCCGGCCGCCCTCACTGTGTATTTCGTCGTCTCCGCGATCGGTGTTGTTCTACTGACACAACGATTCGACGCCTACATGTCAACCTTTCTGTATTTCTTTAATATTCAGGGAGTCTTGAGCTTCGCGGCGACCATCAGCGCTGTAAAGGTGATTCATGAATTCAGTTATGCATATGTGGCCAAGGCCATGGGCATCCGCGTCTCAACCATCGGCGTGGCGCTTATCTTGCTCTTTCCTGTCGCCTACTCGGATGTGACGGACAGTTGGCGCTTGAGTAGCCGACGAAAAAGGCTGCGAATATCATTGGCGGGAGTGATAGCAGAACTCGTGATTGCCGGATTGGCCTCGTTCATGTGGGCAATCAGCTCCCCCGGAGTACTCAAGAGCCTGTGCTTTGTCTTGTCCTCCGCCACACTAACCTCGACGCTTTTGGTCAACCTGAATCCGGCAATGCGCTTCGATGGGTAGTACATACTCAGCGATGCAGTCGGTATTGACAACCTGCAAGACAGGGCGTTTGCCCTCGCCAAATGGACGTTTCAGCGCCACTTGTTGAACATCAGAATCGAGTCACCCGAGCCGTATTGTCCACGATCCCGATTCCTGACGATGCTTGCGTATGCGGTTTTGGCATGGGTTTATCGAATGTTTATCTACTCAGGAATTGCATGGATACTCTATTATCGATTGACAAGAATGATTGGGTGTCTCGTGTTTGCATGGACCATATACTGCTTCATACTGAAGCCGACCGTTTGTGGGGTGGTCGCACTACTGAGATCACGGAACCTACGCTGGAATCCCCGCGCCATAGCAATGATGGGTACCGCTTGCCTCGTCCTGGCGTGGTTGATATTGCCGTTGCCGCGCTTCGAGGCGATGCCGGCGATTACATCCGCAAGAGAAAGTCAGACGATATATACTCCCGGCGAGGGTGTCATTCGCGCTATCAGCATCGGCCGCGGAATGAACGTATGCAAAGGACAGACCTTGCTCGTTGTTGACTCGGAGGAGCTTGAACGGCGCCGCGAGCTTGCCCATCTGAAGCTGGAGGAGATCACGTTGGAGCTGGCAATGGCCAGGATAAACGAGGAGCGAAGATCGCTGCTTCCACAGAAGTCGGATGAACTGGCATGAGCGACGGCCGAGTTGGAGAGCATAATTGCGGGCATCCAGCGCAACAGAATCAAGGCAGAGTTTGACGGCCTCGTCGTCGAGTGGGACGAGAGTGTGCGCGATGGGACACCGGTTGCGGCCAACCAGAGGCTTGGGCGTCTTGTTGGCCCAGCACAACCAGTTGTACATTGTTATGTTAGACACGACGTTGTGTCAAATGTGATGGTAGATCAGGATCTCGAATTCTGCTCGAATGACGGTGGTTATCGGTTTTCGGGGGTTGTCACCAACGTGGATCCTGTGCGCACGAGATTTCTTGGACACCGAGGTCTCACCTCATTGGCAAGCGGCGATATCGCAGTGTCAGAAGACGAATACGGACGATTGGAACTGAATGACACTTACTATAATGTGGAGATCGCACTCGGTGCCTCCGCCTATTCACCTCGTCTGGGCCAAACCGGTGATGTTTGGGTCAAGACGGCTCCTCGATCGCGCGCGGCCGACCTAATCAGAGGCATCTATCGAGTTCTTGTCGAAGAAAGCAACTTCTGAGTGCAACGCGAGTTCCTCGGCCGTTCGGTCTCTGAGCTCGGAGGGCAGTCTCCTGGCTCGATTGCCGTTACGCCTGAAATGGCAGTACACGATAGATGGGGATAGAAGTCACGGCCGTTCTTGCTCAGCTCCAACGGTTGCATATATAGCAGGTGTCTAGGTTAATAAGGACAGTGGGGAGCGGCACTGCCGTTTGTGCGGCTAGAGCATTTCACGTAGATTCGCGAAGTTTTTCTGGGATGGGTGCCGATGGCATATCCATGAGAGCGTTTTCCATGGATTTGCGAGAGCGGGTCTTGGCGGCGTGTGACGCCAAGGAGGGAACAAGACGCCAGATCGCCGAGCGATTTAAGGTCAGCGAGGACTGGGTGTACAAGCTCCTGCGGCAGCGACGGGAACTAGGGACCATTGCCCCACAGTACCATCGTCGCGGACGAAAGGCCGTCTTCCAAGGCGAATCGCTGGAACGTCTGAAGGCGTTGGTGGACGAGCAGCCGGACAGGGCCTTGGGTGTCCTTCCGGGGAGCGCGCACACTCGTTTCTTCGACGGTGGCCGATTCGGCTTGGGATCAGCGGCGATCATCCGCAAACGGCGTCCGTGGTCGTGCCGGAGAGTTCGAGCATTTCCCGGTAGTTCCAGGGCATCCACTGCTGAGGGCGCGAGGGTCGCTCGTCCGCGTGCCTAGGCAGTTCAGTCAGGTAGTCGAAGGAATTGACGTCGCAAAGCTGGCAGGTGTGGATCAGGCTCATGAACATGTCGCCCACATGGGCGCCGTTCTCACTCATCTAGAGCATTTCACGCAACCGTGAAATGCTCTAGCCGGTCAGGCCGGCAGTCGTCGGCCCCACGGAAGCGACCGCCGAGGGCGCTGTGCATACCAAAACGCCGTCCGCAAGGCCAGAGCTAGTGCAGCGAGAAGCTCTTCGATCAGGATCCACTCTCCATCCACTCGGCTGGTCGGTGGGTCTCGCCCCCCTTGATCGTCCACTAAACCGAGCGAAGGGCCTTCATGTCGGCCAATGGATCGTCCGTGAGCACGATGAGATCGGCACACTTTCCGACTTCAACTGTCCCAATTTGTTCCTCAAGACCCATCATCTCCGCGGGGAGACGGGTCGCGGCCTGCAGTACAGCCATGGGTCGCAGCCCGGCAGCGGCCATGATCTCCATCTCCCGGATCGTGCTGTAACCATGGAAGCAACTCGGGAACACGGGCCAGGCGCCGGAATCCGTTCCCCTCACAATGCGGACGCCGGCCTCGTGCAACCTCAAAACGGCCTGGCAGGTCGCGCGGAAGGCGCGTCGAAGTGGGATCTCGAGGAATGCGGGCGCGACGAACCAGCTTGCCACCGTTGCCAAGCTGGCCGGCAGCCATCTCGGCGCGGTCGCGTGCAACATGTGTCGGTACGTGTACCGCCACGCCCTCGGATCCCGCACCGTATCGACCTGCTCCTTCGGCACGGTCGACAGGATCAGCGAATCATCGATGCCCCGCACGAATGACCTGCGCTCCAGCAGGCAGTCGAACAGGCCCGACAGCGTCGTCACCATGTAGGTTCCGCCAGCCTTCATCCGCTCCATCAATTCCACCGGCGGGTCCCCGTCGAGTAAACCCGAGTGCATCAGTGCACGAGGCTGCATCTCCAGGGCGATGGCGTGTGCTCTCTGCTGGATGCTGTGAGCGAAGATGGGCAGGCTCCGCGCGGCCGCCTCTCGCATTATGAGGCCGCGTATATCGGGCGCGAGAATCGGCCAGTCGTAGAAGAGACTGAATCCATACTCGATCATGACCTTGACACCAATAATATCGGAGATGCCCTCGTACTCGTCGAAGATGGCGCTCACGTCCTGGGCTGTGCCGGCCGGCCTCCACATCGGCCCCCAGGCATCGGTGAGGTAGTTGTGATCAAGGTATCCGTCGGGGGGGTAGAAGGTCGGTGCCAGCGCCAGGAAGCGGGGTCCAACGCCTCCGGAATCGAGATGCGATCTGATCTGGCGCAACACTGGTGCGGAGATGGATGCGTCCAACACCGTGGTCACGCCACAGGCCAGGTAGGCTCTCAGGTGATGCAGACGTGCCTGCCAGATCCGATCCTCGTCGTCCATGCGAAAGGTTGACCCCGGGACTGCCTGCAGGTGGACGTGGGGATCGATCAAGCCCGGCAGGACAGTAGCGCCGCCGACGTCAAGCAGGGACTCATCTCCGGCCGGAAGCTCCCGCTTGATCTCGGCGATCCGTCCCGCGTGTATCCTGATCGCACAAGGCGTCCGGTGTGGTGCACCGGTGCCGTCGATCAGCCGAGCATTCGTAATCAGCAGGTCTTCCTTCACATCTGCGGTTCTGTGCGTTACCGGCGGTTTCACTTGCACGCATCCGTTCTCGTAATGCCATCCGCATTCAGCCACCCGGGGCCAGGGCAGGACCGTCGCCGCCGGCAGCGTCACGGTCTGCCCCACAGCGGGCACGTTGAAGGGCACGTACTCCCCGTCACCCCATTGTAGCCAGCGAAAGAACGGGGTCTCCAGTTCCATGAGAAAGTGGAAGGCGGCCTCGGCGGGGCGTCCGTCATCCGTGATCGCCGTGACCTCGATCGACACGCCGACCGACTGAACCTCCCGGCCGATCTCGATCGGAGCGTTGTCACGGTAGAGTCCGTCGAGTGTCAGGATTGCCCGCTGCTGATGAAACAGAAGCTGAGCCATCTCGCAATCCCCACTGGGATTCCCCAGTGGCGCGAAGAACCCGCCGTGCGGGCGGACCAGCAAGGTCCGCTGGTCCGTTCGTTCAATCTCGATGGGGTGGCTGCCCGAGCCGAGCACGAGCGTGGGGTTGAGATACGGCTCGTCGTGCACCCACCGAGTCAGGGCGCCGTACGCGAACGAGGCCCAGGTCGGTGAACTGACGATGAGGACCGTCTGGAAGCGCGCCGCCGGGTCCGACGGCAAGCTGGCGGCCACGCGGGCGATTGAGCGCCCGAATCCCTTGAAGGACCCCGATGCCCGCGCCAGGTGCCATGGAGCCATCACCAGGTGGATGAAGACCAAGGCGACGCACAGCGCGCGTGCCGGCATGCGTCGCCATGCCAGCATCGGCGCGAAATCCACATTCTGCAGAGCCGCGGCGACGAGTTGTGCAAGTAGCCCCATTCCGCCGATGCCGACAAAAAACAGCAACCGGTCGGACGGATACGCCGTGCACGCCGGCAACACGGAGAGGAGCATTCCCAACGCCCAGAAGCGGGCAAGACGATCACGCCTCAACAGCGGGACGAGCGCCGCCGCGATGATCACCAGGACCCCCATCGCCGCGAGCCACAGGGTGTGGGCGGCCTCCGGCGACAACGTCCATTTCGGATCAGAAGGCACAAGCCACTGCCAGGCGAGAAGGTTCGGCGCCCGATCTGCTACCGCCTGTGCGAACCGCACGGGATTCGCACCGGGGTCAACATACCACAACGACCCAGCGGCGCCATAGCCAAGCTGCTTGTAAGTCACCCACCAGCCGGCGCCGACTAGCGCACACGGTACAAGCGATGTGAAGCGACGAGTCCACGCGCTTCGATCCAGAAAGAGGGCATATGCGAATAGATAAGCCCCGATTGACAGTGTGCTCTCTTTCGCCAACAGGCCGAGCAGAAACGCCAGTGGGGCGAGGACGGCGCCCATCCACCAGCCGTCCCGGCGCCAACGGTCATGCGCGATCAAGGTCAGCAGACCGAAGAACACGCCGATCAGTGCGTTGCGATTGGCGATCCAGACGGCGGGCAGACCGTGCGCGTCATCGACTGCAAAAAACAAAGCCGCCAGCCCGGCCACCCACGTAACGCCGAGCAGGCGTCGATAGAGAAACGCGGCCGCCGTGACGACAGCACCCAGCCATACAAGCGAGTGCAGGTGCATCAGCGACGGCAGCTCGGGCCAGAGCTGGTAGTCGAGCCAGTGGGTCAGGCCCGTCAATGGTCGATAGAACGCGAGACGCAACTCCTCCTCGGCCCACCACGGCAGCATGCCCATGGCCCTGGCCAGCCGATTCGTCGCCGCATCGCCCTCGATGAACACGAACAGTTCAGCCGGTGAACGAGACAGCGTCGGGAGGTCCGGCCGCGTCAGCGCGAGCCGATGAATGTCATCGTCCAGCAACCGGCCCAGCCAGAGCGACGGCACGCAGAGTAAGATCGCCAGCGCGGCCATCTGCCACGGCACATACCGGCTCTGCAACCAGTCGCGCAGTCTATTGGCGAGCTGCCTCAGCGTATTCATAGGGCACGCCGTAACTCCGCACAGGTCAGATGCAGCGTCTTCTTCGAGGCTTCCGAGCTTCCAGTACTGCTTCGGCGAAGACGAGCCATCCGCGCATTGAAGTCTTGGCCACGGTTAATCGGCATGTATATTCCACTGGCAGATCATCACCAGATTCCAGGCAGAAGGCGGCGGCGCGTCTTCTGTGTGTAATCCTCGTATCCTGGCAACTCCTCCCGCAGCATTCGGTCCTCGAAGACCGTCCGGACGACCAACAACAGCGCCACGATACCCACCGGGAGGAACGTCCAACTCGATCCCAGGACAAGTGGTATCCCAGCAAGTACCAGGATGAAGCCAACATACATGGGATGCCGAACGAAGGCGTACGGCCCGGTTGTGATGACTCGGTGGCCGCACTCACTTTGAATTCGAACACCTCCTTCGAGGTACGGGTTGACGATCATCGACCAGAGAATGAAGGCGTCTCCCGCAATGTGCAGGACGGCGCCGAGACTCACGGGCCAGAGTGGAAGCAGCGCCCACTGGTAGCGAACGGCGTCCAGTCCGGCCAGGACCGGGATCGCAAGCGTGGCGGGGAGCAAACAAGACACAATCACCTTGTCGAACTTCTCGCCAATCTGCGGCCTCTTCATCCGCGTGGCGAGCCCGGCAGGGTTCTTCCACAAGATGATCGCGAAGTTCGTAACAAGCGTCGCGATCCAGAGGCCGAGGTGAACCCATGCCCGCGTCCACGTGAGCGTGCCGGCTGCCCAGAAGAGCAGACCGCCCCACACTCCCAGCGAGAAAAGAAAACGCGCACCAGCGCGGGCTACCTGGGTTCCTGCTGGTGTATTGCCTACTCGCATTTCGTCCTTTTCCATGCCATCTCGCCGGCATATAGGGACCGGCCCGTGCGATCCATGTCCGTCCTTCACGACGGGCCGCCGCGTCGCCGCCGAAGGCGCGGAAAGAAGCGTCCGGTTCGTTGCATGTACGCGCGATACTCCTCGCCGAACCTCTCGGTCAGTTGTCGTTCTTCGACCGGCGCGCGTACGATGCCTATGGTTCCGATGAGGATCAGCGCTACTGCGCCGATGACCCAATTGGCCGACATCAGGAACAGGACGATCGATACCAAAGGGAAAACCGTGTTCATCGGATGTCGCACGAACCGGTAAGGTCCGTGTGTGACGAGCCTGTGGTTCGGATGTAGCCCCATCGCCCCCCGGTAGTTGCTACCCAGCGCAAGCATTGTCCACGTCATCAGACCTGCCACTACTCCTCCGAAACCGACGCCACTCCAGCGCGCCCACACCGGCAGCGACACCGATGCCCATGGAAACCAATGCGCGGAGAGCAACCAGTCAATCAAGAAAACCCAGAGCGGGATCCCCACCAAGACCCGGACCCACAGAAGTGGCGGGTATTCATTGGCAGCCTGGGCAAAGCGCGAACCATGCTCCAGCATAGCTTTGCGTTGGGCGTACCCGATCGGGATGATAAAGAACAGAACAACCCAAACGCCAAAGGCAATCTTGAAGACTGTTTCAGTTTGCATCATAATCGTCGGTCAGGTCCGCCTCCTCCAGCGGACGTCTATGGCGCGTGCATTCGCCTTCTTGTTTCACGAGCCGTCATTTCGATCTCGCGATGCGGAACCCGATCATGTTACATCGATCGTCCGCGACCCATCCGATACGCGCGGACGCGCGAGCCCAGCTCGCATCCCCGGCCCAAGGCCCATCCCGGGCGGCACGTCGCGGGCCCATCATGCCCTTCTGCTGATATGGGTTGGTCTGCGACTGTGTGGCATACCGGCCCAGAAAGTCGCTGCACCACTCCCACACGTTTCCGCTCATATCGTGCAGCCCCAGGCTATTGGGCCTGAAGCCGCCGACCGGTGTCGTCTTCTTGCGGAACTCCCCCTTCTCCGCAAACGTGAACTCGCCCTTGGCCGCATTGAAATTCATCTCGCCGAACCTTGCGACGTTCTGCCCGTTGCCGAACCTGATCTTCCTTCCCCGCTCCCGCGCGGCATACTCCCACTCAGCCTCAGTTGGCAATCGATACCCTCTCACCTTCGTCACGTCCGTCGAAGGCTGCTCCTGAGCGTCCAGTAGGTTGCCCGTCGCCACATCATAGGCGACGGGCAGGTCCGCTTTTCTGCTCAGCCAATTGCAGTAGCTCACCGCATCTCTCCACGACACACAAACGACCGGATCCTTTGGGCTTTGCTCGAATTGAGGATTCCTCCAATTCGCCTCGGCCACCCAGGACATGCGATCTGCCGCTGGGTCCATCACATGCGCACCACGAGAAGACAGCATTGCGTTGTATTTATCTTCCGCGCGTCCCTCCGCGTCTTTGGACTCTCTCTCCGCGGATGTCACGTACGAGGTTTCCTTGACGAAGGCTGCGAACTCCTCAACCGTGGTCTCGTACTCGTTCAGATAGAAACTCGATACGGTTACGTCATGGACCGGCGTGGCAAACCGTACGCCTTCGTCGAAGACGTCACCCATTTGGAACGTGCCGCCTTCGATGAGCCGCATATCTTTCATCCGCGACTCTGTGCCTAGCTCTTCCGCCTCGACTCGCGCGAGGGCTCTCGCCAACACAAGCACTGCGAACGTGACCGTTTTTCTGTTCATGTGATTCCTCCTCGATGGTTTGACTGTCTCACAGCTCTTAAGAGGCTTCGTGTTTCCAGTTGACCTTCGGTGTAATCTCCCAAAGGACAAATACGGGCCATGGTCTATTCATATTGCAGCGCACGAATGATCGTAAGCCGGCCGGCCCGGCGCGCGGGCGGCAGGGAGGCCAGCACGGCAACAACCAAGGCCACCGCCACGCACCCCACAATCAGCGCCGGCTCGAACACATACGGGACCTTCACACCGACGATTGCGTAGTGCGAGTGGGACACCGCGTAGCCCAAGAGCACGCCCAGCAGGACACCCGGGATCGCGCTGATCACACCCATCGCCCATGCCTCGGACAGAATCATCCTATAAACCTGCCGGCGCTTCATGGCTATCGCCCGGAGGATCCCCAGCTCGCGCGTCTGTTCCAGCACGTTCATGGTCAGGAAGTTGGTGATACCCAGAGAAGCGACCACGAACACCAATGCCATGAGAACCCAAGCGGAGCCGAGCACACCGGCCATCATCTCATCGACCGTGCTAATGAAGCCCTCCCTGGAGTGCATCTGGAGGCTGTGCTCATCACAGAACGCGCGCAGGCGCTTGGCCACGGCTGCCCTGTCTTCCGGATCGGCCACGACGTACAGGTACTGAGCGCCCTCCATGTTGAAGAGACGTTTGGCGTGGTCCCACTCAATGAAGGCGCTCATACCTCCGCTGCTGTAATCAACCGCCAGTCCCGCAATCGTGAAGGAGCGAGGGCCCGTTCGGGTTTCGATCGAGATCTCATCGCCGCGCCCCAAACCGCTGCGCTGCGCGAGCGTGGTCCCCAGTACCACCTCGCCGCGCCGCAGGCCTTGCTGCACCTCGGCTTCGACGCCGTTCACGATTAGAAGACCGGGATCCTCACCCGGCTTACAAGAGCGGGGGAAGATCATGACTCGGTGGCCTGCGGCTTGCGATGAGAGAATCCTGCCCTTGCCCACGCGGCGAACACCCTCGATCTCGCCGATGCGGTCGGCATACTCCTCCGGCATCGAGACCGGCATAAGTACAGACCGGCTGAACGCGGTGGGCGTCACGAGAAAATCCACGTCGGTCATGACGCGGGCCACATACGCTCGTGTGTCCCTGATCGCGTTGAGCATGGCATTGCCGAAGCCGGTCGAGAGCATGACCGAAATCGTCAGCACACCGACCACCAACGCCGTTCTCGTGGGATGACGCCGCAGTTGACGGATGGCCAGACTCGCCTCGATTCCCAGAATCGGCCGCAGCAGCCGTTCCACCAGCCGCGACAGCGGCGACAGTGCCACGGGGATGACCAAAACGACCCCCACCAGCAGTGCGACCAACGTGACGGGAAGCAAGACAATATATGTCTCGTGCGGCAGCCAACGAGCGAAGATCACCGTGAAGCTCACTACCACGGTGGCAAGCAAGCCGAATCCAATGAAGCTCGGCCAGCGTCGCGCGCGTGCGTCGCGTGCGGGGCTCGCCCCGGGCCGGTCGCGTAGCTCGGCCAGCGGCGAACGACGCCCCGCGGCTCTGGCAGGAAGGTACGTCGCCAGCAAGGCTACGCCGGGGCCCAATACCCCCGCCAGCACGAATGGGCCGGCCGTCAGATGAAGCTGCGGGACGACGGAGCCCGACATCTGCGCCATTAGGTGCGTCATGACGAACGCCGCCGCCAAGCCCACGGGGATGCCCACTGCCGTTCCGACAACGCCGAGCGCCGCAGCCTCGGAATACAGCAGCCGGGTAACCTGCTTACGCGTCGCCCCCAATGACCGCAGAATCGCCAGCGCCCGTCTGCGCTCGCCAATGCTCATCAAGAAGGAATTGAGGATCACGAACGCACCGGCCACCAACGACACGACGCTCAGCACGGCCAGGAGTTTCTCCGTGCCACCGAGACCTTCCAGAGCCAGCGCAGCTCGTGCCGCGGGCGTCTGCACGGTCAATCCCGGCGGCAAACACTTGGAAACCTCTAACGCAACCTGATCTGAGTCAGCCCCCTCCGCCAGCACTAGGTTCAGATTGTTGACTTGGCCGTCCAGCCGATAGAGCTGCTGCGCCGTCGTCAGCGGCATAATGGCGACAGCACCTCCATTCACCACCACCGCCCCGACAGGCTCGAGCAGCCCTGCGACCTGCAATTCGGCTGTGCCCGAAGGTGTCAGCAACCGGACTGTTGTGCCCAGGTCGATTCTTTGCGATCGGGCAAAACTGGCTTCCAGCAATGCTTGGCCATCATCCGCCGGCAGACTGCCTGATCTGAGGACATAGTCACAAGTCTGGTCGTTGCGTCGGGTGTCGACGCCCAGGGTCATCATCGGCACCGCGCCCGAACGGGTTATGATCATCGCCGTCGACTGGATAACAGGTACGGCGGCCCTAACATCCGGCAGGGCTTCCAACTGAGTTGCCAGATCAGCGGAAAAACCACCCTGCCCGCAGGGCACCACCTCGAGGGCGGCCTTGCCAGTCAGACCCTCAAACAGCTCGTGGTGCGCCCGACGAGTGGTCTGAATCGTCAGCGGAATGGCCACCAGCGATTGTACGCCAATGACGATCCCGAGCAGTGTGAGAACGGTCCGTCCGGGCCGGCGGCGCACTTCTCTGAACATATAGCGCGTCAGCATCATGTCGATGGCTCCAGTTCCTGAAGGACCGCATCTGGTGATCGACCTCGCGGCAACGTCTGCTCGTCCTCGATTCGGCCGTCGCGCAGCGTGATCAGGCGATCCGCCATGGCAGCGTGACCGGCGTCGTGCGTCACCATCACGACCGTTTGGCCGTGCTCATCGACGAGCTTGCGCAGCAGGGTGATGATCTGCTCGCTGTTACGGCTATCGAGGTTGCCGGTGGGCTCGTCGGCCAGTAGCAGGACGGGATCGGCACACAGCGAGCGGGCCAGGGCCACGCGCTGTTGCTCACCACCGGCCAGTTCGGTCGGATAATGGTCCTTCCTATTGGCGATCCCGACCCGCCCCAGCACCGCCCGGGCCTGTTTGTCTGCCTCGGCTTCGCTCCGGCCGTCGATGATCAACGGCAACGCGACGTTCTCTCCCGCGGTTAGAACGTGCAAGAGATTGAACGCTTGAAAGACGAAACCAATGTGGCGGCGCCGCAACTGCGTGATCTCGTCGTCACTCATGCTGCTCAGGTCTTGACCGTCCATCATCACGTATCCGCTGGTGGGTTCATCCAGCCCGCCGAGCAAGTGTAGGAGTGTGCTCTTGCCGGATCCGGAGGCCCCCATGATGGCCACGAACTCACCGCGGCTGACTCGCAGGTCAATGCCGCTGAGCGCTTCGACCCTGGTGGCCCCCTCGCCGAAGATTCTCGTCAAGCCGGACGCCTCGACGGCGACAGTCTTCTCATCGCTCATGACTGTCCCTCCTGTCGTAGTACTTCATCACAGTTCTCGAACCACTTCATGAATGCTTCAAGTCGCAGGAAGGCCAAGTCAAGGAGCAGGATCGCCTGTACCGATTCACCCTCTTCCTTCGCCCTTGCTCTGGCCTGGGTCACTTCGTGCAGCCGAGCGAAGCAGGCTCTCTTTTCGATCTTCAGGACCTCCAGCGGCTCAACCTGCGCCAGCCGCCTGGCCAACATCAGTTTCAGGAACGTCTCGTTGCGAGCCTCCAGATTCAGCGCCGAGGGTGTACCGAGCCAGGCTCGTAGCTGGCTCTGCCCCTCCTCGGTGAGGGAATAGACCTTCTTGTCGGGTCGTTCCTGCTGACTGACGACATCGTGCTCGACCCAGCCATCCCGTTGCAGCCGGTCCAGCGCGGGGTAGACCTGGCCGAAGTTCAGCTTGGCGGACGGCACCAAATGAGCTTCGTAAAGGGCTCTCAGCTCATACCCGTGACGCGGGCCATCCGCGAGCAAACCCAATATGGCGTACTTGAACGACAGTCGCTTTCTCCTCACCCAGGTCGCAAAAGCGCCCGGCGCGGGACGGGCAGAGGTATCTACTCTCTATATATATACTACGTATAGAGTTGCCTGTCAAGCTTGCGATGGCGGTCGCGGGCGTCAACTTGGCTGCCGGACAAGCCCGTGGACAAGGGGGGTCGCCCGGTCCGCCCCATCGTCGCGTGCGGTGGGAAATCTCGCTCCACGCGGCCAGGGGCCATCGTTTGTTCAGTGGGCGTGGGGATGAATACCCCCCGCACGTGGATGGGAGCAACGCTTGCGCCAGCCCGTCGATATGAGGCATCTCCCAAGACGTCCAGCCCGGTCGACTGACCGTCGCGAGTCGTCGCGTGGCCCGCGCGAGGTCCGAGCCTGCCGGTCGAACGCGCGATGTCCAGCTACCGCGCCTGGCCTTCAACCGTTAGCGAGCCAGAAACGCAGTCGGCGCCCTGTGGAGTCTTGGAAAAGTGGTAGTGACTACTTTCGGCCGGCGGTCAGACGGACTCTGGGCGGCTCATAATCACTTGTCAGAAAAGGATTTACAACAGCGGGCGATGGGATTCGAACCCACAACGTCCAGCTTGGGGATTCGGGAGTCGGCGCGCAAACCCTGTTCCCACAATGGGTTATATCGCGTTTCTCGGCCAAGAACGAGGATTGCAGGTGGGTAGCAAGTCACTGACAACTCGATAACCAGTCACCACCAAGTGACGATTGACCAACTCAGTGACCAACTCGTGCAGCCTATCGATACCGGGCTCCATCAGGCTGATGTGGCCCGAGCGGGCTCTGTCCGGATCATGACGTGAGGTTCGCAGCCGCATTCTGGGCACGGCATGCCGTCCAAGCACGTCTGCCAATACGCGCATTCGCGTGCAGGCCGGACGAACAAGCGCGTAGCCGCTCTCGTCGTTGCGTTCGCGTATACTGGCGGAGACGAGCAAGGCCGCCAGCCCGGAATGCCGCCGGGAGTTGATGTTGAATGTCGGACGCCAACCAGCATGGACGAGTCAAATCGCTGTTTCTGGAGGCCCAGAAGCGGCCGCCGGAGGAACAGGCCCGAATCGCCGAGCGGGCGGATGCGGAGGATCCCTGTATCGGTGCCGAGCTACGCCGCCTGCTGGCACACAACGCGGAAGGCTCGAAGTTCCTCGAGGAGCCGCTGGAGATCGACGATCCGAAACTCCTCGAGGTGGGCAACGAAGCCGGCGGAAGCGGATTGGCCGGCCTGGCTGCGGATGCGGGCGCCATTCCAACGCCGACGCAGGTCGGCCGGTACGCCGTCGTGCGGCGGATAGGCATCGGCGGAATGGGCGAGGTCTACGAGGCCCGGCAGGACGAGCCGCAACGCACAGTGGCCATCAAGGTGATTCGGGCCGGTCTGGCTTCGGCTTCGGCCATGCGCCGGTTTCGACACGAGGCGGAAGTGCTGGCGCGGCTGGAACACGTGTCGATCGCTCACATCTATGACGCCGGCCTGGCCGACGTGCGCTACGAGGATGGTTCGTCCGTTCGCCGGCCGTTCTTCGCGATGGAGTTGGTCCGTGGGCGGGCGCTCACCGAGTTCGCCCGTGAGCGGCGGGTTGGGATGAGTGAGCGCGTGGAGCTGATGGCGGAGGTCTGCGACGCCGTTCATCACGCGCATCAGAAGGGCGTTATTCACCGTGATCTCAAGCCAGGCAACATCCTCATCAACGAGAGCGGCCAGCCGAAGATCCTGGACTTCGGCGTCGCGCGCGCGACGGATGCCGACGTCCAGACGGTGACAACGCAGACTGCCGTCGGCCAACTGGTCGGGACGATTCCGTACATGAGTCCGGAACAACTGCCTGGCAAGACTGCCGAGCTTGATACGCGATCTGACGTCTACGCGCTCGGCGTGATTCTCTATGAACTGCTGGGCGGGCGCCTGCCACACGACGTGGTCGGCTGTTCGCTCACCGAGGCCGTGCGACGAATCGACCTGCGCGACCCGCCGCGTCTGGCGAGCCTGAACACTGCCTGCCGGGGCGACCTGGAGACGATTGTCCACAAAGCCTTGGAAAGAGAGAAGGAGCGACGTTACCAATCTGCGGCCGAGTTAGCGGTGGACTTGCGACGGTGTTTAGCGAACGAGCCAATCGCCGCGCGCCCCGCCACGATGCTCTATCAGCTTCGCAAACTTGCCCGGCGCCACCGCGGGGCAACGGCCGGGTTGGGCGTGGCGCTGTTGGCTGTCGTCTTGGGCGTGGCAGGGATCACGTGGTTCGCTCTCGATGCCGCGGCGAAGAAGCGCGAGGCTCGCTGGCTGGCCTACAAGGCATCGATGGTGGCGGCCGAAGCCGCGTTGTCATCGTACGACGTCCCGGCCGCGCGGGAGGCGCTCACCGGGGCACCCAAGGAGTATCGGGGTTGGGAGTGGGATCATCTTTCGAACCGGCTGATTCAGTGGGATCTGGAGTTCGAGTCATCGCTGGACGCGCGGGGGGCCGTGTGCGCGTCGCCGGACGGTACGCTGATTGCGTCCGCACGGAGCGATGGCACGGTCGGCATGTGGGACGCCGCGACGGGGCGGATGAAGGCGGTTCACGATCTGGGCATTCGCATCACCATGATCGGGAAGATGGCGCCCGACGGCATCGCTGTCGGCGCGGCTGAGGATGGACGTGTCGTCCGCTTTGTCCTGTCGAGTGGCGCGGTCCTGTCGTTTGTCGGCGACGACGAGGCCGGCCCTGCCCTGGGAGTCTCCGCGTGCGACGACGGCTCGCGCGTGTGCACGCTCCACGAGCGGGCGGTCCGCGTCTGGGATGTGGCGACCGGCGGTTGCGTCTTCTTCCGGGAGTTCGAATGGGAGCGCGGGCGCATTGGCCGTGTGGCGACCATCAATCACGCCGGTTCGCAAGTGGTGGTAGGCGCATCGAACTTGGTACGGATCATCGACCTCGATACGCACGAGGAGTCCGACACGCCGACCTTGCCGGACAGCCCGTGCTCGCTCGCGTTCGCTCCCGATGATGGGCTGCTCGCCATCGGTTCCAGCTCGCAGAGCGTGCATCTTGTCGATACCGCCGACTGTCGATTGATCGAGCGGCTGCGCGGGCACGCCTCATATGTGGACGACGTCGGCTTTTTCCCGGATGGGACGCTCATCTCGTCCAGTCGCGATGGCACCATCAAAGTGTGGGCCGGCGCCTCGCAGTGGACCTGCTTCACCCTCCATGCGCCGGCCCGCGCGCGGGGGACCTCCGTCACTCCACTGGACAACCAGCGGCTCGTCTCCAACGCCGGGGCGCAGACGCCGATGCTGCGATGGTCGCGGGCGGACGCGGATCCCTCGCTGCTGGGAAAACACCTGATCTACGTCTACGGGCTGGCGTGGAGCCCCGATTCAAGGTTGCTGGCCTCCATGCCATGGTTTGGAGGTGAGAGAATAGCCGTCTGGGATGTGGCGACCGGGTGTGAAGCGGCCAGCATCCCGGACAGCGGCGCGAGCGAGGGGCCGCTGGCATTCTCTCGCGACGGCACCCGACTCCTGTTTCCGATCATGATCCCGGACGGCAGCGGCGACTACATCCGGGATGCTGCCCTTTGGGATACCGGGACTTGGCGTGAGGTGCGCCGTTGCACAGCCGGCGCGCTAATGGGACGAGCGAACGGCGAGATCGTGGCCTGGTTGGGCGGTCCTGAAGGCCTGCGGCTGAGCAAGGTCCGCACGTTCAGCCCGGACGGAAAGCTGTGTGCCTTCAGCGACCCCGCCGAAGACTCCTACGACGAGCGCCGCTTTCACGTCGCAGACTCGACCGGAACCGTGGTGGCGGACCTGACTCCGCGGGGCTGCGTCCAGGGCGCGGCGTTCAGCCCGGATGGCCGACTCCTCGCCACCGCGTGCATGGAGAACGTGGTTCTCGTGTGGGACACGCGGACGTTCGAGCTGCTGCGACGCCTCGAACATCGCTCGGGAATGTACGCGGTTGCATTCTCTCCGGACGGCACGCGGCTGGTGACGGGCGGCATGGACAGCGTCATCCACGTCTGGGACACACAGACCTGGCACCCGATCGTCGACCTGCGCGGGCACGCGTCGTACGTCTACGACCTCGTCTTCAGCCCTGACGGCAGCTATCTGGCCTCCTGCGGCGGCGATGTGACCGTCCGGCTGTGGCGGACGCGGCCCCAGGCCGAGTAAGGAGCGGCTTGCCGCACCGTCTGGCCCCGGGGGCCGGGGGTGTACGTCAACTTCGTAGGTAGCGGTGTGGCATGGGTAACGAACGGCACGCCCTGCAAGGGCGGGGCGTTCATTACCCGTGGGGGCACCACCGGTAGGTGCGGCCCACGGGTAAACTCCGTCCCGGCGCGCCGGGACTCTGTTTACCCATGCCACCCCGCCAGCTGAGAATCCACCTGCTAATCTGACGTACACCCGGGGACCGGGAAGCCACATCCGCCACAACCCGCACCCAAAAAAACCTCACTTTTTTTCCGCCACCGATTAGCCGTTCTGCCGTCACGTTTCGCGAACACCTATGACGGCAGGTGTTTCGCCCGGACACACCTCAAAACCGGCGGTCACGTGCCGAAGGTGCGATCCGGTGGGTTAGAACGTAAGTGCTTGGCAAAGACGTGTTAGGAAACGGCGGACCAAGATGATCCAACGCCAGGCATCAGCCAACGCCGGGATCTGGGAACGGGCGATGGCCGACGACATCCAGGTCATCCGCCGGCCGCGCTGCCCGCAGTGCGAATCGGTCAACATCGAGGTCCGCAGCAGCCGGCGGCAGGGCGACGGCAGCCTGCTCCGTTACTGCCGCTGCCGCGACTGCGGGCAGAGCTTGAAGGTAGTGGTCGAGTAGTTTTTCTTCGGCCGTGTTTACAGAGAGAGTAAAGACGGCCCGAGCGGTTTGGTAGTACGCAGGCCTGCTGATGGAGAACGTGGTTCGCAGCTTCGTTGCGTCGTAGCCGGAGGATTGCGCCATTCTGGACACTGAGGAGGTATGAAATGACACACACCAGAACAATCACCATCGCCGCGATCGTCGGTCTTATCGCGGCACCGGTCCTGGCCGACGGCGTCTGGACCACACTGGACTACCCCGGAGCCAACGAGACAGATGCCTACGGCATCGACGGCGGCAACATCGTGGGGACGTACGCCGACGCAGCGTGGAACGGGTACGGCTTCCTGTACGACGGCTCCACCTGGACCACGCTGGCCCCCGCCGGAGCGCTCTGGACAGATGCCCGCGGAATCGACGGCGACAACATCGTGGGGGGCTACTGGGACGCAGCTTACGACGGGCACGGCTTCCTGTACGACGGTTCGACCTGGACCACACTGGACTACCCCGGAATGAGCGGGACATACGCCACCGACATTGATGGCGACCACATCGTGGGCAACTACGACGACGAGCATCACGGCTTCCTGTACGACGGTAGCACCTGGAGCACGTTGGATTACCCAGGTGCGAAGGCAACGTCAGCCGAGGGCATCGACGGCGGCATCATCGTGGGGACGTACGCCGACACATATTGGGACGAGCACGGCTTCTTGTACGATGGCTCCACGTGGACCACGCTGGACTATCCCGGCGCCAGCGACACGTCCTTCTGCGGAATCGACGCCAACAAAATCGTGGGGGAGTACACCGCCTCGGGCGAGCACCACGGCTTCCTGTACGACGGCTCCACCTGGACCACGCTGGACTACCCCGGCGCCAACAACACGTACGCCGAGGGCATCGACGGCAACAGCATCGTGGGGTGCTACAGCGAGTCGGACTACCACGGCTTTCTCTACACGATCCCCGAGCCGGCGACCCCGAGCCTGCTGACCCTGGGCGGGCTGGCGCTGCTGCGACGGCGACGGTAATCTCGCACGGTCCGCTGCCCGACGACGATCAACGGGGCGCGGACCGGTCGTACACGGCGGCCGGTTCGCGTTCCACCTTTTCAGGTCGAGTTTCTTTACATCGCGGATTAGCCGGTTGGCGGCCCGTTCTCGCGAACACCTATGACGGCCCGGCGGTTCAGCCGGCTGTGGCGGGCCGCCGTGGCCCGTGGACAACGTTAACGGAGACATGCATTGAGGAGGTATGAAATGACAAAGTGCACAGCAATCACCATCGCCGCGATCATCGGTCTTATCGCGGCACCGGCACAGGCGGACCTGCTGTATCGGGCGGGCGACTGGAATGAATCTCTCGATTACATCGACACGGACACGTTCAATATCGATCAGTCGGTGCCGCTCGACAGTGGCGTCTTGTCTTTGGCGACACAGCCCGGCACCAACACCTTGTTCGGGATCACCTACTCAACCAGAGGCCCAGCGAACGGCCTGGTTACTATCGACCCGGCAACGGGCGCCTTCGACTTCGTCGTCGATATGCAGGATCCGATCGATCCGACCCCGTATTTCTCGACCATCACGTTCAAGCCGGACGGCTCGCTCTATACCGTCGCGACCCCCGATTGCGGCTGGACTCCCGGCGCGATCCTCGAGGTCGACACGGGCACGGGCGTATTGACCGATACCGGCCTGACGTACGGCGGCGTGGGCGGCCAGGCGATCGAGTTCAATCCCGATGACGGCTTGTTCTATCACTTCTACAACGACGACAGCGGCGGCGGCGGTAATAGCTTCCTCGAGACCGTCGACCCGGTAAGCGGCACGGTGACCCCGGTTGGCCTCACGGGCTACGACTTCCATGCGGTCAACGCCGTGGTCTATGCCGGCGCCGGCAAGTTCTACGCCTACGACGCTGCCTCCGGTGCCGGTGACCTGCTCGAGATCACGACCGAGGGCGAGGTTACGTGGCTGCACAACTACGGTGACAACGGGGCCCACGGCTTGGCACTGCCCGTGTATGTTCCCGAGCCGGCGACGCTGAGCCTGCTGGCCCTGGGCGGCCTGGCGCTGCTGCGGTGGCGGCGGTAATCGCGAACGGCCCGCTGTCCGACGACGATCAACGGGGCGCGGGCCAGTCGCGCATGGTGGCCGGTTCGCGCCCCGCACTCTCAAGGACCGGCTGGTTTTTCATCGTGGCTTAGCCGGTCGGCCGCCCGTTCTCGCGAACACTTATGACGGGCCGGCGTCTGCACCGGTTACGCTGAGCCGTCGCAGTCGCCGCAGGGCAGCCTAACCCGGATTATTCATACTTCCTGAGTCGAGCCACGCGGGGCGGTCCTCCGGAGGGTAGTGGCCCATTGCTGTTGGCCGAGCG
>JAFGQA010000025.1 GCA_016935885.1 Phycisphaerae bacterium | reverse complement strand
TGTGACTGTGGCACGGGCGCCAAAGCCCGTGAATCCACCGCCGAGACGGCGGTGCCACAGGTGCATCCAACCGTGAAGTGCTCTAGCCGGAGCCTCTCGTCATGGAATCGTTGACACCTAACCTTGCTCCTCGCGTTTTCCTACTTCTTGCGATCGCTGTCGCGGCCATCGGTGGTTGTCACTTGTTCGACGGCGTCGGCACCACTCCGCCGCCGGGACAGACGGTCCAATCGGACAAGCAGCGGATCGAGGACCCGAACGTCTCCCAATCCGATCTGAACGAACTCGTCGCAGGGAACACCGCCTTCGCGTTCGACATGTATAGCGAACTGCGGGGCGAAGACGGCAACCTCTTTTTCTCACCCCACAGCATCTCGATCGCGCTGGCCATGACGTATGCAGGGGCCCGCAACGACACCGAGGCCCAAATGGCCAATGCCCTGCACTTCACCCTCCCGCAGGACCGCCTGCACCCGGCCTTCAACGCCCTCGACCTCGAACTTGCCGGCCGCGGGGAGGGTGCCGCCGGCGCGGACGGGGGCGGCTTTCGGCTGAACGTCGTGAACCGCATTTGGGGACAGGAAGATTACGAATTCCTGGAGGCCTTTCTGGATACGCTCGCCGAGAACTACGGCGCCGGCCTCAGCCTTCTGGATTTTGTCAATGAGACCGAGGCCTCGCGTCTTGCCATCAACGATTGGGTCGCCAAGCAAACGGAAGATCGAATCAAGGACCTCATTCCTCAAGGTGCCATCGATGCCCTGACGCGCCTCGTGCTCACGAACGCGGTTTACTTCAACGTGGCTTGGAAGGAACCATTCGAGGAAGACGCGACCAGCGATGGAACCTTCTACCTGCTCAATGGATCGCAGCTCACGGTCCCCATGATGAGACAGACCGAGCACCACGGTTATGCATCGGGAGACGGCTATAAGGCCGTCGAGTTGCTGTACGACGGAAGCGAGCTGTCGATGGTGATCCTCCTGCCGGATGCCGGCAGGTTTGAGACATTCGAGAGCACGCTCGACAGCACCGTCGCCCGCAACATCCTTGCGAACATTGAGAGTAGAAGCGTCCAGCTCACCATGCCGCGATATACGTTCACCTCATCCTTCTCTTTGGTCGAAGTCCTGGCCGCGCTGGGCATGACGGATGCCTTCGGAGGTGCCGCGGACTTCTCCGGCATGGACGGGACCCATGATCTACTCATAGGTGACATCTTGCACAAGGCCTTCATCAAGGTGAACGAGGCCGGCACCGAGGCCGCCGCCGCCACGGCCGTGACCATGGGGGCAACATCCATTCCTGAAGAACCCGTCGTTGTGACCATCGACCGCCCGTTTATCTTCCTGATCCGCGACATCGAGACCGGCGCAATCCTGTTCCTCGGCCGCGTCCTGGACCCGGCTGGGTAGTCACAGGTACGCTATCGCCATGCGTCCTTTCGTTTCCAAGCCATGGCTTGTGTTGACCTGCACTGTTGTCGCGTTTGCGGCGGGCTGCGGGCCCTCGAAGCTGCTCTCAGTGCCGGCGGACATGCCCGACCGGTTTGGCGATCGCGTCTTGTGGCACACTCCGCGGGCGTACATCTTCGCCGCCGACAAGGCGGTCGCCGGCGAGGCCGATCGGTGGATCGGCGATCTGGCGGCTCACGTTCGCCGCGCGTACCATGCCGATCTCGGTAAGGGCCTCGTCATCGTCGTCGACAAGGGCGAGTCGCCATGCGTGGCGTCTTACGATGACATCCTTCGATTGCAGCGCGCCACGGCGACGGCTGGCGGGGCGAATCCCGAAGACCTGCCTGCCGCGGCCGAACAGCGACGCAAGCTGGCCGAGTCCGGCATGTCGGAGGAGCTGGCCTGTTGTGTCACACCGGTGGCACTGGATGACAGCGCCCTTGCAGAAATCGGTTTGGGTGACAAGCTGCCGGACGACGTTGCGTGGCGCATCTGCTGCCCGTCGCACCGGATGATGGAGGCGGGCGTTTGGGAGTTTGCACCAACCGCCGTTGAGAAGAAGAAGGGCAAGGCGTTTGCCGTCATGACCGTCTGGGCCTGGCCGCTGGCCTTTCCCGAAGCGGCCAAGGTCTTTCGCCTTGCGAGGGATACGCTCGTCTTCGAGCTGTGGTGCATCCGCCAACCGGACTGGCCCGCCGAGAAGCGAGCCGCCGAGGTTGCCAGCTACACCAAAGAGCGGGCCTTCGTCATCAGCCCGACGCTCTCGCTGGCATTATCGATAGCCAAGTCGCAGGAATAGGTCCTCAGGAGCCGCGCAGAAACGACGCAAACGGTTGACCCGTCTGCCTGCGGGCAGGTCCGCCAAACGGCAAGCCAGCAAGCCAGCCGAGCCGCACAATCGGTCATGGTGTCTTCGCCCGACGCCTTACTCGGCGAGCAGCTCGTCTATGAACAGGGGCGTGTCGTCCATATCGTTCACGCCGTCGCAGTTCAGATCCGCCGCTGGGCCGAAATTCGGATTGAAGCCGGTCAGCAGCCAGACGAAGCTCCGGATGTCCTTGCCGTTCACGACCCCGTTGTTGTCAACGTCGCCATTGCCGATGCCGGTTCCCGTCGTTGACTGGATGCCCGTGTAGGTCTTGTGCTTGGTCTTCGTTTGACCGTCTGGGAGCTCCTCGATCGCGACGACGTCGACACGGTGGTTGCCACTCACTAAGGCGCTGCGGGTCAAGGTGAACGTGTCGAAATACCGGTCCGCCTCGCCCGCGCCACTCAGCGCCAGGTCGATGAAGTCGGTGTCCTCCCTCAGGTCCACGAAGATGTGCACGCTGTCCACTGTCGCGTCCACCGCCTGCACGACGAAGTCCACGGGCAACTCCGTCACGTCGTTATTGCAGGTCGTCGTGGGCTCGGCCAAGTCGAAATCGGGATCCTCAAGATCGACGTAGATCACCAGCCGGAACTCGCCGAACAACGGATCCGCTGTGCCCGAGCGATGCCGAAAGGCCTGGACGGTGATGTAATGAAGCCCCTCGCCAATGGCCGCGGCATCAATCGTTTGGCGGTACGTGCCCGACCCCCCGCCGTAGCGAGGTGAGTTCTCGGTCAGGAAGTTCTCGAAGCCGTAGCTGGGGCTGCTCGAGTCCGTGTGGTCAACGCCGCCATTGCCGTTGTAGTCGACGAAGCCCTTGTCGATACGAAAGACAGCGGCATCATCGGTGTTCGGATCGGACGGATCCGTGTGGTCCGTCTGGAGCTGAATGTCAAACGTGGACGACGTGACGATGACGATCTCGGCCAGCAGTTGCCTGTAGTCCGGGGTGCCGCCCGGGTCCGGCGGGGCAATGGTGGTCGTGGCGTTGGTGATGCTGAGCGTCCCCGTCGGCACGGCGGGCCCGTACATCACGTACCCGCGGCCGTGAAAAACGCCATTCGCATTCCTGTTTCGCGGCACCCTCATGTTTGAGACGGCCCCGCCGCTGCCCACGACGATCAGTTCGGGGATGTCCGAGTTCGGGTCGACGGTTGCGTCGGCCGCGTTGCCGGTCGCCTCGTGAAGCCGCGTGCCGGAGGGGAAGGCGGTGGTCACGCTGACCGTGTCATAACCGTTGCTCTCACTGTCATTCAGGCCAACGAGCAGGTTGTCTTCGTCGCCCGGCGTCTGACGTGTATAGACAAGGACGTTGGCCCACGGAGAGCTGTTACGCGGCATCCAATAGCCACGGCCATACTCGTTGCGAATCTTGACGAGTGTGGTGATGTGGTCCGATCCCAGGCCGAGGGCGTCGTCGCGGCCGTTCGGCTCAGGGAAACTGGTCGAACCGAACTGCGCGGCATGGTGGTACACGAGGCACGGCCCGGTCCGCGTGAGGACGTACGCCTGGGCCACGGTGTCGTCCTCGTCCTCGCTAATGGTGTTGTCGTGGCTGTTAACGTGGTGAACGCCAATCGTGCCGTTGTTGTAGCCGTCCACGTTGTCGACCGAGGCGTTCACGACGTCGGCCCATTGCTTGCCGCCGTCCCAACTCACCAGGTCTCGAAGTTGCCCGGCCTCGTTGAGATCGAGGGCGTCGCGATTGCCGAACTCCCAGCCGTACGAGGGGTAGCCGTCCTCGCCGTACTCCCCAGCCGGCTTGCGGACCCAGTTGACCATGTCGCCGTTGCCCGTCACGGCCTCCACGAAGGAGTACGGGGTCTGCGTCGTGCCATCGAAGCCCGTGTACCGGTTGTGGACGGCCGCATCCCAGAGGTTATCCCAAAACCAAGTCTCGATGTGCTTGGCCGCGTCCAGCCGGAAGCCATCCACCTTCAGTACCTCCAGGTAGTACTGCGTCGAGCGGAGAAGCAGGGAGGTGGCGCTTTCCAGAACGGGATCTCCCTGCATGAGGTCCGACTCGTTGTACGGATAGAACGTGTAGTTCGGGGGGGAGGGGTTCCGGGGCGTGCCGGGGTTGTTGGGTGTGTAAGGGGGCAGATCGGTGTCGGGATACAGCCGATAGTTGTCCGGGTCGGGATTATTGTAGAGCGTGCCGCCCGGGATGTTATCGGGATCCGACTCGACCGGGTGGCGGATGTAACTGTGATTCTTCTCCTGGGCGATATCGATTAACCCCAAGAGACGCCCGTAGTAAAGATCGTAGCAACCAGCGCCCGGATCGTGTGACTGCGGGCATTCCGTACCGGGATTCCACTCGTGGAAATCGCCATAGTCATCGCCGTCGACTTCCAGGACAAAGCCGGGATAGCCACCCTGCTCAGGAAACCCGGATGTCCAGTTGTCCTTGCTCGCGTTGTGATTCATGATCCAGTCGACGAAGACGAGGCACGATGCCTTGTGGGCCTCCTCGACCATGAGGCGGAAGCCCGATTCCGTGCCATAGCGCGTCGGGCTCGACTCGCTCCCGAGATCGAATCGATCGAACAAGTCGTAGCCGATGCTGTTGGTGCCGTCGGCACCCTTCTGCGGGGGGGGCAGCCACATGCTGTCGTAACCGGCCATGAACACGTCGGGCATCCGATACCGGATCGTGTCCCACTCGGCCTCGAAGTATTGGAGCATGACCGGTGGCGCGCCGGACGCCGAGACCGCCATCGCCAGCCAAACCGCCGGCACGATGAACACCAGGTACTTGCGAGCTTTCACGACTTCACCCCTCAATCCGCCGAGACCGCTGCCGCCAGATCGGCCTCGGCCCGAACCTAAACACCAGAAGCATCATCCAACCACAAACACACGCTTGCCCGGACCATGACGATCATTGGCCCGGGCAAGCGGTCACTTACGCGCGAACCATCGCGCGGTACACATCTGCTAGCCCCCCGGGTTGCATCTGGGCGCTACTATCCTATGAGCGCGTCGACAAAACCCTGAACATCCAGTCCGTCCACGCCACTGGGATCCGCGAAGTCGCCGTTGAGTATGTCGCACACCGGATACGGGTCGCCATCGTGATCCGCCTCATAACCGGCCGGGTCGACGAGCGCCTGTACGAAGTGCTCGATGTCGGAGACGTCAACGAAGCCGTCGCAGTTCATGTCGCCGAGCAACGCGGCCTTCTCAAGCTGGTACTCCAGGAACTGGACACCGGCAGCCCCGGTGAAGTCAGGCGTCCAGGCCAGTTGGCACACGCCGCCGCCCAGGCCGGGCAGTGTCTGGTTCGAGACGTAGCCCGTGTTGCTGGTCAGGACCGCCATGACCTTGATGGTGACCCCATTCTCGATGTCCTCCGGTGTCAGGCCAAGGTCCTCGACCGCCAGGTCGACCTCCATGCCCGTATCCACGCTGTCGGCGCCCTCGACAGATCCGCCCAAGCATGTGCAAGGCGTGCCTTGCTGACTGCAGCCCGTGACGCCCAGGATGTTGGTGTTGTCAAAGGCGACTTGGGCGCAGTTGTCGTTGTTGTACGCCGGATCGACGATCTGATCGCCGAAGCCGGTGTAGTTGTTCTGTGTGGCCTGAAGGCCGCCGGACATCGCCGTCGGAATCTCCGTCCCGTCCCACGTCCCAGGCCAACTTGGCGTCTCGCTCAGTGTGTAGGTCACGACCGTGTGCACGCCGGAGGCATCCACCGGGTCTACGGGCGGATCCCCTGCGCTCAGATTGGCCACACCGCCGCCGGCGCCCGGCAGGAACTGGTTGCTCCAATAGCCGGCGCTACCGACAAGGACCACCGAGATCTTGATGTTGGTATCGGGGCTGCCTATCGAAGCTCGATCGATGGCAAACAGCAATCCCGTCGTAGCGCTGGCAGCGTTGATCGCCTGCTGGCCCGGATCATCAGCCGGATTGTCGTTGACGCCGACCAGGTTGCTGTTGTCACCCACGAAGGTGTCCGGCAGCATGGTAGAACTCCATGGGATGTCCGTCGGCTCGCCCTGCCCGACAAGGTCGCACAGCCGGGCGGTCTGAAACTCCCAGTCCACACGCCAGACGACGAGAGCGTAATCCGGATAGAAACCCGGGCTCAGCGTGTCGCTGTCCATGCCGACCAACTGAGGTGGGAAATTCGTGCCGTCGACCGTGTAGAGCGGGTTGCTGCCGGCGCCCGCGGTCTCGATGAAGATCACGAACGCGTTGCTGTTCCCCTCGATGTTGCTGGTCAGCCCGATGTAGACGTTGTCGTCGTCATTCTGGACGAACATCTCGTTCAACTCACTGCCGGTGTTCGCCGCGGGTTCCTGCAATTCGCCGCTGCCCGAACCAAAGCCCTGAACGCCAAGCCACTTGTTCGTGTCCGCATTCAGGTCGACGAGGTCCACGCGGTAGTCCCCGTAGAACTCGTGGACCGAGAGGCCGTAGTCCGGGTAGAAGTCGGCGTCCAGGATCGTGCCGTTCAGGCCCGGCTCGCCGCCGGGGTTGTCCGGATTGCCGCCGATCGGCCTTGGCGGCGTCGGATTGTCAGCCAGCGTGTTCTCGCCGTCGCCCGATACCGTATCGAACAGCAGCACAAAGGCATTGCCGTTCGTCTCGAGGTTGCCGCTGATGGCCAGGTGCAGGCGGTCTGCGGTGTTGGTAACGAAGAGCTCGTCCATCTCCGAGCCGGGCGTCGGCTGCTCGAGATCCGGGGGCTGGGCATCGCCGAAGCAGGTCCAGTTGTTCTGCGTTGCCAAGGCCGCGCTCGGGAACGCGGAAGGAATGTCCTCAGCGCTGAAATCGTTCGGGGGTGAGCCGGGCGAAAGAGTGATGGCCAGGCGCTGGTATTCGGGGAAGGCATCGTTGTCGCTCAGGTCGATAGGGTTCTCGGTGGCGTCGTGGAAGCCGAGGCAGTCGACGTTGCCGCCGGTGTACTCCGTGATCTCCATGCCCCACGAATTCAGCGTGCCCGACTGGCCCGTGACCGAGTCGGTCACGACCATCGTCCAGTCCCCGTTGGGGTCAGCGCCGGCGAAGTTGAGCAGCACCGCGTCGGTATCACTGTCCCACGTCGTGTTCAGGTCGACACCGCTGCCGCTGCCCGCGCTCAGCAGTTCCGCCTCCCGCGTGTCCTCGCCGAGCTCGTACTGCAACGTGACGGAGAGTTGACTGACGTCCGGGTGGGTGATCGATATCGACACGCTGATGTCCGTGATCCGATCGATCGTGGGCATCGTCACTGTTCGCAGGTCTTCAGCCGAGGTTGAGCCGCCATCGTCGGGAATCGCGAGCGGCAAGGGGGCGTCGTTGAACGTGACGGAGTCGATTACCGGCGTGTAGTTCGTCGGATTGAACGGCGGCAGCCATTGGTTGCTGATGAAGCCCGTCCCGCCGACGACCGCCACGGCGACCTTAATCGAATCGGTTTCGCCGATCCCCAGGACGCTCAGGGGGACGGTGAATATCACGCCGCTCTGTGCCTCCGCGGCCTTCCCCTCTTGCCGGATGGGATCGTCGCCGGCGAAGCTATTGACGCCCGCGGTGTTGTAGAGGTTCGCCGCGATGGCACTGACCCCGTTGTTGTCCGTGTGCCGGGCCGTGTCCCAGGAGGGCTCCAGCTTCACGTTCTCATTGTAGATCAAGTCCTCCAGCGTCCCGTTGTGCAGGCCCGTCTGGCCTCGCCAGTATTCGAGCACCCACTGCGGCGCGAAGTCCGTGTCGAGCGTCACGCCGTCCATGCCGACCAGGACGGCTCCGTCGTTGGCGCCGCCCGTGATCCCGGTCGTGTACATGACATTGGAACCCGTCCCGCTTCCCGTCTGGATGAACACGAGGATCGTGTTTGTGTAGTAGTCATTGAATGGAATATTGCCGGTCACGCCGATGTAGAGCTTCGAGAAGTCGTTGGCGATGAAGACCTGGTCGATCTCGCTGCCGTTTGTGGGGTAGGGTGAGAACGGCGCGGCGTCGCCGAAGCACGTGTAGTTGTTCTGCGTGGCCTCCGGTGGCGTGCCGAAGTCGGTCGGAATGTCGGCGCCGTCAAGTGTGCCTCCCGGCGGTGTGCCTGCCGGCAACAACGTGTAGGGCACGTATTGAGGATTTCCATCGGCGCTGAAATCGATGATATTCGGGGGAACCTCCGGCGGGTCACCGACGGGATCGTGTACGCCGAGGCAATCCTGGCCGCCGCCCTCACTGCCGGAAGTCGGATTGAGAACGGCGAGGCTCTGGTTGCTGATGTAGCCGGCGAAGTTGGCTATTAGCGCCTGGATGTTGATGTCGGCCGCCTCGGTCAGCGGCACGGTGAAGTCCAGGTCGTCCAGCGGGATCGCGAATTCGAAGCCCGTCGTGGCCGAGGCGGCATTGATTTCCTGCTGGAGGGGATCGTGCGATGGATCGGCGCTCACGCCGAGGAGGTTGGAGTTGTCGACGGCGAAGTCCGTGTTCTCGACCAACACGGTGACGGTGGTCCCGTCCGTCAAGTCGTGCAGGACGCCGTGCTGTCCATACGTCGGGGGATCGCCGAGCCCCAAGTCGTTCCAGACGGCAATGACATACTCGGGATCGAAATCCAGCGTCACGCCGTCCATGTTGACGAGCGCAGCAGACGCGTTGGGGTCCGTGAAACCCGCCGTGCTCAGCACCGACGGAGTCGCCCCGGGATCCGTGTCGATGAACACCAACACGGTGTTATCCAACGTGTCCGTCCGTTGCGTGTTGCCGGTGATGCCGATGTGAAGCGTGTAGTTGTCATTGGCCAGGAACACCTGGTCCAACTCATTGCCTTGGGTGTCCTCGGTTGAGGGGGGCGCCTGGTCGCCCCAGCCGGTGGGGTTGTCCTGGACGACGCTGACGGCGTCGTCGTACTTCGTCTGGAGATTCCGGCCGTCAATCGGTGGGAGATCGCCGCAGTCCTGCGCGGCGAGCGGCTGTTGCACCGCCAGGATGCCCAGCGCGATCAACGAGACAATAAACGAGGAACCTGCAGTTACACGAGCTTTGGGAAACACGTTCCACCTCCTACTTACTCCACGTTAGTCCAGTTACCATTACCAGAGTCTGACATAGATGGTCCTCACGCCGGCCATCAGGACGGCGCGACGGTCATCCGAGGCTCCGATTCACAATATCACTCGGACGGTCAAAAACGCCCCGCGTATTCCCTCCAGACGGCGGCGCCGCGTTGCGACGGCCGCGCCACCATGACCCCCTATTCGATCGTCTGCACCTCCTGGCTTCGGTTGGCCCGCCCATCGGGCGAATCGGGACCCGGTATCGTTCCGGGATAACGCGCCCGGCTGGCGATAATCCGGCCCCAATAGCGGTTCGACACGTGTTGCATGTCCTCGAGACTGCCGCTCCGCGTGGGCGTCCACTCGACGTGCGTATCCAGCAGGAGGATGTTCATGCCCCGTGTGCCGTGGTTGTCCTCGGTGGTGAGTCCGGTAAATGACTTGACCGTCGTGTCGTCTTTGTTGCTCTGGTCGGCCATCAAGAGAAAGTCGCTGCGATCGTCAGTCCGCCACAGCGCGATGTAGAAGTAGCTGATGAACGATTTGCCGAGCGTCGCTTCCTCAATCAGATTCGAGGGCAGCTCCTCGAAACGGCTGACGGCCTGCGTCGGCCAGATGATCCCATCGTGCTTCGGCCGGTTGTTGTGCGTATCGCCTGGGCACAACATGATCTTCGGGTCCGGTAGGTACTGTGGCGAGGACCCTCCCTCTCGACTGCATCTTCGCTCGACGATGTCGCGGATCATGCCGCCGAAGTTCGGCCCCCATTCTGGAGAGAGATCGTCCTGAACCTTGGCAAGTTCCTCCACCGTGGTGTTGCCTTCCGATGGATGGGGCTTGGCCGGAAACCAGCCTTCGTAATCCTCGGAGTAGTTAACGAACGCCGTGCCGAACTGCCTCAGGTTCGACTGGCACACGGTCCGCTTGGCAATCGCCCGGGCCCTTGATAGGGCCGGCAGGAGGATGGAAATCAGCAGGGCAATGATGGCGATGACGACGAGTAGCTCGATGAGCGTAAACGCCGGGTGGCGGCGGGCCTTCACGGTGGTGGGACGTGAGCGGATGGGCGCGAACCCGACCCCTGGCTTCCCCACCTCGGCAATCGGACGCTGGTTTCTCGGACCAAGCTTCGCGAACATTTGATTTCTGCCGAAGTGCTGATTAAGCTAGGTAAAACATTTTACTAAGTAGAGTATAACCAGCCGGAGACGGATTGCAAGGCACCAAAGCAAGGAATTTTCGGTTTACGACGCCGGGGCAGACCGGGACCTCCGGCATCCCGGGCAGCACCGTTCAACCGGTGGCGCCAGGCACGAGGCGGCCCCCCGGAGCTAGCCACCAATGGGTCCCGAGACGAATAAGGACAAAGCACATGGCAAAACGCAAGGCCATTAGCATCAGGGACGTGGCGAGGGAGAGCCAAGCATCGCTCACAACGGTCTCGCTGGTGCTGAACCAGCGGGCGAGGCGAATCAGCCGCGCCACGCAGGATCGCGTGTTGGAGACGGCCAGCCGGCTGGGCTACCGCCCAAGTCGGTTGGCGCAGGGGCTCCAGGCCCAACGATCCGGCTTCCTGGCCATCTTGGTCCCGCAACTGCGGCACGCCTTCGCCGACGCCTATTTCGGCGAGCTGATCAGCGCCATTCACGACTATGCGAGCGACGCCAACTGGAAAATCCTCCTGGAGGTCGCCCACCCGGCATTCATCAAGGTCAACGAACATCTCGAACTGTTCGACCGCCACTTCGTCGACGGCATACTCTGTCTCGGCGTCACCGACAAGGACACGTGGCTGCGAGACTTCGCGGGCGGGCACCGCCCGATGGTCGTCGTGAACAACTACCTGCCCGACCACGGACTGAACCATGTGCGATGCGACTACTACCGCGGAGGGCAGCTTGCAGCCAGGCATCTGCTCGATCTGGGTCATCGGCACATAGGCATGATTCGCGGTGCGTCGGAGGTCCAGACGACGTGGGATCTGCGGCGAGGCCTGGAAGAGACACTGACTGAAGCCGGCCTGTCGCTGCCGGATGTCCGCACCGAGGACGGCCTCTACACCGAGGAGGGCGGTGCCGCGGCGGCCATCGCCCTCCTGAAGCGCGCACCCCAACTGACCGCCCTTCTCGCGGGCAACGACAAAATGGCCATTGGTGCGATCAGCGGCCTGAAGGAAGCGGGCCATCACGTGCCCCGTGAAGTCAGCGTCCTCGGCTGCGACGACATGCACCAGGCCGCGTTTTGCGACCCGCCGCTGACGACGGTCCACACGCCGATCTACGAGGTCGGCCAGCGAGCGTGTCAGAGGCTGCTCGATTTGATCGAGGGCAATGTGGAGCACGTGGCGGAGACGCTCCCGGTCTCTTTGACCGTTCGGAAATCCGCATCAAGTCCCAAGGAATCAGACGAGCCGCGGTGATACCTGACAGCGGTTGTCCGTATGTTCTGAGTTGGCAATCGCGTACTCGGCGCGGGCATCGCCAACGCCGCATCCGAACCTGGAGGCCTCCATGAATCGCTACCATCGACTCACCCAGGCTGTGGCCCTCTTCGTCGGCGTTGCCGCCCCATTGGCCGTCGCCGCCCCGCCGGATGTGGAACAAATCAGTCTCGCGGGCACGTTCAACGACTGGGCGACGAATGACGAGGCGTGCCGGTTGTCGAAAGTGGGCGATCGGTACGAGTTGGTGCGATTCTGGCCTTGCGGGTCGTACGAGTTCAAGTTCGTCTTCAACGGCTCCTGGGGCCGCCACCTCGGCGACGCGGGCGGCGCGGAGATGGCCACTGTGGATTCAGATGGCCAGGTGTTGATTCCTCGGTCACCGGAGTATGTGAAGTGGATCCGCAAGCAGGGGGTATGCCGGGACTACAGTTCCTACCCGGAGAGTCCAGGCAAGGCGTTCGGCGAACTCGCACAGCCTGGGAAGAACATCACGCTGACGATCCCGGTATCGCTGGAATACACAATCTGGTTGAACATGCAGGCAAACACGTGGGGCCTGGAAATCGCCATGCCGTCGCGTTTCCGTCCGGGCATCATCATCCGAGATCCGGCGGCGGCGACCGTGGAATTGAACACGACCCTGCCGACTTGTAGGCTTGGCGCCTGGGGGCGGGTCGCAGGGGGATTGGAGAACATTAGGCCGTTTACATGCTCGTGGGCTGTGACTCGTCTCGACGAAGACCAGCAGGACTGGGAGCTTCAGGGGCGCGAGGGGGCGTACCATCGGAGGCACCTGGCTCTCAAGGAACCCGGACGATATGAGATCAGGCTGAGTACCACGCAAGGCGAGCGCGTCGACGAGGCGAAGACGGTTTGCCGCCTGGGGCACGGCTGGGAGCTGGTTCGAGACGCGCCGGTGAACGATGGACTGTTCGGGCTCCGGATGGTGCCGCTGAATGATGGCATCTGGGGCTGCGTCTACTACGCGGCGGAAGACGCTGAGGAGCGGTTCTTTGTGCGCAGCGTGCTGGCGGCCGATCCTCGCGACGCAATCGTCAGTGCTACGCACGCTTGCGGAGCTGACCGGAAGAACCTCGTCAAGTTCGACCCCGACACACGTTCGCTGTCGTTCCATGATGATGGCTGGTGCGAGTTCTTCTGCACGGACAATAAGAGGAGCGGCCTACTCAGGGTGGATGAATCGACGTTCCATGTCGAGCGTGTGGAACTTGTGGGAGACTTCAACGGCTGGCAGGCTGGCACCAATCCGATGGTCTGCCACGAGCGCGGCGTGTGGCGTTGTATACTGGAACTGCCCGATGGCGTATATCACTACAAGTTTCTTGTCAACGGGGCTATCTGGCTGGAAGACCCGAATGGCGATCCGCGGTACCGCGAGCCCGACGGGCGTGGGGGGTACAACAGCGGCGTCTTGATTGGAGACGACGCCCAGCGGTATGGCCCGGCCAAGCCCGATCACATCGCGCGCGGCGCCCTGAAGCACGACCCGACGAGCACCAAGTATCTCGCGATGATCGCCGACCGCCTGGCAGCACGACGAAAGGTAGGCGGCGACTGCGCCCAAGAGCCCCCGAGCTTCCCTCAAGAGCCCCCGAGCTTCGCTCAAGAGCCCCCGACCTTGGTCGGGGGGCACGCCCAGACGGGCCGCACAGCCACCCCCCGGCCAAGGCCGGGGGCTCTTGATCCCAATCGCCGTTCACCTGGCGCTGTACTGCTAGTCCTTCTCAGCGTCCGCACGCTCGCGGAGGACGTCGAGGCCGTCGAGGTCATTCTCAACGGCCGCGCAGATTCCGTCCCGATGCGGCGTGTTAAGTCCGACTTTGGCTTCGACTATTGGTCGGCGCAGGTTTTGACGGAAGCGGGCCCGCTCGCGTACGCTTTTCGCCTTAGCGATGGCTCAGATCGTCTCGTGTTTGGCGCGGGCGGCGTTGTTACCGATGGAGACGCGTCGAGCCATCTGTTCAGACCGGACGTGGAGATGTCATTTCAAACACCCGATTGGGCCAAGACGGCCGTTTGGTACCAGATCTTTCCCGAACGATTCCATAACGGCGACCCGAGCAATGATCCGCCTAGGACGGTGCCGTGGACGCACGAGTGGTTCAAGCCGTACACGGGCGCATCCCAGGCAAGCGCCTCTGACCCGAGAGCCCCCGGCCGTGGCCGGGGGGCGCGATCAAATGGAGCAGGATCGGCCTTCAAGGAAGAAGGCGACTTCCAAAGCTACATTTACGATCGACGCTATGGCGGCGACATCCAGGGCATCCGCGAGAAACTGCCGTATCTGCGGCAGCTTGGCATCACGGCCATCTACCTGAATCCCGTCTTCCAGGCCGTGTCGCTGCACAAGTACGACGCGGCCGACTACCGGCACATCGACGACTACTTCGGTGTCAAGGGCAGCATTCAGAAGATCAGCGGCGAGACGGCCGACCCCGCCACGTGGCAATGGACGGAGAGCGACCGCGTCTTTCTCGATTTCCTGAAGGAGGCGCATCGGCTTGGCTTCAAGGTCATCATCGACGGCGTCTTCAACCACACGGGCCGCGAGTTCTGGGCCTTCCAGGACATCCTCAAGAACAAGGACAAATCCCCCTATGCGGATTGGTTCGACATCAAGAGCTGGGAACCGTTTCACTATGGGGGTTGGGACGGTGATGACGGCGCCCTGCCGCGTCTGAAGCATGACGAGAAGCTCGGGCTGTCCGAGCCCGTCCGGGAGCACATCTTCGCCGTGACGCGCCGCTGGCTGGACCCGGACGGCGACGGCGACCCGTCCGACGGCATCGACGGCTGGCGTCTGGACGTGGCCAGCGACATCAACGCCCACTTCTGGCGCGACTGGCGGAAGCTGGTCAAGTCGATCAACCCGGAGGCCTACATCGTGGCGGAGTTGTGGGAGGAGTCCCGCGAATGGCTGACGGGCGACACCTTCGACGCGGTCATGAACTATCCGTTTGCCCGATCGTGCCAGCGGTTCTTTGTGAACAAGAACAAGGGCATCAATCCGGCCGAGTTCGGCAGGCAGCTCGAGGAGGTGCTTTCCTGGTATCCGCCGCAGGTAAACTACGTCCAGCAGAATCTGTTCAACAGCCACGATACAGACCGCGTGGCGTCGATGTTCATGAACCCCGATCTCGAATACGACAAGGCAAACCGGCTCCAGGACAGCAACCCGAACTACAACGCGGCCAAGCCGACGCCGGATTGTTACGACAGGCTCAAGCCGATGGTCACGCTCCAAATGACGTTTCTCGGCGCGCCGATGTTCTTTTACGGCGACGAGGTCGGCATGTACGGGCCGGACGATCCGTCCTGCCGCAAGCCGATGTTGTGGCCGGAGTTGATGCCCTACGACGATCCGGACGAACGGATCGAACAGGACCTGTACGAGCATTACCGGCGGATGATCGCGATTCGGAATTCAATCCCGGCGTTGCAACTCGGCACGTACGAGACATTGCTCGCCGAGATGTCGCGGGGGATTTTCGCGTTTTCCCGGACGCTGGGCGACGAAACGATTGTCGCCGTGTTCAACAACAGCAACCGGGCGCGCAAGCTGGACGTGCCGGTCCCGTGGTCCGCGGGCTCCGCCGTGCTTCGTTTGGACGACCCGGCCGCGTGCGAGGTGGTTGATCCGCCGGTGGGTGATCCGACGGCCCGGCCAACGTTGCGGCCTGTTGACGGGTATGCTTCGCCTTTGAAGGTCGTTGACGGGCACTTGCGCGGGATGACGCTTGGCCCGCGAACCGCCGGCGTGTTTCAGCTCGCGAAGCGCTCGGGCTGAGGCGACGCGGCTGAACTGTCCTGGGCTTCTCCGTGCGAATGCAAATGTACATCGAGCGCGCGTGGGGACCACCGCGAAGACAGACGTTTGAACCATGAGCAGATGGCGTGTTGCAATCGGGGCCGTGGTGGCGGGGCTGCTGCTCTACTGGCTGCACCCGAAGGCTGTACGCGAGAACCCCGAGGGCGCGGTCGAGGTCACGATCTGGTTCAGTGGCGTGACGTACGGTCGCCACAACGAGGTCGTCGACGCGTTTGAACGGCGCTTCCCGGAGTACCGCGCGGTTCTGGGTTCCAGCGCGGTGCGGACCGGCTTGGAAGGTGAAGGCAATCCGCAACGATTGATGTGCGGCGTCGCCGGAGGCGTGCCGCCCGACGTGGTCGAGTACGATCGTTTTGCGATCTGTCAGTGGGCGGCGCGCGGCGCGTTCAAGGACCTGACGCCGCTGATCGACAAGGACCTGAAGGGACTTGGCGAGGCCAAGGCCAGGCTCGCGGCACTGCGAAGCGAGGCGGAGCGGCTGGGCGCCGACGACGCCCGGCGGGCCGTCGCCGATCAGGAAGCCGTCATCGCCAAGATCGAGGAATACATCATCCGTCCTGAGGACTACTACGCGCAGACGTGGGAGGAGTGCCAATACCGCAATCCGGACAGCGGCAAGATCGGCCAGTACGGCATCCCAAACTACATGGACGACCGGGTGATGTACTACAACACCGACATGCTGACGCAGGTCGGGCTCGTGGACAAGAATGGCGAACCGAAACCACCGGACACCTGGGAGCAGATCCTCACCAAGCGCGTCGACGTAACCGACGCGGTGATCGACGGGCTTCACATTCACAGCGGCAGCGCGGACTTCATCAACGCCGGCGTCAGATCGGGCGACACGCTGTCGCACGTTCACGAAAACGGTCGCGTGACGCGATGCATCGTTGAAACGGTCGCGGGCCCCCATGACGTGAAGGTTCGCGCACCATACGCAAACAAGGCGTTCGCCCTGCCTAACAGGTCGGATCAACACGTCAAGGTTTTCGACCAGGACAGCTACGCGCTGAGACTGTCCCGCTGGGACGACGAAGGACGGATGCACGTCGTCGGATTCGAGCCGTATCACGGCAACGCCTGGCTGTACCTGTACGGCTGGGCCAACGGGGCAAAGTTCCTCAGCGAAGACGGCTTGAGCTGTCTGCTAAACGATCAGCCCGTCGTCGAAGCCTTGCAGTGGACAACGGACGTCTACGACGCATTGGGCGGCTACGACGAGGTCACGGCCTTCAGGAAGTCCTTCCAGAATTACGCTCAGGACCCGTTCATCATGAACCAGATCGCGATATTCATACACGGCGACTGGTTCATGCGCGACCTGGTTCGCTACAAGCCCGACATGCGGTTCGCGACGCATCCCGCGCCGGTGCCGCGGCACCGGCTTGAACACGGGTATCGCTACTGCACGTGGGTGGCCGGGTTTGCGTATTGCATCCCCTCGACGTGCCCGGAGGAGAGGCTGGAGGCTGCCTGGGCGTTGGTGAAGTTCCTGTCGTCCGTCGAGGGCGGCATGATCATGAACGAGCACGACGCCCAGCGCGAACGGGCGCAGGGTCGGCACTACATCTCGCGGATGAAGGCGAACAGGAAGTTGAATGAACTGCAGCTTCGCCGGTACATCAACGTCCCCGAGATGCCCGAGCGCATCCAGCAGGCGATGCAGACGCACATAGATATGCTGGAGCATTCCTATTTCCGCCCGGTCTCACCCGCCGGGCAGGTGCTGTGGAACGCCCAGGCCGATGCCCAGGATATCGCCTGGAGCCACACGATGACCACACGAGCGGCCCTGGACCTGCAAACGCAGCGTGTCCAGCGCTCCTTGGACGGCTTCTACAACAAGCCGGCCGGCCGGACCATCGTCAACTGGTCCTTGCTGGTCTGGGCCTACGCCGGCCTGCTCGTGGCTACCGCCGCGGTGGTGTACTGGCGCTTCAAGGTCAAGAACCGGACGCGCGGGTTCTACCGCCACGAGTGGTACGCGGGGCTGCTGTTTGTCCTGCCGTGGCTCGTCGGGTTCATCGTGCTCAGTGGTGGACCGATGGTCTTTTCCGCGATCATGAGCATGACGCAGTACGATGTGATCAACCCGGCGACCTACGTCGGCCTGGACAACTACCGCGAGATGTTCGGCGTGGACTGGGGCGGCCCGGACGCCGAGGGCAAGGAGACGGTCCCGACGGGCGTACGGCGCAGCCTGCTCAACACGTTGTTCATGGCCATCGGTTTGCCGATCGGCATGGCGATCGGCTTGGGAATGGCCATGCTGCTGGACACGCGTGTGTCAGGCCTGAAGGTCTATCGCACGTTATTTTTCATCCCCGCCATTATGCCGGTCGTCGCCGCGAGCATCCTGTGGGTATGGGTCTTCAACGCGCAGGATGGGCTGCTGAATTGGGTCCTCCGGCTCGTCGGCATCGAACAGCTCATAGCCTGGATGAACGTGCATTTTGATTGGGTCAACCTGAACACGCCCATCAGTTGGCTGACGAACAAAGATACGTCCAAGCCCGCCCTGATTATCATGACCTTGTGGGGCGCCGGCGCCAGCATGATCATCTGGTTGGCCGGCCTGAAGGACATTCCGACGCATCTGTACGAGGCCGCCGCCCTCGATGGCGCCGGGCCGGTCCGCCGGTTCTTCAAGGTCACGCTGCCGATGCTGTCGCCGTACATCCTGTTCAACCTGATCATCGGACTGATCCAGACGTTTCAGATCTTCACGCAGGCGTACATCATGACGCCGAACGGCTATCCGGAACGATCCACCTATTTCTACGTGTACAAGCTCTTTGACGAGTGCTTCTCGTTTTTCCGGCTCGGCTACGGCGCGGCCATGGCCTGGGTGCTGTTCGTGATCCTGGTCGTCCTGACCCTCATCAACATGCGGCTGTCGAAGAAGTGGGTGTTCTACACCGGTGAGTAGACGTGGTGAATGGCGAATGGCGAATGGCGAATAGCGAATGGCGAATAGCGAATGGCGAACGGTGAATCACACGCGGCCAATCTGGCGAAGGCTGTTGCTGCACGGCGTGCTGATCGGCGGCTCCCTGTTGTTCCTGCTGCCCTACTTGTGGTTGCTCGGCACCAGTTGGAAGCTGGACAAGGAAATCCAGTCCGAGGAGATCCACATCTTCCCACAAACCCCCGCGCCGAGGTCGCGGAGCCCGTACATCGATGAACGGACCTTCCCTGAAATCAAGCGACCCGAAGGTGTCGACCATGATCGCTGGGTCGGGTGGATGCGCCGGGCCATCAAGGAAGCAATCGGCGAAGCAATCGACGACTGGCAGAATCACGGACAGGATCCACGGATGTCCGCCTTGCCTGCCGACACGTTGCGAGAGGAGTTGGTCGAGGGGGTCTTCACGCGGCTGAAGGGGATTCTACCGACCGAGACCTGGTCCGCCGAGGAGCAGGCCTTCCGGCAAGCGGTCCGCGGAGCCGTCAAGCCGGAGCACATCAATGAGAGTTTCGACCAGTGCTATCGCTACTTCGCCCTTGGCAGGATCATTCTGAAGGACAAGAACTACCGCATCCATCAGTTGACGGCCGACAGACCGTTGGAGGACGTCTGGAAGGTCACCGGCGGCCCGGCCAGCCTCGAATTCCGCCACGAGGCCCAAGGCCAGGTGGCCGTCGCTCACTACGATTTCGACGGGGGCGATTCGTTTGAAGTCGCAACGGTGTTGCCTCTCGGGATCGACTTCGAGGAGTTCAAACGCCTCAGCATCAGCTTTCGTCGCGATCAGACGTGGCACGAACTCCGCGCCGTCATCGAGGTCAACGGCACGCGGTATCGTTCCGTCGAACCCAAGTATCTCGGCGAGGACAACTTCTGGGAGGCGTCATTCCAGCTTCCCAGCGAGGACGACAATCGCCTCATGCCGAAGCGATACGTGCTGCTCGAAGAAGACGGCGCCGGCCCGCAATACAACTACGGCCCCGATGTCATGTGCCTTCGGATTCAAGTTTCACGCAGTTCCACGCCCGAGGCCTACTACGCCAAGGGCACCGAGAACTACCGCGAGGTCTTCGACGAGGTGCCGTTCTGGCGATACCTCAAGACCAGCGCATTTCTGGCCATCGCCAACATTATAGGCACGTGTCTGAGCTGCTCGCTCGCCGCCTACGCCTTCGCTCGCCTGCAATGGCCGGGCCGCGACCTGTGCTTCATCCTCGTGCTGGCGACGCTCATGATCCCGCCGCAGGTGACGATGATCCCGTCGTTCGTGATCTACAAGCAGCTTGGCTGGTACAACACGCTCGCGCCGCTGTGGGTGCCAAGCTGCCTGGCGATCAACGCGTTTGCGATCTTCCTGCTGCGCCAGGCGATGAAGGGCCTGCCGCGAGACCTGGAAGACGCCGCGAAGATCGACGGCTGCGGCTTCTTCCGCACGTACTGGCACGTCGCCCTGCCGCTGATGAAGCCGACGCTCGCAGCGATCAGCGTGTTCACATTCATGTACGTCTGGAACGATTTCATGGGCCCGCTGATCTACGTCAACGACCAGCGGCTCTACCCGCTGGCGTTGGGCCTGTTCGGCTTCATGGCCGGCCGCGAGGCCGAATTCACGCTGATCATGGCCGCCTCGGTGGTCATGAGCCTCCCGATCATCACCACCTTCTTCCTGTTGCAGCGGTACTTCATCCAGGGCGTGGCCCTGACCGGCGTGAAGGGCTGAACTGAAGGCGCTCAACAGAAGGCCATCCCCGGCAGGTCATCGGGGTGCGTGGCAGTCTAGCCCGGATTATTCATACTTCCTGAGTCGAGCCACGCGGGGCGGTCCTCCGGAGGGTAGTGGCCCATTGCTGTTGGCCGAGCGC
>JAFGQA010000276.1 GCA_016935885.1 Phycisphaerae bacterium | reverse complement strand
CGGTGCCTTCGCAGCCGTTCGCATCCGTCGCCGTCACGCTGTATGTCCCCGTCGTCGTCACTGCGATCGTCCGTGTCGTCTCGCCGGTCGACCACAGGTAGGATGTGAAGCCCGCACCGGCGTCCAACGTCACCGTCGTGCCTTCGCAGACCGTCTCGCCAGGATCGGCCGTGATCGTCACCACTGGATTTGCATTCACCGTGATATCGATCTCGTCGGTACCTTCGCAGGCATTCGCATCCGTCACTGTGACGCTGTATGTCCCCGTGATCGTTACCTCGATCGTTTGCGTCTCTTCGCCGGTTGACCACAGATAGGATGTGAAGCCCGCACCGGCGTCCAGCGTCACCGTCGTGCCTTCGCAGACAGTCTCGCCGGGATCGGCCGTGATCGTCACCGCCGGATTCGCGTTCACCGTGATGTAGATGTCGTCGGTGCCTTCACAGCCGTTCGCATCCGTTACCGTCACGTTGTATGTCCCCGCGCTCGTCACCTCGATCGTTTGCGTCTCTTCGCCGGTTGACCACAGATAGGATGCGAAGCCCGCACCGGCGTCCAGCGCTACCGTCGTGCCTTCGCAGACAGTCTCGCCGGGATCGGCCGTGATCGTCACCACCGAATTCGCGTTCACCGTCAGCGTCGCGGCCGCGCTCGTCGTCGTGCCGCACTCATCGCTGACCTCGCACGTGATCTTGGCCCCATCATCGCCGGGCTGCACATCCGTGAGTGTCAACGTGTCCCCGTCGCCGCCCTCGGGTGAGCCGTCCCGGAACCACTGGTAATGGAGCACACCGGTGCCGCTTGCCGCGATCATAAACACGGCATCGTTGCCTTCGCAGACCGCCACGCTCGCGGGTTGCTGGTCGATCGTTGGCTGGCCGGGATTGACCGTCAACGTGGCCGGCTCGCTCACGACGAAGCCGTGATCGTTGGTCACGACGACGTCGTACACGCCCGCGTGCGATGAAAGCACCGGGTCAACGAGATACGTGCAGTCGTCAGCCCCGATGATCGACTCGCCGTCCTCACGCCACTGGCACGCAGGCGTGGGCGCCCCCTCGGCAACCACGCTGAACGTCACCGACCCCGCTTCACACACCGTGGCATCCTCGGGCTGCTCAATGATGATGGGCGCGGTGTGAACGGTCAACGTCGCCGTGTCGCTCGTCACGGTTCCAAAGTCGTCCGTGACCTGGCATGTGATCTGCGCTCCATCGTCCGAGCCCGCCACGCTGCTCAGCACCAACGTCGGGCTATCGGAGCCGACGGGCTGGCCGTTCTTCTTCCACTGATAGTGCAACGTGCCGGTGCCGCTTGCGCCGATGCTGAACGTGGCGCTTTCACCTTCGAGAACGGTCACGTCACCAGGCTGGTCGTGGATCGTCGGCGGATTCGCGCTCGTGCTCAACAGGACGTTGTCGACCCTAACCTGGGACGTCACGCCCGCGCCGTGGGCAATCGCAAACGTCAGCGTCTGCACAGTTCCCCGCTTGTTCGCCGGGATCTGGAAGGCTTGGTCCGTCCACGTAGGACTCGTCTCGTCAAGACCCGTCGAGCCAATAACGTCGGTGGGCCCTGCTGCATCTGGCTCATCAAGATACACCACGAGCGTGTCGCCGGATTCGGTGGCATCCGTTACCCAGTATTGAAACCGAATGCTCACCGCCTCGCCGGGAACGTAGAACCGGTTGTGACGCCGCCAGGTATGGCCATCATTGAGGTCGAGGTATCCGTTCTCGAATAGGTTCCCGTCGCCACCACCACCGTGGCCGCTCCAACCTGGGAACGGTACAAGCGGAGCGAGCATCGGCCCGCGCTCGAAGTCGCCGTTTACCGCCCCGTCCCTCTCAAACGAAAACGCGATGGGCGTCGGGCTCCCGGAGGCCGCCCCTCGGGGCTCGTTGACGATTCGTGATTGGTTGTAGCCGTCTTCATCACGACTCCGGTAGTACAGACCACCGTACCAATCTTCCAGGATGTCCGCCCCGCTGCCATCGTCGGCCGCCTCCAGATCGACAGTCCCGTGGTACCACGCATGCACCTCCGTGTGATTAATGCCGGTGGCATCTCCACGTCCCGTGAGGTTTACGTCATACGCCCCGTCGAGCGGCCGCCCACTCAGCACGATGGCCTCGCCGTCGTCGTCGTAACTGAAGTAGTTGTCGGCCCAATCCACGTCGCTCCAGGTGACGAACCCAACGTTCCCCAATGTCGGGTTCACATCGTAGTCATCCGCTACTGCGGACCAACCCGCGTCCACAGGATCCAACGTACTCACCTGCTCGACAGACACGCCCGACGCGAGCAGCCGCTCGACGGCCTCGCTGTTCACGACGCTGCCACGGCCGTGCCCGATGAAATGGAGGTGATCCAGCGAGAAGCTGGCGGACTGTCCGCCCATCATCAAGGCCGCAAAGAGCGCATCACCGGCTGCCTCGGAGTACCCGTGGTACTCCTTGTTGCTCTCGGCCGCCCAGTCGAAGACAAGGACCGCCTCGCCCGCATCATCGGACGGCTGCTCCAACTCGAAGACGCCGGTATCCCTGTCGTACACGAGCACCCTTCCGAGGCCCGCCCTCAGCCGGATCGCCTGGGCCATCGTCAAGGTCCAGGCCGGCAACGTGCCCGAAGGCTCGTACCCGTGCGTGATGATCGTGGTCCCGAATGATCTCACAGCGAAGCTGACAATGTGCGCGGCGTCCGACCAATCCTCCTCAGCGATGTTCGGCCCGGTCGTGTCGAGCACGTCCCCCCAAGGCTGCTCCCGAACAGCACCCAAGATGCGGCAATCACCCAGTGGCGCATCCGCCGGAAGCATGAACGTAAATGTGTATATATGCGTCTCATTCACTCCCAGATGCGCGACCTGATCCGCCGCCGCCGCGTGGCTGTCGTAGATCTTGCTGGGAACCGTGTTCGGCCAGGAGTACGTCGAATCAAACACCTCCAGCGAGCAGATCGTGTCGGCGGCCGTGTCGGTGTTCTCGGCCTGTAGCGATACGGTGACCTCTTCTCCCGGGGAGAATGCCGCTCGCGGCGTCCCACCTGAATAGATGCCCGCCAGCGTCAACTCTATAAGCGGTGGGCCCTGCACGTGGATGGTGCCCTGCGTACGCCCGGCATTGTTATCCTCCGATATCTCCACGATGCCGTCACCGGTGTCTGCGATCAACCCAACATAGTAGTCACCCGATGGCACAACGGGCATCGTACCGTAGCAAGTCGACGATGTGTCATTACCGGCTTCAAGAGAGGAAACGGAGAAGGTGAGCGGGGGATCGAAGTCAACATCGTCACCATCTCCAATCGTCGCATTCGTCGACAACACGGCCCGATTCTCGAAGCCGCCCGCATGGCCGTAACCGCTGTTATTGATACTGTAAGTGATCGAAAGCGTATCACCGGCACTCACCTCAGCCTGAACAGCGGAGACATTTGGGACGCTTAAGTCGGCTCGCCCCTCGATGGATACCGACGCGCTCGCAGTGTTGTTGAACTCGGCGTCCTCATCGATGTCATTGGCTGGATCCACAAACAAACCAATGTAGTAGGCAAGTACGCCCGTGGGCAAAGGCGGTGCCTCCGGTATCGTCACCGGGCATCCCATACAGACGAATGAACCGCCGGCCTCCAATTCGTCAACCGTCTCCCAGGTCTGGAGAAAGATGTCATTGCCGTCCCCCGTAATCTCCGAGTCGGGTGAGAGGTAGGCGTTTACCACGAGCGTATCCGACACCGGCGCCTGCCCCTGGTTCCGGACGATCCAGGTAACGTCGATGGTCTCGCCGGCGTTGCAATGCGAAGGAGCATTCGGCCCGTATGAAACGTACAGGTCCGGCTTGGTCATTTGATACTGAATCTCGAGATACGGACGGTTACCGGCCTTGTCGTCGAACTTCAGGAGACCAAGTCCGTTCGGGTGCATATGAACACAGAAGCCGAAGTTGGACTGAGAGCCGTCCAGCCAACTTCCCACGATCGCGGTCACCAGTATGTAGTGCCACCCGGTTGAAGCGATATCCTTGCTTCCGTAGCCTGACGCATGACCGGGCTTGTTATTCCATGCGAGCGATGTCTCGTTCCAATCGGCCTCATCAACGCAGTAGGCACGCGTGGCGTTAAACGAATCGCCGACAGCCTCGCCGCAGTAGAGCCACAGCCGTGCGCGCGTGACCATTGCTCCAACCGGTAGCGTTACGTCGTCGAAGTTAAACTTGAGATACGCCCAATTCTGGTAACCGGCCGTGTACTCGCCCACCCGCAGCTCTCCCTGCCCATCCTGGGGATCCGCGGGTTGTTCCTCCCACGCCCACGTGTCCTGGTCGACGTACTCATAGACGATGGTATCTGAGTATGCCCGGCCTGAAACGGCCAGCAGGCAACATGTCAGCACCAAGCTCGCGCGGTTCATGATCTGCTCCTATGCGTCACTGAGAACGGCCATGACTGGCCTTGTCGTACTCTTTGTGGACCCCCGTGCGAAGAACGGACAATGCCTCTTCGTAGCCCAGTGCCAACGGTCGTTTCTCGCAGAGCCCATGTGAGCCGATCGACCGCCGCATCCTCCATCCGGCAACGCCCGAGAGGCTATTGTCTCAGCGACCCGAATAACATCACGGGCCATCGTATCGTAAGTCGTGTGCGATAAGAAGTCAATGGGGGCATTCGCCCAACTTGGAGGCGATAAGGATGTGAGGGTCGCTGAACGATGGAAGCTCAATGTGTAATTATTATTGGCTTATGCAAACACCGTCGCCGCGCGCAGCAGCTAGAGTAGAACAGATTGGGTAACAAACAAAAGCGGACGTCTTCAATATCGAACCGAGCGATAATCCCGAACAGCAGCGCGCGTCGCACAGGCAAATGACATCAAAGACGGCAAGTCCTTTAGGCGCAGTAAGAACGTACGTTGATGTATCTCCGCAGAGGCTGTTGCGCAGGATCATCGCCGAAGAAAGGAACGTTCGGTGGGCGCAACGTGTTTATCGCGCGTAAGCGGGGTCCGGCATTCGGCGCGGCGTCTCTCTTTTACCGTCGTATTCCGACTGGTCCGGGCGCTTGGTCGATCGTCGCGCGCTCACAGGGCGTGCCATCGCCTTGACGGGACCCATCAGGCTGACGTTTCGTCATCCGGGCCGATATCTTGCTGCTGTTTATCAGACAGTGCCTTCTGGTATGCCTTCCAACCGGGGCACCATTTTGTGTGCCATCTCCAAATCCTGGCGATGAGCGAGTCGGGCTTGCGCTCGGCGTATGATCTGAATCGACATGTCTCGCAGGAACTCGGCTTCGTCTTCTCAGGTCGTTCGGCTGTCACGTCGTACTTCCCACGTCTGCTCAAAACTCACGCGCCCGCTCCGAGTTCCTGGTTATCGCCCCCGGCGCCGGCTTTTCAGGAATCGGGACAAAACGGACCGTGCCGTCGGCACGATCCACACCGACGCTGAAATTCCGCGTCTTCCAGTTGGGGGAATCCTGTTCGTCAAGCCAGTGGCTGTTGTTCTTGTTGCCGGACCAGTAGGTGTCCTTGCCGCCGACGTCGAGGAACAGGGCGACGGAGGTGGCGTCGGCGAAGTAGATGCCCGGGACCGGTCTTTCCGCGTCACCCATATCGAACTTCTCGTCCACCTTGGCCATGCCTGGCTTGTTCTCGCCTTCGCCTCGCTCGCTGCCGTCGGCGCGATAGGTGTCATCCCCGCCAATATCGATGACGGCGGTCACGCAACGGTTGATGTTGTAGCTGATGCCGTGCTTCTTGACGTCGTAGATGTCGTCACCGCCGATGTCGACGTGCAGGGCGATGGTGAAGTCGTGGCCCCAGCCGATGCACATGTTCGACGTCTCCTCGGCGAGGTGCTTGTCGTTACCGGCTTCGTCGACAAGGGCGCCGATGCAGAAGTGGGCACCGGTGCCCTGCGAATAGCAGACGCCGCGGTATTCGTCGTCGCCACCGCCTTCGTACAACAGGCCGATGCCGAACCAGTAGCCGGTCCCCATCGTCCAACTGCCGGAGGTGTACTTGTCGTTGCCTTCCACGTCGATCAACGCGCCAAGGCCGCCGGCCCAACTGTGGCCGTCGGACCCGTCGCCGCGCCGGCCCATCGCGCAGCCCTGCGCGTTGCTGACGGTGATCTGCTCGTCCGGCGAGTGATACGAGGGCCGACCGGTAATCTTGGAGTCGCGCACGGCAGTATAGTTGTCGTCGCCATTGCGGTCGGCCAGAACGCCGATGCCACTGACGCCGCCCAGCCCCTGCCCATCCGCATATAGCGTGTATTCGTCGTCGCCGTCGCAGTCGAACATCAGGCCGACGCCGAAGTAGCCGCAGCCCTGGCCGTTGAACTTGACGAAGTAATGATCGCTGCCGCCGAGGTCCGCACAGACGCCTAAGCCGAACTGACCCACACCTTGGGCATAGTGGTCGGCCTTATACTCGTCGTCGCCCCCAGCATCGAGAAGGATGCCGATGCCGCACATGCCGGCGCCCTGGGCCGGCTCGGTGGATTCATAGCGATCGTTGCCGCCGCAGTCGAGCAACAGGCCGATCGGTCGGTTCGCGGTTGAAGCCGCCACGCCGCCGGTGTAGCGGTCGTTGCCGCCGAGATCCACAATCAGCAGGGCGTCGTTGCCGTCGATCTCGTCATCGCCGCCGCCGTGGACACGAACCCAGCCCCACGGAGACTGCCAGTCGAAGGCGAACGGCGGAACCCGCTTCAGCTCGTCGAGTTTGCCAAGCGCCACCCGGGCGTCATCGAGTGCCTGGACGCACTTCTCGCCCGCGTACCACAGGCTGGCCTGGTCCAGTGTTTGGGCAAGGTCGTCGAATTCGGGGCAGTAATCGTAGGCGTCGACCTGTTCGTGGCCGACCTCGAACCGGCGGGCGACGATGGTGCGATGGCGGGCGTCGACGTTGCGGAAGGCCAGTTCGGCCCAACGGTGGGCATCGATGATGTTCATGACCAGCCGGCCGAGGATGGGGCGTGCCGATTCCGGCACAACCTGCACGGCCTCCGTGATGTCCTCCGTAAGCTTGGGATAGGGCAATTCCATGTCGAATGTAAACGGCTTGATCGTTCGGCCGGCGGCGCGATGAATGTTCAAGATTGCCTGGTCGAGCGGCGTCTCCTCCTTCGTGAGATTCGTCGCGTAACCGCGCAGGGCGCCAAACTTCGGATTGATCCCGAGGATGTGCACGGCGTGGTAAAGGTTCGTTGTCCCGCGACCGGCGTCCTTATCCACGGTCGCCGGGTCGAGATGCGTTCTTGCCGCGTGGCCGAGGAGCCGCGTGTAGGTAATCGTGTCAAGCGGCCGGGCGAAAAGGCTGTCGAACGCCCGGAGCTTGTAAGGGATATCCGCCGGGAACTTGGGCCACCAGGCCTTCGGCCTCCACCCGATATCAGCCCGGCGCATGCCCACGAGCGACAGGGCTTCATCCAACGCATCAGCCTGTTGCGCGGACGCCGGACAGACATACATCCCCGTGAATAACGCGACGGTCAGGAGTTTCGCCTTCATGCCCTGTTTCTACAGGAAGGCAGAGCCCGTGACAAGGCGGTTGACCCTACAGCGCAAGGTCGTCGTGTTGGAAGTCCCAAGAGCCCCCGACCTTGGTCGGGGGGCACGCTCAAACGGGCTGCACAGCCACCCCCCGACCAAGGTCGGGGGCTCTTGGACCCGATGACCAATTGCTTTGCGCTGTAGAATTAAGCCGGTTCTGATCATGTTTGAACAGTGTGCGTGCCACTTGGCGGCTTGTCCGCGTGTGTGCCACCGGCGGCTTGTCCGCCAGTGCTCGCACACATGATGGACGCACGGGCAGGCGAGTACGTGTTTGGCGGGGTGGCATGGGTAAGCGGAGCCGCCAGCGGCGGCGGAGCTTACCCGTGGGCATCCATTCGAGCCTGTACTCACGGGTAATGAACGACCCGCCCCTGTGGGGCGTGTCGTTCGTTACCCATGCCACCCGGTTTGAACGTCAAACATGTACGGCGGCTTGTCCGCCCGTGCGGTCTCTCTTATGGGCGCATGGGGCATACACACTGGCAGACAAGCTGCCAATGATACCAAGCTAGGCATGGAGCATACGCACTGGCAGGCAAGCTGCCAGTGGCACCAAGCTGCCCGTGGCAACCGTGGTTGTCGACTGTTCAGACGTAGCCCAGTCCGGCTTAGTGCTCGTGCTCGTGCATCGACGCGGCGGCCTGTTCGTCGGCGTCGGCTTCCAGGCCCAGGACGAGCCGAAGGTATCCGGTCGCGAGCGTAGAGACGACGTCGCCCACGAAGCCGCCTGTGATGGTCGCGAGTTCGCCCGTTACATCGGTGGTGCATCCCGTCCCGGCGGACAGGAAGCAGACCGCCATCAGGGTTGCCAGACTCTTCTTGCAGCGACTCATGTTAGAAAGCTCCCTTGCGTTTTCTCCGTAGAGGTGTACTCAGAACGGCACAAACCGCGAGCACGGCCCCAAAACAACTGACCAACGACGACCCCGTCGGCATGTCCCCGACGGCGGAGAGGAATAGTCCCGCCAGCGCTGTGAACAAGGCAACCAGCCAGGCGATGACCAGTTGCGTGCCGAAGCGGTCGGTGAAAAGTGCCGCGCAGGCCGCAGGTATGATCAGAAAGCTGAAGACAACAAACACGCCCCCGATGCTCACCGATTGTGTAACCATTAGGGCGAAGGACCCATAGAACAGACAATCCCAAAGCCTGACGCGGCGACCGGCATGATCCGCCGCGGCGATGTCCTTTGATATGCTTATAAACCGCTCACGGAACACGAAGTGGAAGACACCGAGCGCCACATAGAGCAGCAGCATTTGCGTCACGCGCTCCCGGCTGACGAACAAGATGCTGCCGATCAGCATGGCCTCCATCTTCTCGTGTCCGTGGGGGGCTTTGCTAAGGATCAACACCGTTAGCGCTGCGCTGACGACGAAGATGATGCCGATGATGGCCTCGTGCGGGATGCGGTCGTCTCGCAGCCTGGTGAGCGACAACACGACGGCCCCCAGCATGGCGAAGAATACGGACGTGGCGTAGGTGAACCACGGATGCCCGGCATGGTGCGCGTCCGTATGAGCATCGTTGTGACTGGCCTCGCTGCCGTGCGGTGCGGGTTGCAGAGGTTCCCCGTTGTCGCTGTCTTCGAGGTCCAGTTGTTCGGCCAGTTGCGCTTCGGTGGTGACGGCCGAGATTGCTTCGTGGCCAGGGTGGTGGCCTGGCTCGTCACAAACGTGTGGCAGCGCGAACAGGGCCACGGCCGCGCCGAGCGCTGCGCACTGGGCCAGCGCGAGGTCCACGAAGATCACGCCTCGCTTGATCACGTGGAGCCCCATGTAGCAATGCAGCGAGGCGATCACGACGCACGCGGCGAATGGCAGCACAAGCAGTGGAAGCGATTCGGACAACCTCTCCACGAGTCATCTCCTCTCTGCGCCTCTGCGAGCGTCGCGTGAGCTATTCCGGTCCTTTTTCAAACGCCGCCGACACACGGGCAACCACGTTGTCCAACATCGTCAAGTAGTCGGTGGCCTCGGGCTGGCCGCCTACAGTGTTCGCGCACTCGACGACGGTGATGCCGGTCTGGGACGCAACCAGATCGGGGGCTTTTCGACTATAGAACGGCTCCATCAGCAGGGCCCTTATTTGATCGGCCTGGACGCGCTTGATGACCGCGGCTACGTGGCCGGGGCTCGGGGGGATGCCTGGCTTCGGCTCCAACTCGTCCGCCACGATCAGCCCGAACCGATGGGCGAAGTAGCTCCAACTTCGGTGGTACGTGATGATCTTCTTCCCGGCGTGCGGGCGCATGACCGCCAGCCAGCCGCCGAGCGGAGGCTGCCCGGGCTCGCTCAGCACGGCGTCCAATCGGTCCTTCAGCAGCAGTGCCCACAGCTTGCCGCCGCCGATCTTGGCCACGAGCTCGGGCCCGAACATCCGCTCGTCCAATTGTCGCTGGAAGGCCTTTGTCCTCTCCGTGAAATACGCCGCGTGCTCCGGCGCGAGCTGGGACAGGCGGTTACCGATGTTCTTGGCGACGATGCGCCCGTTAAGCGGATCGGTCCAGTAGTGTGGATTGCCCAACGGATGAATGTCGCCCATCGAGCGGTCGATCTTCTGGGTGGGGACCTCGAGCCGCAAGATGCCCTCGGAGGCATCGAGGTGGCCCGGCGTGGAGATGCGGATCTTGCTGTTGCGCGATCCATCGAGGATCAGCTCCTCGTATCCGATCTCCAGCTCGAGTCCGACACGGATCCACAAATCGGCCTTGCGGGCCGCCATCATGTAGCTGGGCTTGGCGGCGATGAAGTGTGGATCTTCGCGGCCAGTGGCTAACGGCGTGACCTCGACCTTGTCACCACCGATGGCCCGCGCGATGGCGGCCAGATCGGTCGTCGTGGTGACGATCCGCAGCCCTTGTTCGGCCTCCGCAGTGCCCGGCGGCATTGCCAAGCTCCATGCGGTGGCAATCAGGAGACATCGTTGTAGGCTGATTCGCATTGTTTTGCCTCCGAATCAGTGTTGGAGAGCGCACTGGCCATCAACATGGGGAATGCCCGGAAGAAAGCTCTCGCAGAGGCGCAGAGGGCGCAGAGAGCGGAGAAGCCTTGCCTTGTCTTCTTCCGCGCCTCTGCGCCTTCGCGTGAGAGTCCGTTTCGTGACCATGCTGCGCTCCATGTCTAGTACTTATGTGCCCGATGCGGGCCAAGGTTAAAGATGCACTGGAGGAAAACCTCGTGCTCGCCCTTGTCGCCGTACAGCCGGAAGTTCCGGTCGGTGTACATGTAGCCCAGTCGCATGAGCAGATAATGGCTCTGCAAGAACGTCAGGTACGCGGAGTAACCGTGCTCGTGCCGGCTGGAGCTGTAGGGCATCTGCGAATAGTCGTACCTGGCCCCCACGACCCAGCGACGGGCGAACTGGTAGTCCGCGGCGCTATACATGCCCCAACTCGTTTCCTGTCCCCCATGCAGGTCGGCCTGGGCGGCAAGGAGCTCGGTTTGCCACAGGAACGATTTGTAGTGGCCCGCCTCCGGCGGCCGCCACTTATACGTGATGTCGAGGCCTTCGACCACGGTGCGGTTTCCGCCGTGGCCCTCGTCGTTCGGCGCCGTGGCGAAGCTGGCCCCCAGTTCCAGCGTCGAAGCGTCGGACAGATCGAAGAAGTTCTTCAGGTGAGCGAGATGAACGAAGTCGTCGGTCTCCTCGCCCGCAAAGAGCGAGTTGTCGTTGTTGATGACCTCGTAGGTGAGCTCGATGTACTTGTCCCACGGATTGGGCACCAGCCAACTTACGCCGACCCCATCCCCCGACAGGCCCTCGTCCCCAAAGTAATTGTGGATTACCAACGGATACTCGACCCAGGGCAGGGCATGCAGGTGTTGCGGATTGGCCTTGCCGAAGCTGGACCTGAACCGCCCGATCCGGGGCTGCAAATCGTACGGCAAGGTCAAGAACGTCACGTATCCTTCTCCAAGGTGGATGTGCCAGTCGCCGTCCGCGTGCTGGCCGAGGCCGATGAACACATCCGCCCGCGCATAGGGGTCGATGTTCCCCGAAACTCCAAGCTCCAAGTGGCGAAACAGGAACTCGTCGTCGAACGGGTTGCCCTCGTTGCTCGAATAGTGCCCGATGAAATCGCCAATGAGGCTGATGTCGGGATTGGCGCTCTGGAAGGCCCGGCCGACGGATTCAAGGAATCCTGGTTCTTCTTTGCCCATGACGCCCTGCTCGGTGAGGTCCTGGATCAACGCGTCTAGCTCATCCTCGGGCTCCTGATCGACAGGCTCTGTGGGCCCAGCGGCCGAACGAGACGAGGATCGAAGGCGATCAACCTCGCTGCGCAGCTTGGCCAACTCCTCGTTGTAGTGTTGCCTCTGCTCCCTCATTTCTTGTCGCATCAGGGCAATCTCCTCGCGGAGCGCCCTGACGTCGTCGACGGAGGTTTCTCCCGGCGGTGCCCCGGCCGCGATGGTCCCGAGGCAAAGGACCAGCGGGATCGATCCACCGAGAAGGACGTTCGGTCTCATATGTAGATCTCCCTCGCAGCGCGTGCCACCATTCCCGCGTTCGTGTGGTTCCGAACCGGGGAGCCATCGGACACGGCGCGTGCGCCAACTGTCAGTTAGAGCTGAACCGAGATCCCATCCCAAGGCCCCCGATCCGCCGGCCTCAGTCCGCGCAGATCCCCCCCCGAGGGCAGATTCGGAATAGTCCCTGAGATGGAAAACAGACCGTCAGACAGACGCGAAAGGTGGGCCGCGGGGAGAATGGCTGTAAATGGAGACATGCCGTGGGCATTCCCATTGCAGAGTGGGGGAAGCGATAACCAGGACCGTTAAGAAGAGGGGGGCGTTCTGTGGCGGGGCCGTCCAACCCATGGCCGCCGGAACGCACAATGGGCATGAATCGTGAGAACCGTCGCAATGCCCTGCCTTGTGAATCGCCAGGAGCCAGGTACTGCTCAGCAGGGCCAGCGACAGCAGACAGGCTATCGCGACTCGAGCCCCGACCGCGGCCCACCGCTTCGGCCGATTTACCTGGTGAGGCATGAAAGACAACATGATTCTGCCGCCGGCATGGCCCGGAGGGACTGCTCACCACGTGTCGTCACGGGTGACCCGTGTCGCCCAGAAGGTACGCCTTGCCTCCCGGCATGTCAAGCTCCGTTGGGCCGCCGCAAGCGCCTGACAACGGTAGCCAACGTTTGCTTGTCGGGCGTCGAGGTTCCCGGTAGGCTTGCTAGACGATGTTGGCACGGGTGCACAGCGTCACACTGTTAGGCATCGAGGCGATGCCGTGCGAGGTCGAGGTCGACGTCGCCTCTCGGGGGTTTGCAACGGCGGTGATCGTTGGCATGCCCGATGCCGCCACGAAGGAAAGCCTCGAACGGATCCGGACCGCCATCACGAACTGCGGCTATCTCGCGCCTACCCACCGCACCGTCATCAACCTGGCACCGGCCGACATCCGCAAGGAAGGCCCGGCGCTGGATCTGCCGATCGCCCTCGGCATGATCTTCACGGCCGAGGGTGCCGTGCCGGAGCACATGGGTCGATACATGATTGCGGGGGAGCTCGCGTTGGACGGCCGCGTCCGGCCCGTCAAGGGCGCGCTGTCCGCGGCCATGCTTGCGAAGCACGAGGGCTATCAGGGCATCCTCGTGCCACGGGAGAATGCAAACGAGGCGGCCGTCGTTGATGGATTGGACGTCATCGCCGTTGGCTCCCTGACGGACGCGGTCGGCTTCCTGACCGAGCAGCTTCCGCTGGAACCGACCACGATCGACCTCGAGACGGCCTTCACGCAGGCGGCAAAGTACGACGTGGACTTTGCCGATGTTCGCGGCCAGGAATTCTGCAAACGCGCCCTGACCATCGCGGCCGGTGGGAATCACAACGTGCTCCTGATCGGCCCGCCGGGCTGCGGCAAGACGCTGATGGCGAAATGCCTGCCGACGATCCTTCCGCCTCTGACGCTGAATGAATCGTTGGAAACCACCCGCATCTGGTCCACCGCCGGAAAACTCCCCGCCGGCACGGCCCTGCTCGCCACGCGGCCCGTCCGCACGCCGCACCACTCCGCCAGCGCCGCGGCGCTGGTCGGCGGCGGCTCGATCCCCCAGGCCGGCGAGGTCTCGCTCGCCCATCACGGCATCCTCTTTCTCGACGAGTTCCCCGAGTTGCCGCGCCCCATCCTCGAGACGCTGCGACAGCCGCTGGAGGACGGCTGCATCACCATCGCGCGATCACACAGCGCGGCCCGCTTTCCCGCGGAGTTCATGTTGGTTGCCGCGATGAATCCCTGCCCCTGCGGGTACTATTCCGACCCCCGCCGACCCTGCAAGTGCACACAGCCGCAGATCGAGCGTTACCTCGCCCGCATCAGCGGGCCGCTGATCGACAGAATCGACATCCACATCACCGTCCAGGCCGTCCCGTTCGACGACCTTCGCCGCCAGAAGGTCGGCACAGATTCCGCCACGATGCGCGAGCGGGTCGTTGCCGCCCGTCAACTCCAACGCGCCCGTTTCGGGGACGACAACAACATGCTCAACGGCCGCATCGGGCCGCGCCTCGTGCGGAAGCACTGCCCATTGAATGCCGATGGCGAGCGGTTGCTCAAGCAGGCCATGACCGAGCTCGGCCTCTCCGCCCGGGCGCATGACAAGGTGCTGCGCCTGGCCCGCACGATTGCCGACATAGACGGAGCCGCCAGCATTGGTGCCGAACACCTCGCCGAAGCCGTCCAATACCGGCGGCTCGATCGCCAGCTTTAGCCGTGTCCCCCGACACGGCCTTCGGCCGCAGCCGCAGTGTGTGGCACAGGCACGCTGGGCTTGCTTACTGCTATCACCCAAGCTTGCTTGCTGTCAACACGGAGATCTACACCGCAGAGGGCGAAGGCGTGAAGCCCGGTCTCCCGGTCGGCTACGCCAACGCTCGCCAGGACGAGTCGTACCGCATGTTGCGCGAGAACCTGCCGAAGTGACGCACCGCGTCAGAACGTGCATCCGACGACCCACAGCACGAAACTGGAACCCGTGGGACCATAACTCATTGCGATAGCGGTAGATAACGTCTTTCATCTACCACAAAGCAGGGGGGTTGTACAGCCGCGCAGCTTTCGTGCAAAAACCGTGCAACCGGCCCGGGAACGGTTCCGCTTGGTCGCTCCGTGAAGCTTCCGGCCCTGGTAGGACCGTTGTAGAGCTTGCTTGACGGCTTAATTCGAGTCGGGGACGCCTCTTGGTAGGTCCGAGGCAAACCTGAGTCCTTGGGGTGTTCTTCGCTCACGGTCACCGGGCCGGCTCCAAGGATTCGCGGGCTTCTCTTCACGAAGTGAAGAGGCCGGCCGCCGGGGTTGTGCTCTGCCCAATCCGCCTTCGTCGGGTCCTCACCCGACCGGGAGAGGGCCGGAAGGGCTGCAGTACAGTCCCCATGAGGCCCTGAATCGGGTTCGATTATACGTAGGTCGAACGGTACACGACTGGTTTCGGCTCCGTGGTACAATATCTCGGATGTGAACCAATCGAGACGTGTTCAATGGTGACCATCATGGAGCGCGAAGCGGTCTTGGAATGGCTTGGAGGTGAGCGGGGCGGCATTTCGGAGTGGAATCGCATCAGGAAGAGTAACAGGCTACATCGCTTTCAGCGCCCTGAACCGCCGACAGGTGTATTCCGGAAGTCAGTCGCATACGATGGTTGGATTCCATCTTTGCAGGCAGCCGACCTCACCGGTGCCAAACTGAAGAACGCTGATCTACGCGAGCTCGATCTGCGCGACGCAAACCTCCACGGAGCGGAACTGCACAGTGCGAACCTCTGCCGTGCTAGACTCCGCAGTGCTGACCTCGGTAGCGTTGTTCTTCAAGGTGCCAAGTTGAACGGTGCTGACCTAAGACAGGCAAACCTGCAGCGCGCCAATCTAGCGGACGCGAAGCTCGAGAAAGCAGACTTAAGCGAAGCAAAGCTCCGTTATGCCGACCTGAGCGGCGCAAGGCTGTGCAGGGCGAACATCCGGAACGCTGACCTCTTCTGTGCGAACCTTCGCGGTGCTGAACTGCAGAGCGCCAACCTGACTGGAGCAAAGCTCACCAACACCATACTCCGAGAGGCACACTTTGCGGGCGCTGTTCTCCGCGGTGCCGACCTTCGAGGTGCTAATCTATTCAGGACGGACCTTGCCGATTCAGACCTGGAAAGCGCCAAACTTCAGCTCGCTGCTCTGGTCCAAACGAACTTTGAGAACGCAACTCTTCGCGGTTGCTCCGTGTATGGAGTATCTGCGTGGCAGTTGAATTTGGCGGGCGCGGACCAATCGGATTTGGTCATTTCACGTCCCGGTGAACCGGCCATCACTGTCGACAATGTCGAAGTCGCCCAATTCATCCACCTGCTGCTCCATAACGAGAAAATCCGGAACATCATCGACACAATTACGTCCAAGGTTGTCCTTCTTCTCGGGCGGTTTACGCCCGAGTGGAAAGCGGTGCTTGACGCTATGCGTGAGGAGCTTCGAAGCCGCGATTATTGCCCGGTGCTCTTTGATTTCGAGACGCCGGCAAGCCGGGATACGCATGAGACCGTGACAATCCTTGCTCGAATGGCGCGGTTTGTGATTGCTGACATCACAGGGCCGAAGAGCATTCCGCAGGAGCTGATCTCCGTTGTCGAAACGCTTCCCTCAGTGCCGGTTCAGCCGTTGTTAAAATCGGGGGAGCGGCCCTGGGGCATGTACGACCACATCAAGCGGTATCCGTGGGTTCTGGATGTGCACGAGTACGCGGACACGGCGGGTTTGCTGGCCTCGCTCGCAGACAAGGTCATTGCACCTGCAGAAGGGAAGGCCCGTGAGCTTCGGTCCAGCAAGTGAGAATGGATACGAACGCAACGTGTCTGCGGTCCTCCCAGGCTCTTTTAGGATGACGTGAATTGAACCCGCTCACCACGGATGCGAATGCAACATAAGGCCCAAGTATCGGCCTCTGACGGCGGTGGGCCGACGGCCGTGGGCCGAGGGGCGTGTGGCAGCCCGTTTGCGCCGTTGGTCCAGTCACGGTTCACCCCCTGCCCATGTCTGGCGGACCAAGAAGGGGCTCTTTACAGCCTACGGACAGACTCTCGCGATAGAGCCTACGGATTCATTCTCTGTGCCGCGTGCGAACGGATTCTCGGGCCAGCGCGCGGCGGGTTTCTTCTACGGCAGCAAAGCTCGATGGAGAGCGCCCGTGTTTCTGAATCCCCCTGCCTCCGGTGGTTGGAGCCGGGATGACGAGCCGTGAGGGCTGCTCTGAGGGGTGCCGCAGAACAGGTCTCCAAGTCAGCTTTGCCGTTGTAGGTTTCTTCGAGGACTCGCCAGACTCGTGTGAATTCTCGGCGCCGTCGATCCGAAGAAACAGCAGCCTTGCGCCCGGTGTCCGCTCCCCCACGTGTGCGGGCCGGGAACGGTTGGACGGGTCTGCCGTCGAGGGACGGCAGGACGGCCGCGCGGTTTTGCCATCGGGCGGACTCGCATTGGCGGGTGGAGGGCCTATAATGATGCCGCGAATGGGTTCCCAGGGTCGTCCGCGGTGTTGCGGTCCGCTGGGCAGGCCGCATGACGCAGAATGTCTTTCATGGAGAAACAAGGGATGTCAGGGAAGACCAGGAAGACGACGAAGAGTCGCACTTCTTCAACAAAGCAAACGACATCGGGGCAGGCCGCATCCAAGCGGGACGGCAAGAAGACCAAGGCGAAGACCCCGGCCGCCACTTCGGTAAGTAAGAAGGTCGAGCCTGCCACCGCGACCCCGGAGACGCCGGCCACCCGGACGACCGGCCATGCGACCTCTCGGTCCGCGACGGCCACCGCCGAGAAGCGGGCCACGGAGGTCGGCAAACCCGAACCGGGTGCTTCCACCAAGCCCCCCAAGAAGAGCGCCCGGCCGAATAGCCCGTCCGCCGACATACTGGCCAAGGCCGAGGCGGAGATCAGCAGCGCCATCGAATCGCTGAACAACCAGATGAACGCGGCCATCGCGACGCTCACCGAGTTGGCCGTTACGCAGCGTGGCAGGGGCGAGGCGGTCGTGCACACCGTGCCGCTGGACCGCGCGACGGCGACGTTCCAACGGCTCGTCAGCGAGGTCGTGGACGATCAGCTCGCCGAGATGCTGCCGACGCTGGTCGCCTTGCGGAGCGAGATCGCCCAGCGCGGGCTGGACAGCGACCCGCCGTGTTCGGGGGACGACGACTTCCACGATCGCGGCGTCGAGATGCTCGACCAGGTATTGGCCGGCGCCGGGGTCAGCCAATACGACGCTCGACCGAGCGAGGCGTTCGATCCGGTGATTCATCTGGCGGTCGGCGAGACCCACCGCGACGATCTGGACGACGGGGTCGTGGCCGAGCCGCTTCAGCCCGGTTTCCGGACCGCCCGGGGAAAGGTGATCGCCCCCGCACGGGTCAAGGTCAACAGGAGGTGAGGCCATGGCCCAATTGGGCATCGACTTCGGAACGACCAACACGGTCGCGGTCGTTCACGACCGCGGCATCCTGTCGGAGGTCCAGCACACGGTCGACACGAGTGCCGGGGCGGTCGTGCAGGCGATGTTCCCCTCGGCGATCCTGATCGACAGGGCAACGGGACGGCGGTGGTTCGGTATCGAGGCAGATCGACGTTTCGGCCAGCGTGGGCCGGGCGGCGACCACGTCTTCATTCCATCGCTGAAGCGCCGGCTGCGCGATTATGTCGAAGGCGAGAGGACACCGCTCGATAGCAGTGGCACACCTGCTGCCTGCGCCGGTGGTTCGGGCGACGTGGCGACGGTTGACCTCGCCGAGCTGCTGCGCGACTTCCTCAAGGATCTGGCGGATTCCATCCGCCGGTCGCAATCACTGCCGCCCGAGGAGGACCTCAAGGCGGTCATCACTTGGCCGGCCAATGCCAACGGCGCGCAGCGCCACGTCACGCGGAGATGTTTCCGTGAGGCCGGCTTCACGGTGACCGAGACCTTGAACGAGCCGACGGCCTCCGCCATCGAGTTGGCGGACTGCCTGACGGCCCGCCAGGTCAGGAAGCAGTCCCGCGAGGCGTCGGCCGTGGCGGTCTTCGACCTCGGCGGAGGCACGTTCGACGCGTCGGTCGTGTGGATCGACGGCGACGAGTTCAACGTCCTGGCCTCCGGCGGCATCGAAGACCTCGGCGGCGACGACCTCGACCACCTGCTATTGGAGATGTTCTTGGAGGCGTTGAGGGTGCCGGCCGACACGATCGGCGGCCTGACCCGCCATGCACTGCTGCGCCAGGCCCGCGCGCAGAAGGAAACGATCTCCGCCGGCGTCGTGCAGCGCATGTTTCTCAACCCGATGGATTTCGGCATTCCGCGCCGACCGGTGTCGATCACGGTGAAGGCCTTCTTCGAGCGGGTTCGGCCTGGGCTTCGTCGGGCGATCCAGACGTTGGAGCACGTCATGGACGCCGCTGCGGAGAAGGAGCCTCGCCTTTCGTCCGGCTCTGGGCTGGTCGTGTATCTCGTCGGCGGATCGTCCAAGCTGCCGCTTGTGGCCGAGATGGTGTCCGAGGCGTTTCCCGACAACCGCGTTGTCCTGACCGACAAGCCGTTCCGGTCGGTCGCCATGGGCGCCGCCATCCGCGCCGCCGACCGGGTCCGCTACCGCGATGTGTTCGCCAGGCACTTCGGGCTGATCCGCTTGAGAGACCACGGCATGGCCGAGTGGTTCGACCCGATCTTCCCGGCCGGCACCCCACTGCCGCGCAAAGGCGAGCCGCCACTCGAGAAGGTCGCCCGATACCACCCACGCCATAACGTCGGGCATCTGAAGTACCTGGAGTGCGCGTCGATCGGGGCCGACGGCATGCCCGACGGGAACATCCGGGCGTGGTCAGACATCCGCTTTCCGTACGACCCGTCCCTCGCGCTGTCGAGTCCCGTGGCGTGTGACGAGATCGTGGCAACGGACGAGTTCACCGACCAAGCGGTCTGCGAGGTCTATCGGTGCGATTCCGACGGCGTGATCACCGTAGAGGTGCACCGACCAGCCCGCCAGGATGCGAGAACGTACGAGATCTTCCGCAACTGAGAACCCTCCCCGAGACCCCTGCGCGCCACTCCTGCTGAAGGCGGTGAAAACGCCTCACGGCCCGCGGCGAGGCTCAGGGCAATTGCGTGTAGCAAGCCCTTGGGCGGATATCAACACCGGAATCGCAGCCGCGTGCGTCTACGGCCCCGCGAGAATAAAGGACTTGCGCGCACATGCGATTGCCCTGCGGCGGGGCTTGATAGCGTATATAGACGATTGCACGGGTCCTTTGCGATGTGGTAGGATGGTATTGACTTGCCGGACAGGACCGGCTCGTGAGAGGGGACCGGCTTGCTGGGTCGCGCGGGCTCGCGGCGCCGTCGGGGCGATCGGCGGGTGCTTGAAAACGAACCGTCTTTGCGGAGGTACGCCACTGAGATAGAAACGCAGGCGCTCGAAGATTAGCGTCAAAAACAATCGTGGCTTCGGCCGTCGTCTTACTCCGAAAATTGGCAACTTCCAGCAACAAAGACGCGTGGCCGGCGCCGCGTCCCGAGAGGGGCGCGGGCCGTACCGCCTTCTGTTGCGGGTATGCCAATACCTCGGAGTAAGGGCGCGTTTCGGTTTCGCGCCCTTTTTGTATGGGGCCGGGTCAATCAGCGTTGCACGGTGGACATCGTCCATGAGCGGGGAAGGTGCGCGATCGCGCCAGTCCGGCGTGGCCTGTGCAACGGCGACACTCCGCAAAAAAAAGTAAATCAAAACATGGATATTCCCCTTGACACGCTCGTCTTGCATGGGGATAAT
>JAFGQA010000275.1 GCA_016935885.1 Phycisphaerae bacterium | reverse complement strand
TGCGCTCGGCCAACAGCAATGGGCCACTACCCTCCGGAGGACCGCCCCGCGTGGCTCGACTCAGGAAGTATGAATAATCCGGGCTAGCAGCCCGTGGCAAAACTGTGGCACCGGCGTCTCGCCGGTGGTTTTCACGGTCACGAACGGCGTTTCCGAACCACCGGTTTCCCTTTTACCACGGGCTGCTAGCCGTTTGGCCTCTCCCGTGGCTTGCCGTTTGGCGGATCAGCCAGCTACATTGTACTCTGCGCAACGCCCAAGCCCGCTGCGACGCCCCATATCCAGCAAGCCACGTCCCCACGGCCGGCGTGGTCCCGACACACGCGCAAGACCTGCGCCCGCCTACCGAAGGCACGCCATGTCCTTCTGACGACCGATGACCCACTTCGTCCAACATCCTAGTTAATCTACTCCCCCGGACTGGCCGATCGATCCAGCGGACTCTATTCGGAGGCCGTCGCGGTGGACCAGCGCCCGAGAATCTTCGACATCCTGCGACGCTGCGACGACTTGGCTGCCGACCAGGCCCTCGTCACCGGCGTGCTCCGCGTCACTCCAGAGCATCAACGTGAAATCGTCGCCATCCTTCTCGAGCGAGCCAACGAACACGGCCTCAGGGCCTTACCGACCCTGTTCCACAACCTCGACGCCGAGGCTCAGTCCCTGATCATCGCCAACACTTCGAGACTGTTCGCCCCACTACGGGCCAGCATCCGCAGCAGCAACAGCCAGACGCGGCTCAACACACTCGAGATCATCCGCCGTAGCGGCAGTCTCCGCCTCGGTTACCTCGTGGCGTTCGCCATACATGACGGCTCGCCCAAGGTTCGCGCCGAGGCCGCCGGCGCGCTCCAGCAGTTGGCCAAGAAGCACTGTCAGAACTACGCCGAGACCACTGGGGCCCTCCGGGACGCCACCGAGCCGGACGGAAGCCTCTCTCACGCCATCGTCCAGACCCTCAAACTCCTGCGAGACGAGCGCAGGTACCTGGTCACCGCCATCCAAGAGGCCCTGCACAGTTACGAGAGCCACTACCGCCCCGAGGTCATCGAGGCGGCCATGTTCCTGGCCGACGAACTTGAAAGCGATTTGTTCGAACACAGCACCCTGAAAAGGGGCAAGCTCACTCACGCGATGCATGAAGTGTACACGGGCACCGTCTCTCCGGGCCTTGTGCCTTTCACATACGTCGCGTTGTGCTACCCGGAACTCCGGAGACGCATCGTCTCCGCGCTCGCCACAAACAAGAGCACCGGATTCTTCGCCGAGTTCATCCGCCACCACTGGCTCGCACGGGACCCGGCCATCAGGAAAAACCTGATCGCCGTCCGCAGCCTCGCGTGGCTCAAAGATGGACTGGACGCCGCGTTCTCGTTGCCGGAGGACGTCGCCGCCATGGCTCCCGCCTGGCTCCTCCATCTTGGGCTGCCCTCGGAACAGAAGGTCGCCCTGCTTCTGAACTTCTTGCTCATCGACAGCCCACCGGTCAACCGCGCCGCCGTGTGGGCTCTCGTCAACATCAACACACCGGCGAGCACTCTCGCCCTCCAAGGCCTCCTCGACCACGACGACGCACACGTTGCGAAAACCGCACAACGTGAGATAGAGAATCGGGAACACCGCCAAGACAAACTCATCCGCAAACCACCGAAAGACCGACCCGAAGCCTGGGTCCGATTGCTCCACAAGGCAAACCTCGCCGAGGATTTCGACGACATCTGGCGGCACTTCGATCGGCTCCATCCCGCGCAATCGAAGGCCGCCGGCCACTACGCGCCGAAGCACGTCCCCGGATTCATGACGCAGACGCAGGTCAAGCTCTTGTCGCCCCACGCGCTCGACCGCCTCCGCGCCTTGAGGCTGGTTATCACATTGCACGTGGCGGACAAGTTCCAAAACGATATCTTCGCCATGGCCAACGACTCCGTGCCTGAGATCAGGGCCGTCACGATGACCGCGTTGGGACACATCGGCGACGCCACCAGCCGGCGTATCCTGGAACGGGCGATCAACGACGACAGCGACTCCGCAGTTCAGGCCGCTGCCATCGATGCGCTTGACCACTTGGGCGCGAGACAGCGCGCGGACGTCATCGCGCCCAAGACGGACAGCGAAAATCCCGACGTCCGGGCCTCTGCGATCCGCGCCCTGCTCAGACTGCACATCCCGCAGGCCGCCGCCGCCCTGATCTCCATGCTACAGGACCAGCGCCCCGAGCACCGTTGCGCCGCGCTGTGGATCGTCGATCAATTGCGCCTCGTCACCGTCCTACCCAGGCTCCTGGAGATGGAAGCGACCGATGGTGACACGCGCATCGCACGAATCGCCAAGCACGTCGGCAAACGGCTCAAGCGTCTGCAAGGCTCGTCCACGGAACAGCCCCACGAGATCGACGCCCCAACGGCCAAAGCACCAGAACCTGCGGAGGTCGCGAAGCCATGATTCAGGCGATGTCCATGATCGGTTCTCAACTCTCGCTGATCAGTTGTCGGTTGTCGGCCGTCGCCATGGCGCAGGTCGACTACGCCGTGCGGCTCAAAGGCCTCAAGAGCGCCTTCCAACCCAGCGAAAGTGAACCAACCGAAGTGGGTGAACTCCTCAAGTTTGCCGGCGCGATCGTCACGATGGCCATCGCCGTCCTGATTGTCAGGGCGATCTGGCGACGGAGAGCCGACAAGCGCGGCTCCGGCAAGCCCTACAAGCTCTTCGCCTATGCGCTCAAGCAACTCGGCATCCGCCTGCCCGATCGCATCCTGTTGCGGATCGCCGCCAAGAGCTGCGGCATCCGACAACCCACCGTCATGCTCTTCAGCCCTGGACTACTCGAGCAGACCGCGGGCCGATGGGCTGATTCCATTGCCATCACACCGATCCGCAAACGTGCAAGAAAGCGCGTCGACTTCCTCGCAGGGAAGGCATTCTCCTAGCAGCCCGTGGCACCGGGTGGCACCACTGTGGCACCAGGACTGTGGCACCAACGCCAAAACCGGTGGTCTTCACGGTCAGGACCGGCGTTCCCGAACCGCTGTTTTCCCTTTTACACAGCCTGTCAGGCGTCGCTCCGTCGACGTGATCGGGACCGCAGTCCTTCGCGCGTCTCCTGGCAGACGACGCCGCACTTCGCCGCCGTCGTCCCGGCGATCTTGCACTGTTCTGCCCCCCCTGGCTTCTGGCGCGGCAGCCGGAGTTGTGCCCTGCTCACCTTCTCACAGCCACTTCGGTGCCGGAAGATGTCCGATGAGCCTCTCCCAAAGGGCAAAAAAAACACCCACTCGGTCCGACCACCGGGTGGGCGTGACCAGTAGATGGGCGAGCCGACTAACATCCACTGGCCAAAACACGCTTGGTTGAAGACGCCGTAGGCAGGTGGACAACGCCCCCTTTCCCTCAACGCCGATTGTGATAGTGCAAGCCGCGGGCCAGTAGCGAGCTCATTCTCGGAACACTGCGCTAACATCATGTATTACACGTAGTTATGGTTCTTTGCGAAGCGGAGCAACGGATATCGATTGTCGGCCTTGCCGGCTGTCCGCCACCAAGCTGGCCGAAATCTCAGCCACCGACGTCCTCCCGCAGGAGCTGAGAGCCTTCTAAAGCCCCAGCTTCTCCATGCGGTGGCGCAGGCCGCCGCGAGTCAGACCGAGCAGTCGGGCGGTTTCGGAGATGTTCTTGTCCGTTCTCTGCAAGGCCGCCTGGATCACGTGCTTCTCAATCGAGGAGAGCGTCCAGTCTCCACCTTCAAGATCAAGTTGGGTCGCCGCCCTAGACACGGCTTGTCGTTGCGGGCCTGGCACATCCAACCCAAGGGTGGCCGCCTCAAGCGTATCCGTGTCGGTGACCAGGACCGCCCGACGTAGGACGTTTGCCAGTTCGCGAACGTTACCAGGCCAGGCGTTGTTCAAGATCAGACTCCTGGCGTCGTGAGAGAGCCTCAGTGCTGGCTTGCGGTACTTACGGCTGAACCGATCGATGAAGTGCTCCGCCAACTGGATGATGTCGTCACCTCGGTCGCGAAGCGGGGGCAGCTCAATGCAGAATACGTTCAGCCGGTAGAACAAATCCACACGGAACTCGCCGCGATCGGCCTTGGCCTGCAAGTCCGTATTCGTGGCGGCCATCACCTGGACCCGGGCCACACGCTCGGTCGTGGAGCCCAGTCGCCGAAACCGACCGCTCTCGATGGCCACCAGCAGCTTGGCCTGCGTGGCCAACGGCATGTCGCCAATCTCGTCGAGGAACAGCGTGCCCTCGTTTGCCATCTCCAGCAGGCCCTTCTTGGCGCTCTTGGCGTTCGTGAAGGCACCCGGTTCGTGCCCGAACAGCTCAGACTCAAACAGGCTCTCGGGGACCGCCGTGCAGTTCACGTGCACAAATGGGCAATCCGCCCGCTGGCCACGGTGATGGATGTATCGAGCCAACACCTCTTTCCCAGTGCCCGTCTCGCCGAGCAGCAACAAGGTGAGCAATTCCTGGTCGCCATCGCCGGATGCTCCGGCGATTCGGTCGGCCAGCTCGATGACCTTCCGCATCTTCGGACATTCAGAGATCAGGTTAAGGTGACTCGATTCCCGTTGCTGGGCCTGCTTGTACGCATCGAGCTGGTTACGGAGCTCCCGGTTCTCGAGACAGCGGCCGACGGTCAGGCACACCTCCTCCATGACGAGGGGTTTCTGGAGGTAATCGAAGGCCCCCCGCTTCATGGCCGCCACGGCACTGTCGACGGTCCCGTAGGCCGTGATCACGACGACCGGAATGTCAAAACCTCGCTCACTCATCCGGGCCATCAGATCCAGGCCGTTGATGTCCGGAAGATGGATGTCCACCAGGGCCAGGTCCGGAAGCTGCCGCGCGCATTCAGCAAGCCCCACCTCCCCGTTTTCGGCGATCCGACACGCGTGCCCATTCCGCTTGAGGGCAAGTTGAACGGAGTAGCTGAGGTTCTCCTCATCGTCGATGATCAGGATGTCGGCCACGGCGCGTCCTTTCTGGAAGCCGGAGACCTACCTTCTAATGGGCCCCGGCATATCGACGTCGAATCGAGCGCCGTGCCCCGGCTGGGATTCCACGGTCAGCCGCCCACCATGTAGTTTGACGACTTTGTTCGCCATTGCCAGCCCCACTCCGTTTCCGCTGGCCTTGGTGGTGAAGTACGGGAGGAAGATCTTCTCCTGAAGCTCCTGTGAGACACCAGGCCCCTCGTCTCGCACGGAGAGCCGCCAGCTACCCGATGGTTCCTGCCGGGGCGAGACCGAGACCTGCACCGTTTGTCCGTCCCTTGACGCCTGCAATGCGTTCGTCACCAAGGCCACCAGGACCTGCTCGAAGTGAGCATCGTCCAACTCGACGCTTGGCATGGACGGGGGGACATCCACCTCGATCCGTACGTTCCGCCGGTCGGCCATCGGACGCAAAGCCGTCAGCACGTTCGCCACCAACGTGCCCACGCGGATGCGGCGCAGGTTCAGCGTCAGGGGTGAGACCGATCTCTGGAGGTCTCGAAGCCACTTCTCGAACCGATCGATGGAATCAATGATCCGTTGCTGGGCGTCCGCGATCGCCTCGGAATCACCGCTCACCTGCAACGTCTCCTCGGCCAGCCCGCGGATGCCCGCCAGGGGATTCCGGATGTTGTGCACCAGCCGCGTGACCATTGCACCGGCGGCGGCCACGCGCTCTTGCTCCACGAGCTTGGTCTGCATTTGCACAATGGTCTCGGCCATGTGGTTGACTTCTTCGGCGAACTTGCCAAGCTCGTCGCGGGACCTCGGCTTCATTCTGTACTCGAAGTGGCCCCGCGATATTTCCTTCGTGGCCGCCCGCAGGTCCTCGACGGGCCGCAGCACCCACCGTCGAACCAAAACAAGGCCCAAAACACACAGCAACATGCCGCAGGCGGCATTGGCAACCAGGATCACCACGACACGCTGCTGAGTGGCGCCGGCCCGCTGCATCGCCGTCTCGCGATCCTGGCTCAAGGTTGTGCCGGCCGTCCTCAATAGTCGGTCCAGCCGGCCAAAAGGCTCCCGATCCTGCTCGGAGAGAGCGGTGGCAGGTATCCCCGGGTGCCCCGCCGCGCCCAGTCGACGCCCGGCCGCCTGTTGTGCCGAGTCAGCCGCCATCCGAATCGACGACAATAGGCCGGCGTCCAGATCGTCCGCCGCATCGGCCTCCAAACGCAACAATCCGGCTGCCAGCGCAAGCTGCAATTCCCGATAGCCCGCGGGATCAGTCCCTTTCTCCAGAAGCTTCAGTTGGCGACGAACCAACGCACGGACCCACTCGATCTCCGCTTGCCTGGCGCTCGTCGATTGGAATTCCACGAACGCCGACTGGAAATAGACGAGGATGCACCATCCCGACATCGCCAGGTTGACGGACAGCGAGACCACATAGATGAGTGATGCGATGCCGAGTTTATGCCTGAGCTTCACGGCTAGCTTTCAGGCGGAGCTTCGCCGGATTCGGCGAATGATGGCTCATATCGCCAGTCCCAACCCGGTTCGCTGGCCGGATCGACCGAGGTGGCAACGTGTCCACCCACGAAGGCGGCCTGGACCTTGCCATCATGACGCTTGGAGGGAAACCAGCAACTGTCGCCGCCGCAGGTGCCCTGGCCGTTCATCACGGGAGCAGCGTAGAATGGCAGTTGCATGCGCGCCCCGGCCTCCTCTCCGTCCACGTCAAACACCAGCGGTACGAGGGGATGATCCAACACGTGTGACGTGAGGGTCACGTGCGTGACGTCCCAGCGATCCCCGATCAACCTGTTGGCCTTGCACAAGCGCATGTTGAACCCGAGAGTGACGCTCTCAGTGGGGAACACCGCTCCATCGTCGAGATTCACGAATCCCCTGCGCGAGAGATTGCCGCGACCTGCCGGGCACATAAGGAGCTGCTTGCTCCGATCGTAGCTGGCCACCTGGGTCGGCTCCTCGTCGAGGTCCCAGAATTCGTCGACCTTGTAGAGGCTTTCCTGGAAGTCATCGAGACGAAAACGCGTGGGACCCAGACGCTTGCTGTCTCCCCGATCGGTGGGGCAGTAATCGTCGGCGAATTCGGTGAAACGCTGCGAGACCGCCCTCAGCTTGGTCTGGCACAGCACGCTCGTGGCCGTCCTGTGTACCTTCGATAGGGTGCTGAGCAAGATGCTCATCAGAAGGGAGAGAATCGCGATGACCACCAGGAGCTCAAGCAAGGTGAAGCCCCGGCTTGCGGACAGCTCTCGCGCACGGCGCAATTGTCCCCTTCGCCGAATCACGGGTTCTAACACCGCTCCCATCGGGAGGAGGGTTCCACCGCATATCCGGGACGGCGAGCGCCTCAGCTCGAAACGATCATCATCCGGCTCGCCAGCAACGAGCATCACTCGGCTCGCCTTCGTCGCCTGCCTCGTTGTCATCGGTCTAGAGACCGCAAGGACTGGCGACCGGACCGCCCTCCTGCTGGAAACAGCATTCGCGCAAGGGCGGTACCCACCTCCACGCTGCGCATTGTAGCAGAAGTCTGCAACAATTACCAGGAATCGTTATCATTGGATTAGCAGTATGCACCTAACACCTTAACAGGAAAGTAGTTAGGAATAGTAGACAGGCGTGCCCCACCGCACAGACCCGTGCGTGAAGGCCAGCCAGGGCGATGGCTCGCGCGCTCTGCCTGCCGTCAGGGCGTTAGCAGCGCGTCGGTGTATAGCTGGATGTCCAGGCCGTCGTTGCTGCCATCGTGGTTCACGTCGGCGATGCACTGAAGAACCTCGTCCTGTTCAGGATCCAGAAGCACGGCGATGAACTCCTCGATCTCCAGAAGTCTGGCTGGCGGGTAGCCCGAGCTGTCTTGGAACGCCTGCTCGAAGGCCAGCCAATCCTGACAGTCCACGTCGTTGTCACCGTTCGAATCGCCTGGTTCGCACTCCGGCGCGACGGGCCCGCCGTCCTGCCCGGTGTAACAGACTTTGAACATCTCGAAGTCATCCTCGTCCACGTTGCTGTCACCGTCGAAGTCACCAAACAACTCGTCGGTCACGACGAACTCGATTTGCTTCGTGTCGGTTCGCTCCGAGGCGTCCTCAATGTGGAAGGTCGGCATGTAGACACCCGCCTTCGTGGGCTCGCCGCTCAGAACGCCGTCCCCGCTCAGTTCGATGCCCGGCGGCAGCACCAGGTATTCCATCTCCAGCGAGTTCGCATCGGTCAACGTGGCGGCACCGTCATAGGACGACAGAACGTATCGTTCGCCGTCCCCCGAGGAGATGCCGACCGTGGGCGTTAGCGTTGTGTTGCCACTTCCGTAGTGGAACTGGATGCGCCCATCGTCAAAGAGCATCGCGCTGAAGTTGCACGGATTACCTGATGAATCGACGACGGCATCCCAGCGGATGGTCACCTGGCCCGGCGTGCCTTCGTCGATGAAGATGTCGCCGACGCCGGTATCGATCCGTAGATCATCCCAAAGAACGGCAATGCGCTTGTTCCAGGCCAGCAGGACTTCGCTGTTGTTCCAAGTTGACCCCACGTAGGCGCCGAAGTTGATCCAACCATCAACGGCGATCTTCACATCTGTAAGCGATTCCCCATAGAACGGAAACGCAAACGGCATCACGTAGTCCACGACCGTGTCGTCGCCGCTGACCTCCTGGGCCGTCCCCACCATGGCGAACTGGCTCGAGCCCAGATCCGTCTCCTCGTAGATGTCCAGCACCGACCATCCGTATGGCGGATCGCCGCCGATGACCGACAGCGCCACCGGCCCGTACGGCTCGTCAACCCTGCCTGGCGGCAGGTTGTCGCTTGCAATCAGCGGATCGTCCGTCCCCTGAATCAGTTGCACGTTGTCGATCGCGATCCCATCGCTGGGAATCGGGTAGTTGTCGTACTGCTGAAAGCGGATGCGGAACGTACTGGTGTAAGTCAGGCCCACCGCCGCGACCGCAGCATCCAAGTCCAGCTTCACCGTCTGATAGGTATCGGCTCGCGCCTCACCGCGCTCCCCATCACCCCCGTCCTCGCGGTCGCCGCCGGACTTGCCTGGGTCGAACAGATTCGCGATGCGATACCACGTCTCTCCATCCACACTGACGGCCACGCCGTCCCCCTCGGCCGAGCCGGTCCACGAAGCCGGCAGCGCGTGCGACTCCTCACCGAAGCCCTTCCAGTCGTATTGCAGGATGACCTGTGAATTCCCCTCCAGATCCACGGCGAGCGTCACCTCGTTGAGCGAGTAGGAGCTGTCGGCCGTCGAATCCATCGTCAGGTGGTAAGCGCCGATCGGCTCGTTGTCACCGGTCACGAGGATGCGACCCGTGTTCGTCGAATGCGTCGACCAGTACACCGCGAGCGGCGGTCCGGCCTCGAAATCCTCCGCCAACGGAAACGGCGCGGGCTCGATAATCTCAATGCTGACGACACCCACGTTGGACGTCAGCAACCCGTCGTCCACCTCATAGTCAAACCCGTCGAGCCCCGCGTCGCCCGGTGGGTCGTAGTGGACGATCTGTCCGCCCGACAGCAGCGCGTAGGGAGTCGACGCGATCACGCCGGCGTTTGGATCGCTCAGCGTGCCATCCGTCGGCAGCGATAGAATCGTGTAGTCGAGCGGATCGCTGTTCCCGTCTACCGCATCCAGCGTGATGTCAACGCCCTGATTGATAGCCGTCGAGACGGCGACGTCCCGAGCATACGGTGGTTGATTGACGGCCGGCGTTCCGATGGCCGCGACTGATACGTCGTCGATGTTCCAGCCACTGAATGTAGTGCTGCCGTCCGTCGGCCCCATGCCCCAGCGGATCAACACGAACGGCTCGTCGTCCGCGACCGCGGAGAGGTTGTACGACTGTTGGCTCCATGATGTCTCCTGGAGATCGTCTCCCATGTGCGACCAGACGGTCGCCCAGTTCGCACCGTCGATCGAGACCTCGATCGTGGCCTTGTCGTAGCTGCCCGCCTCCACGCCAAGCCATCGCGCGAAGCTCAACGTCACGCGCGACAGACCCGTGCAGTTGATCGGCAGCATCGTCAAGTACTTCGCGGGCAGATCGTCGGGGTATTTGCCCGCCAGGTTGTAGCCGTACACGTTCACGCCGGTGAATGCCCCGGTCGGATCGCCGCCAAGCCCCTGCGGCTGGCCAAACGCCCAGTCGCCATCGGTGGTCCAGCCGGGATCCGTGTCCATCGCGAACTCGTACGCCGGGACAGGCGTGCCGACAGACAAGGTGACGGTCGCTACGTTCGAGTAGAGCCCGCCGTCGTAGGTCTGATAGTCGAAGCCGTCCGGCCCCTGGTAGCCGGTGGTAGGATTGTATTGCACGATCGACCCATTTGAGAGCAGCGTGTACGGCGCGGAGCCGATCGTGCCGCCGTTGGGATCGACCAGTTGGCCGTGCGCCGGCAGCGAACCGATGACATACTGAAGCGTGTCTCCCGGATTCGGGTCGGAGCCTTCGAGCATCACATAGACCGGCGTATCTTCGCCGGTCTCGACGTACAGATCGTTCGCCGTCGGCGGCAACGGGTCGGTTGTCGCCGCGATGATCCGTACCTCGTCGATGAACCATCCATCGCGTTGAAACAGGCCGTCGCTAGCGATGTGGAAACGGACCTTGATCGGCTGACCCGCAAAGGCGGAGATGTCGTACACCTGTTGCGTCCAGTCGTAGTCGCCGCCGGTGTCCGGATCGACGACGCCGAGCAGAGTGTCATCCACATCCACGATCTCGACGCTGCACGTGTCGTAATAGGTCTCGAGCAGGCACCAGTCGTAGTACTCCAAGAACACCGGCGCCGTCACGCCGGTTAGATTGAGCAACGGCGTTTGAAGATAGGAGTCCGTCCCGGGATCATACGTCGCCAGGAGGTCCGTCCCCCAGCAATGATTGCCGTTGATCGCCCGGGTCCCACGGAGTCCGGCCAACGGCCCGCTCCCGCCGACCGATTGCCCGAATGGTGACACGGCGGACGTCGGTGTGCCGCGAGCCCATTCGTCCAGAATGCCGCCGTGGGTCCACCCCGGATCGGTCCCCTCGCTGTTGTCCTGAAAGACGACCGTGCTGCCCCGGATCAGATGAGCCTTGGCACCGAAACCGTACAGGTTGCTGGCGCTGCGCGGATAGACCGCGTAGAAGAACCCGCCGCTCGCTGCGCCCACATCCAGGAATGTGTTCCCGACGTCGTTGTAGGCGACTTCCACGCCTGGCACCACGATCTGCGAAACGCTGTACACCTCGCCGTCCGTTGGCATCCACGCAAACGGCGTGTCGGAACGAACCAGCAGGCTACCGGCGTAATCGTCGTCCGGCGTGTCCCAGGCCAGTTGGATGTCGTTAACCACGGCCGTTGCCGACAGCGTCTCGGGCCGGTCGGGCCAGCGCAGCCCCGCGTCCGCGGCCGCCACGGCGGCCCCCGCATCGACCTTGCCGAAACCCAACCGGTGGCTGTGCCCCGTGATGCCGTCGAAACGGCCGTACGGCTCCTCGATGGGCACGGCCGTGTGATAAAGGATGGCGCGCGCCTGCGCGGCCGTCATGGTCGGGTCCTGCGAAATGATCAGCGCCAACACGCCTGCTGCCAGCGGGGTCGCCGAGCTGGTCCCTCCAAACTGATTCGTGTAGTCAAGGTCGCTGGGGATGCCGTTGTAGCCGCTGCTCCCGGTGTTATCGACCGTCGTGATGTCCAACCAGGAAAACCGGACGCCGTCGTCCCCGCGATCGTTGGTCGGCGCCGCCACGGACAGCTCCGGCCCGACGTCGCTGAACTCCGTGTGCATCCGGTTGCTGTTCGTGCCGCCGATCGCCATCGTCGTATCCAGTTGTGCCAACGCCGTGACACCGTTGATCGTGTGGTCGTCGTTGGCGGCCGCAAACAGGACCAGGCAACCCAGGCCGTTTCGCCCATTGATCGCCGCATGGTTGATCGCGTTGACCACGTCCGGAGGCAACAGCGTCCCGTCGGCGAAGCTCCAACTGTTGCTCATGACAGCCGCGCCATCGCTGTGGTCTCCGTCGTCGTTCGGATCAACACTGAAGTAGAACCCGTCCGCCATCTCGCTGACCGTGGCGCCGAAGAACTTGACCCCGATCAGCCCGCAATTCGGGGCCGCGCCGCGGACGCCGATGGTGTTTCCCGCGGCAACGGCCACGCCGGCGCAACTGGTGCCGTGACGCTGGCTTGCGTCCGGGCTGGGATCGTCGTCCGGCGGGTCGTAATCAAGGTCGATCCCCGCGGCATAATTCGGAAACAGATCCGGATGCAGCTTCTCGACGCATTCGTCCAGGATCGAAACGCGAACGGCGGGAATGCCCTCGGCGTCCGGGCCGTGGTCGCTGTCCCACGCAGCCTCCGCGTTGATATCACTGCCGGAGACGGCGCCTTTGCTGTCGTCTCCATCGAGGTGCCACTGGAGGCTGAGATAGAACGGATCTTCGACGACCGGCGGCGATTGCGTCACCTTGGGCAGGAAGAAGTCTGGATGGGCATACTGGAAGAGCGCCGGCTGTTCGTGAAGCGCGTTGGCCACCGCCAGCGGATTCGTCACGCGCGTATCGCGGACCTTGAGGAGATACCGACCCGTCCCCCATTTGCACGCTCGGACGTCGCAGCCGTGCAAGCGGGCGATGTCGCTGAGTTGCCGGTCGCTGACTCCCGGGCGAACCGCGAGGATGATCTCATCGGTCATGTAGATCGGGACACCACTGCCGTCGCGATACAACAGCGGCAGGGCAAATGCCACGTCTTGCAGCCCCGCGAGATCCGCCGCACGGGCACCGCGCGCGACGTGCATTCCCCGACGCTCGAGCGCGTCCTCCAGCCTCATCGCGGCGTCCGGCAAGTCGGTGGGAATGACGCGCGGAGACAGGCTGCTCGGGCGAACGCTCACATCCACGCCCGACTTCGCCTCAACACAGACCAGAAACTCCGACTGTGAGGCGGTAACTGCGCACCTGCCCGTGGCGTCATAGAAATAGGCGGATTCCCGATCGCCAGGCCCAGGGGGTTCCGCCTGCGCGGGAATGTGAACGATAACATTCGGGCAAACAAGGATGGCCCACGGAATAATCCCTAATCGCTTTGTCAACATGGTAGATGCTCCGGTCGACCCGCCTCCAGGGGAATCAACCTTCCAAAAATGCGTTGCAACCGCGCTCGGTGACCGAGCGTCGAACTGCTCCTCGGGCCCAGGCGCCCTCCTCTCAACTCGCCACTGACAGTCTAGACGATCCGAGGCGCGAATGCAATCCCTTCGCGTGGCAGCAGGTTCCGGAGGGTCCGTGACACTTCCGGCGGCATTCGATTCTGGGTGCCACGGGCGGCCTGTCTGCCGACGGGCAGGCTTGTCCGCCCGTGCGGTCTCTCCGGTGGGCGCCTGGGGCCATACACACTGGCAGGCAAGCTGCCAGTGGCACCCGCCTAACAGCCCGTGGCAAAACTGTGGCACCGGCGTCTCGCCGGTGGTTTTTACGGTCAGGAACGGCGTTT
>JAFGQA010000274.1 GCA_016935885.1 Phycisphaerae bacterium | reverse complement strand
TCAAGGGTGAACGCTGACCGCTCCCTCACGGTCGCGGTTCCGATCGGCGTCGGCGGCATAGGCAATTTCAAGCTTAAACTGCTCTAGCCGCGCGCTAGTTGCTTGACCCGGGTTTCTCGTCTCGAATGATATTCGCCCGTGCATGGGTCAGCGTCCGCTCATGACGCGGGGCCAAGGCCCAGGGCTGGTCGCTCAGAAGCTTGATGCGCATCAGGTTGAGGGCGACCACGATTTGCGGATCTGTATCGGGATCCTCATCTTCCTGAAGGTGTGGGCTCGGCTGCGTGGTGGCCGTGCGCTCCAGCACTTCCTGGGGTATCTCCGCTTGATCCTTGCCCTTGAGCAGGTCACGCTCACGCCGAATGCGAAGGATCTTGTTCGTCTCCTGCGGGATGACCTCGACACCGACGTGCGGCTCGACCCCCCAATTGTCCGCCCCGGACAGCTTGTGCAGGCAGTACCAGGGATCATCACGAGGAAGATCCATGTCATAGATGTAATAATGGGCGGTCGTCAACTTCAGATAGGCGTGGTTATCGGCGATGGGAATGAGCCGTTGCACGCTGCCCTTGCCGAAGGTCCGCTCCCCGACGATGCACGCCTCCTTCTCCCCCGCCAGGGCGCCGGCCACGATTTCGCTCGCACTGGCGCTGTACTCGTTCACCAGGACGATCAGTGGCATATCGCTACGGCCTCGCCGGGACCTGCATCGGATTTCAGTGTTGTCCTCCCGGGTTCGGCCCTTCGTCTTGACAATCGGGTCGTCCTCGTCCAGGAATACCTCGCACATGTCCCTCGCACTGGTCAACAAGCCGCCTGGGTTAAAACGCAGGTCAAGAATCAGACCTTGACAGCCCTCGTTGTGTATTTGTTCGATGGCGCTCTCCAGGTCCGAAACCGTCTTGTCCATGAACCCGCTGACCCGCACGTAGCTGATCTTGTTCTCCGGGTCTATGAAGAAATCCCAGCCCGTCGGCTTGCTCTCGTCGCGGTAGCAACCGCCCACCGTGTGGATCTCAATCTTCTCACGCTTGAGGGGGATCTCGCGGGTTTCCTCGGTCACCGGATCCATGATCGTCAGCGTCACGGTCGTGCCGGGTTCACCGGTGATCAGGCGAACCGCCTGCACGATGGTCAACTCGAGAATGCTCTTGCCGTCCACGGCCGTGATCAGATCCCCGGGTTTGATGCCGGCGCGATAGGCCGGTGAATTCTCGAGCGGGGACTCGACGCGGATCGGCTTCTCATCGTCCTTGGTGATCTGAATACCGACGCCGGGGAATGCCCCACGTGTGTGCTTGTCGAACTCGGGTATCTCCGCCGGCCACACGACGGCCGTGAACTCGTCCAGCGGTTCCAACAGGCCAGCCACGAACTCGTCCACCAACACGCACTCTGGAAGACGGAGGCTATGCTCGTTGACGCGCAGGACGTCCCTGAATGTCCTCACAACGTCCTGAACCTTGAAGCCGGAGTGTGCCCGCTGCGCTTTCCTCACGAAGTTCTCCAGCCGGGTGACGAAATGGGCAACCAGATCCTCGTCTCCCAGCGTCGGGAATGTATCGGTCAGCGTCTGAGCCTTGCCGAGGATGAGAAGCTGCTCAAGACCGTGGAGGCACAGGTCCTTGAAATCAACCTCCTTGACGTACTTGTCGTCGATCTGCAACAGAATCTCTCCGATCACGTCTGGCGTAACCCCGCGGAGGTCCGCCCGCCACGTGCTCTTCGAGCCGTAGATGAAGTCGAGATGGGCCCGCTTGCGACAGAAGTCGTAGCCGTCCTCGTATTCCTTATTGTCGGGATACACTTCCTTGAGAAGGTCGTATAGGACCAGGGCGTCCCGCCACTCGTTCAGGCCCTTGTGCCGCTCCGTCTCCAATAGGACGTGGCCGACAATCTCATTCAACCAAGGCTGGGCACGAAACGCATCCTTATCCTTGGCGTTGGTCATCGCCGCGTGGGCGTATCGCAGTGCGGTCCCCCACTTGTAGGCTGGATCCGACTCATCTTCCTCGTCCTCGTCGAGGTTGCCGTCCTCGGACTCCTGTCTGCCGACAGGCACGGCACGTCGCTCGGCGCCTTCCTGTTTCTTAACGTTGTCCTTCTCGTCGGCATCCTGCCCACCGCCTTCTGGCACGACCTCGGCGGCCTCTTTGGCCTCCTTGGCCGCCTTGAGGGCCTCCTCGGTGTAGTGCTCGTAATATCTGAGCCGAAGCCGCTCGCGGCTCTCGTCCAGTTCCCTGGCATCGCGCATCCACGTGATCGCCGCGGTCACCTCGGAACGATCAGGCTCAATCGCCTGGACTCGCTCGAGGGTCGTGATCGCGCCATCGAAGTCACCCGCGAGGATCTGGTCCGAGCCCTTGCGCCACAACTCCTTCGCGGTTGCGGACGTGAGTTGCAGGTCCGGTGGCGCAGCGGACAAGACGGTGGCACCCAACGCGACCGAGGCCGTTACCCAAAACGCAGCAAGGCGCTTCAACGCCACTCTCGTCAACATGAAACCTCCGTTCTTGTCATATCATCCGCGTTATCAGGCGGAATAGACCACATCAAGCGACGAGGCAGTCCGCCTGATGTTCGGATTCCCTGGCTGGTCACGTTACATTATATGATTCATCATCTTGAAGGTTCAACGTCTCCGGACCTTTGACGCCCGGTCTCGGGATTCACCAGACGGCCCCGCAACCAGGCTTGACGGGCCACCGCCGTGGACGCCGCGGATCGGCGGGACAGGAAGGGACGGCAACCGGTTCACCGTCGATTAAGCTTCACCAGCAGAACCGAATTGCCGCACGGGTTGAACTCGACCCTGTCGAGATAGGCCCGCATGAGCATGATGCCGCGGCCGTGAGGGCGATCTATGAACTCGGGCCGCGTCGGATCCGGGATCTTGTGGGGGTTGAAACCGTTGCCCTCGTCCTGAATCTCGATCTCAACGCGCTCCGGGATCACCAGGTATCGAACGATGATGCGCTTCGTCGGGTCGCACTTGTTGCCATGACGGAACGCGTTGGTCATCGCCTCCTCAAGGGCGAGCTTGATCGCAAACGCGCTGTTCTCGCAGAAGCCGCACCGCGAAGCCTCCTCAAGGATCAACCTCTCCGACTGTTTGGTTGCTGCCAGATCGTTTGGAACGACGATTTCCTTCAAGGCCTCTCACCTGTGGTCCTGTCGTGAGGGTCGACGCCTCGGTGGCCTTGCCGTCTGAACCGCTGTGGGGCCTCGCCTTCCCTTGTGGCAGATCTTTGGCCAAAGGCGGCCCCCACGGCCGGGCGAGGCCTATTCAGAAGCTGGCTCGGGCCTTGTCGACCGAGGCGTGGATGTCAAACATCCTGTTCAATCTCGTGATCTTGAACACCTCGTAAATCTGAGGGTTGATGTCGCTCAGCTTCATCTTGCCCTTCTGATCCTCCACCCTCTTCTGCATCGTAATCAGCATGCCGAGGGCGGCACTGGAAAGGTGCTCGACATTCTTGAACGAAAGAAGCAAATGCCCCGCGGATCGTGACGCCACCAGCTCTGAAAGCTCTTCCTGGATCTCCTGGATGCACAACTCGTCGAGGATCTTCCGGTCCGCGAACTCAATGACCGAAACGCCGTCGGCCTCCCTCACCTTCAACCGTGCAGCCTGTTCCGCCATGGCTTGACTCCAGCGCCCCCACGTCCGAGTTCCCAGAAGAACGCTCGGGGGATTCTAGTCGCTTCCTCATCGGCCGCCAAGCAGATCCTCAGCAGCTAAAGCCCCGGGAAACCAGTCCGCGAGCCTGGGAATGGGTGCCGGGCAGGCCGCTTCCCAACACTGCGAGCCCCCTATTCTCGCGATCTTTCTTGTCCCCCTATCCTTGACCCGTGTAATCGGACTTGGTACAATATCGGGCGTCGGGGGCTAACGGAGGGCCGGCTATCCAACTGGCCGCCCTGAAAAGAGTGGCATACATTCCATCACAAGGAGCACAAGTCATGGCGCACGGTTCTCGGACGAATCTCCCTCGTTCTCGTGGAAACACTGACCTCAGCCAAGCCTCGACGTCCTTGGCGACGTTATCCTTGGCGACGTTCAGCCGCGCCGCCAGCGCGGCTTTGCGCCGCAAACACTGGCGCAAGTCCCTCAAACGCGCCGTCTTTGTCGCTGTCGTCCTCGTCACCAACTTATCGCTCCTCGTCGCCCAGACACAGGCGTACCGCGAAATCCATCAGCAGATCCACGCGCCAGCGCGGGTCTCGCTCGGCGCGGGCCCCCTGGACTACGTGTCGAACGCCGTCTCCAAGGTCGCGGGCGAGCTCATGCGCTCCCTGGCCAACATGACGACGGCCCTGCTCTCCACCGACGGCGGCCGATTGCAGGGCACGACGCTCTCTCCAGCGGGCAGGCCGCTTCCGTGGCAGGCGGCGGTCCCGGCGGCGCCCTTCAGCACGGTCAACATGGCCAGGGCGAACGTCTTCACGGAGGTGCCGATCATCGACTGGCAGCCGCTCGGAAGGCCGGTTGCCTTCTCATTGTTCCACAACACGCTCGGCAGCGAGCCGGCCACCGTCACCTTGCCCGAGAAATGGACGCACGCCTATTCGCGACACCTGGCGTACGACCTGGGCGAGGATGTCTACACGCTGTACACCGACGAAGGCGGCTCCATCCCGTTCACGGCCAAGCCCGGCGTGCCGGATACGTATATCCCGCCGGCCGGTTTCCACATGACCCTCGAACGCGACGGCGGCCAAGGCGTCCTCACCTTGACCTACAAGAACCAGGACAAGGACGAGTTCGATCTGGCGACCGGTCACCTCGCTTCCCTGCTCGATGCCAGCGGCAATGCGTGCGTCCTGACCTACGAGCCCGACCCCGTCCACGGCGGCCAGCGCTTGTACCAGATCACCGACGCCTCGGACAACGTCCTCGAGCTGGGCTACAACGGCGTCACCGGCCGGCTCGTTTCCATTGCTGTCCCGCCGATCGGCTCCCCGGACCATCAACTCGAACGCATCTACGAGATCGACTATCCGACCGATCTCCCGCCGGACGTCACGGACATCGTCAAGGTCTCCACGGCCCGCCGCCATCCGACGACCGAGGAGCCCCTCTTCTGGGCCGAGTTCCACACCGACGGGCCGAAGCTCGTCCGCATCATCGACTATCCGATCAAGTACACGCTCGAGAGCTCCCCGGGAGACCCCATCCCCGCCGACGGCACCCCCACCACGATCACCTACGGCACCAACGGCCACATCGACCTGGTGACCCTCGCCGAGGGCCTGTCGGAGCAACAGACGCGACAATTCCACTTCTACATCCTTCAACTGCCAAAGGTTCGGCCGCTGCAGGGCAAGGCACCACCCGTCCCGCCGCAGCAGCTCCCCATCTACCGGGCCACGGTCCAGGGCGCCCGCACCTCGCCGGCCCCCGACGTCACGGACTACCGTTTTGACGGGTCCAGCCGCCTGACAGAGGTCACAGACCCGCTCGACCGCGTCGTAACCGAGATCACCTGGGACGACGACAACAACCCCCTGACCACCACAAACGTCCTCGGCGGCGTCACCACCCGCACCTTCGACGACCGCGGCAACGTCCTCACCGTCCAGCCGCCGGTCGGCGGGCCGTGGGAGTACGCCTACGACGGCCTCAACAACCTGACCTACATGGAGGATCCGCTCGGCCATGAGACATGGTTCGACTACGAAGACATCGCCAACCCAACACGCCCCACCCGCATCGACGGCCCGGGCGTCAGCGACCTGACGCTCGAGTGGGGCCAGGGCACCGATGGCGGCCGCGACCTGACCTACGACCTCGCCAAGCTCCGCCGCACCATCGGCCCCAACGGCGTCGAGCAGGGCTTCCGCTATTGGCCGCACACCGGCGGCGGTCACGGCCACGGGCAGTTGATGCAGTCCACCCACGGCCGCGGGGATTTCAACGGTGACGTTCATTCGGTCTCGGACGGCGTCTCAGATCCCGACGCCACCGGCAACGTGACCAGCAGTGGAATGGCGGGCTACGATTGCGGTCTCATGTGGTGCGCCCTCCCGGAGGACTCGATTTATCCCAAAATCGAGGTGTGTTCGGTCCCCAACCCCGATGCGATATGCCTGTACGGCGATCGGTGTTGCGTCGAGTACGACGCCGACGGCAACCGCACGTCCTGTCTCGATTGTCCGGGCTGTGAGGGTCTTGGGGAAGGCGGCGAAGGGGAAGACGGCGGCGGCGGGTGTGACGGCGGGCGATCGGCCGTGCCCGTGCTGTTTAACGGCAAGGGACAGCCGCTCTCCTTACCGCAACTGACTTCCGACATGGGTTACGAGTTCGAATACGATAGTTTGGGGCGCAAGAAGCATAAAGAAGTGATCGCAACGAATGGCGAACAGGGGGCGTTTCTGGAGCCTGTGCTCTTGGTCTTTCCTGACTACACCGTCAGTTGGTCCTATCTCGACGACAGCGGTCGAATCGAGCGCGAGTATTACCGTGCCAACCTTGATTACCAGGACGGGTACGTGAACACGATGGTTGAAACGGACCTTGCCGGCCGCGTTGAATGCGTTACTCAAAACGGTTCCGCAACGTCCTATCAATACACAGATGCCACCGCCCTGCCCGCGGTCGTCGAGACCAAGCCGGACAATACGGTCAGTGAGTATTACCTCGATCTTGCCGGCCAAGTGACCAAGATCGTGCACAAGAACGCCCAGGGGGCCGAGGTGTTGGCGTTTCAGTATCAGCGCGATGACAAGGGCCGCGTCGTGCGGATTGACGAATACGTCGAACAGGGGCCTGAGGCGAATGTGACAACGTACGAATATGGGGACGGACATTTGACAGAGGGTGACCTCGATAGTGACTCCGCTCAAGCGGTCGAGCCGGAGAAGTTGTATTACTCCTGGTTCTCCGATCTGATGGAGGACTCCGAGTACTTCGCCGATGGTGGCGACCCCAACCGGCTCGTCAAGGAAGTCCGCACGGGAGACAATGAGTATTACAACGAGTATAGGTATGACGCCGGCGGCAACCGGCTGTGCAAGATCGAGAAACAGAACGTTGCCATGCCGGGCGAGCCGGCGGACTGGCGGTTTGCGAAGGTCATTCGGTATAACTACGCGTACCATCCGAACTACAACCCGGCCGACCCGCGAGAGCAGGGCAATCCCGAATCGGATTACGGTCTCGGCGAGCCGGATCCTGGCATGTCGCCCGGCTACAGCTGGTCGTATAATGTGTATGATCTATCCGGCGAAGGTGCCGGGCAGGACAAGCTGCTGAGCTACACGGAGTATCTGTTCGACGGCGACGGCGTGCCGGTGGTGGATCAGGCGGCGATCTACACCATGTATGAATGGCACACTAGCGGCGGGCAGATGAGCCGGCGGATGTCTTGGAACGGAGAGACGCAGACGCAGATGGACACGGCGTTCACCTACAATCGCAGTCGTCTTCAATCGGCGTTGGTGGACGAGATTCGGTGGCCGACGGCGGCGGAGGAGCAGGAGCCGGGGTTCGACCTGGGGGAGTGGATCGCCACGCACGGGGTGCGTTTTCTGGAGGTCTT
>JAFGQA010000273.1 GCA_016935885.1 Phycisphaerae bacterium | reverse complement strand
GCCTATGCCGCCGACGCCGATCGGAACCGCGACCGTGAGGGAGCGGTCAGCGTTCACCCTTGAGGAACGTCGGCAAACCGGTCATCCACGTCGGCCACAGGGGGTCGACGCTGCAACGAAGCGTCAATGGAGCATGCACGCTCAACCCTAAGACGCTCTAATCGATTACGGCCAAGGCTCGGGTGCCTCGTCGTGTCCGGCGGAAGATGACGGAGATCGGCTACGAGGAGGCGGAGTACTGATCGTCCAGTGCGGGTTCTCGCGTGTTTTGGCTTTCGCGATGTCGGCTTTTTGCTTTCGCTATGACTTGTCTGTCTTCTGCTTCTTCGGGCTTTCGTACAGGTATGCGCATTCCTCCAGGCGAGCCTGGGTTCCGTCGTGGACGGCGAATTTCGCGCCGGACCACATCGACGCGCCGGCGAATCGGCCGTCTTTCGCCACGGCATAAAACGTAAGTCCGACGCGGGCCCGGCCGGCTTCATCGCGCAGCCGGGGCTCGACATGGTCGGCGACGCGCTTCAGCGTCTCCAGGCAGGCCCGTTCCGGATCCATGCCGGCTCGCATCAGCTCCACGATGAGAAATGATGAGCAATTCTGTAGGTTTTCCTCCCCGCGCCCGGTGGAACCGGCGGCGCCAACCTCGTTATCTACGTATAGACCGGCGCCGATGATCGGCGAGTCCCCCACGCGGCCGGGCAGCTTGTAAGACAACCCGCTCGTGGTTGTGACGCCGGCGATGTTCGAGGCCGCGTCCACGGCGCAGCAATTGATCGTGCCCCACGTGTATTCGATCGACGCCGGTCCGCGAGTCTCCTGCTGGGCGTCCGGCGGCTCCGGGGATAGCCAATCGTCCTTGTCGGAGTGCGACTCCTTCCATTTCAGCCAGGACTTCCTCGCCTCGTCGGTCAGCAATTCCTCTTCCTTGAAGCCGTGGGCCTTTGCAAACCGCAGCGCCCCTTCGCCCACCAGCAGGACGTGATCCGTCCGCTGCATAACGAGCCGGGCGACTTGGGAGGGGTTTCGGATGTTTCGCAGGGCCGCCACGCCGCCGGCCTTGTGCGTCGGGCCGTGCATGCAGCAGGCGTCCAGCTCGACGACGCCGTCCTCGTTCGGAATGCCGCCCAATCCGACCGAGTGGTCCTCCGGATCGTCCTCGACGATGCTTACGGCGGCGATCACCGCGTCCAGTGGATCCGCCTTCGCCTTCATCATCGCCATGGCCTTATCAATGGCCTTCAGCCCGTTCGCACTCGCGACGACCACCGGGCAACGCGGGGCACTCGGGCCCGCGGCGCGGTCCTGTGCGAGTGCTTCACCCGTCGGGGTGCCGACCGCGCCGGCGGCCACGGCGGCCGCAGAGGCTTGCAGGAATCGGCGCCGGGTCCACTCCGCTTGAGCGTCATTCATCGTCGGTCACCTCCGTCGGTCCCACCCGTTCCCAGTCAAGGCCCTTGGCCTTGGCTTAGGAGCCGCCAGCGGCGGGGGAACTTACCCACGAGCATGCTTTCGAGCCTGCTCTCACGGGTAATGAACGACACGCCCACATGGGGCGTGTCGTTCGTTACCCGCGCCACCCCGTCTGAACGCTGAACGCGTGCCCGGCCGAGGCCGGGGGTACTTGGGCTCAGGCGCCTGTCCGTGGTCACTGGCGGGCAAGCCGCCAGTGGCACCCTCGCGCGCCAGTGGCACCCTCGCGCGCCAGTGGCACCCTCGCGCGCCAGGGGCCCCCTCGCGCCGGTGGCACACTCGCGCCAGGGGCGCCCTTGCGCGACGGCGATTGGCGCCTGCCGGTTTGCCACGGCCGGCCGGTTTGCCACGACGTGCCGGTTGGCCTAAGCTACGCCGGCAAGGCAAGTTACCAACTGGAGTTTTGGAAGATGCCCCAATCGCCGGGACTGCCCCCCGTTCTTCCACGCTAAAACGGGGTTGATGGCCTGCGAAAGCCTCGTTCTGCAAAAGTCCAGTTGCCAACGTCGGCCGAGATCATCCGTGGATTCGACCGACCGGGACTCTAACCTGCGGGCCTCCGCGTTGTCTACGGTTATGGGCAATCGTGCCGTCACACCCGGCCAGATGGACGAGGAAGCCGCCCGGCGGCTCGATGCCGAGGACGTTTCTCGGACGTTGGCTGGCGACACGACCGCGTACGATCGCCTGATCGAGAAGTACCAGCGGCGGGCGGTCGCGGTGGCCTATCGGCTGCTGGGCAACATTGAGGACGCCATGGATGTCTGCCAGGATGCTTATTTGCGGGCTTTTCGATCCCTGGCGTCGCTTCAGCAGGCCGAGTTGTTCTGTGCGTGGCTGATGCGGATCGTGACGAACCTCTCGCTGAACTACCGTCGCGGGCGGCGTCCGAGCTTGTCGCTGGCGACGCAGCGGGAAGACAGCGGTTCGACGGGTCAGGTGATCGACGTGTCACCGGCGGAGAACCGCACGCCGGCGGAATCGCTGCAAGGCGTCGAGGCGCGGCAGGCCATCACGGCGGCCATCGAATCGCTGCCCGACCAACAGCGGCTGGCGTTGATCCTGTTCGCGATCGAGGGCCTGCCGCAGAAGGAGGTCGCCGAGATTCTGGAGTGCAGTGTCGAGATGGTGAAGTGGAATGTCTTTCAGGCCCGAAGGAAACTTAAGGAGAGGCTCGCCGAGTACCTCGAAGACTAATGGACAGATCTGAACAACTTGAGCGTCTGCTGAGCGAGCACCAGGACGGGACCCTGACCGCCGACGAGCTTGCGAGGGTTCGCCGTGCCCTCAGCGACGATGGCGATGCAGCCGACGCCGCGCGGCGATACGCGCGTCTGAATGATCTCCTCGCCGGTTGGCGAGCCCTGCCCGAGGACGTCGACTGGAGGACGTTTACGCGCCAGGTTGCCGATCGGGTGATCGAGAACGCCGCCGATCACACGACCCCAACGCCGGGGCAAACTACCGCCGCACTGAGTCAGATCGGCGCCGTTTCGGCTCGACGGGAGCCTCCGCCACGCGTGCAGGGCATCGACCGGCTGCTGGAAGACTGGGCGGCGCCGTTGCCGGAGGTGGACTGGCGGGCCCTGAAATCGCGCATCTCCGCGTCGATTCGCGAGGAGGCCGCCAGGACGTGCCGTGGCTCCACTCGCAAGCGGCCGGGGTGGCACCAAGCCGCATCGTGGGTCGCTCGGGTTGGCCTGCCCTTGGCGGCAGCGGCGGCGATTGCCATCGTTGTGTGGTGGCCGAGGACCGAGATTCCGGTCGTACCGGCAATCGGGGACTCCGATGGCCCCATCGTGCTCGTGTCCTTGGATCTGCCCGAGCCGGTCGGGCAGGTCTCCGTGACCTTCGAGGAAGTGCCGCCGGACGAGGCCCCGGGGGAGCAGCCGTTGGTTGGTGGCGTGGCGATCGGTGTCAGTCGATCATCGGCCGAGTACGCCCATTACGAGGAGCCTATGGACGAGGCGCTGTTGTACTAGTACCGCGTTTCACAGGAAACGCGACTACGGTTGCTGGACCGAGAATCCCTTCTCGGTCCTGAAGCCGGTGCCGAGAAAGGATT
>JAFGQA010000272.1 GCA_016935885.1 Phycisphaerae bacterium | reverse complement strand
CCGCGGCCAGGAGGTCGCGCGCCGGGCCCTGGAGATCGCGGCGGCCGGCGGCCACAACGTCCTGTTCGTCGGCCCACCGGGCTCGGGTTCTCCGGGGTACACATGGCTCGGCCCTGACGTTGTAGCCGCCTTTCCGATGATTCCTACACGGCAGCCGACTGCCTCCGTCGGTGTCTTATGCCTCGACCCTGGGCTAGGTTGATCCAGTCGCATGAACACGGCCATGCGACGGGCGTCGAGGACACGGATATGGAGTTCGTGGAAACGGCGGAGCTTCTCGATGAAAGAGCGCTTCCGCACTGCCTCGCCGGCTGGCTCCACCTTGAGGCGCTCGAGGTACGCGGCCGTCTCTTCCAAGCTGAGCTGCCGCTTCGTCCGCGCGGACAGCCGCTCTTCGAGGCCTTCGGCCTCGCGGCGCAGGTCCAATTCCTGGTTCTTGAGTTCGCGGATCCGCTGCCAAACGATCTCCGCCGCCGCGTCGTCTGTCGCGGCCTCGTACTTCTCCATCCACCGGCGTTGTTTGGCCTCAAGCTCGGCCATGGCGGTTCGCACCTCCCGGAGCCGGGCCTCGAACTCGGGTGCGTGCTCGCCCAGCTCGCGGTTCAAGCGGTCCATCAGGGCCTGCAGCGAATCCGGCGTCCGGAAGAGCCCGCCGAGGTAGTCCCAAATCGCCTCGTCCGCAAGCCGCATGGGCATGGACGGCCCCGTGCATCCATCGGCGGGGCCGTAGTGCTTGCGGCGGGAGCAGACGTAGTACGGCGCGCGCTTCGTGCCCGAGGAGCGCCCCGACATCGTACCGCCGCAGACCCCGCAGTGGAGGACGCCGGTGAGCGGGTAGATCCGCGCCTTTGAGTTTCGTGTACGGACGTGCTTGGCGTTCTCCTCGTTTTTGAGATGCTGGGCCTCGCGCCACCGCTCAACTGGGACAATAGCCGGGTGCTGCCCGGGGAAAAGGTTCTGCTGATAGCGGGCTGCCCGCGATGGCAGTCCCTTGGCATAGGCCTCCTCGTCGTAGCTCGTGAAGCCGGCCACGGCCGGGTTGTTGACGATTCTGCCCACCTTGACCGGGCACCAGACCAAGCCGCTCCGGCGCCGGTGGCCCACCCGGTTCAGCTCCTGTGAGATCCGGCGCGTGCCCAAACGCTCGTCGATGTAGAGCTTGAAGATGAGCCTGACGACCTCGGCTTCCTTCTCGTCGATGTACCAGGTTCTTGCCACCGGGTACTTCTCGCAGGCGAGCCGGTGCGCCTCGTCCTCGGCGATGCCTTGGTGAAGCAGCTCAAGCTTCGCGCGCGACTGCGAAGCGTAGCCGAAGGACGGCGGGCCGCCGCCCAGGCGGCCGGCATGGGCCTTGCCGCGCTTCATCTCGCGGATCCGTTCGCTCGTGAGCCCCTTCTCGAGCTCGGCGGCGGCCCCCAGCACCTTGATGGCGAATCGGCCGCCCGCGGAGCGCAGCTCCCGCTGGCCGGCGAAGGTCCACAGCTCTACCGTGTTCCGCCGGAGCGCGTTCAGGATGAGGTCCTGCACCTCGGTCGAGCGCCACAGCCGGTCGTCATGGCGGACGAGCACGCGCTTCACGTGCCCGGCTTCGATGTCCGCGAGCATGGCGGCGAGGGCCGGGCGCTTGGTCGGGGGCTCGTCGCCACCCACGTGCCGTGGTTCCTGGTACACCTTGACCGGCGACCAAGCGCGCTCGGTGCAGATTTCGAGACCGCGTCGGCGCTGGTTCGGGAGCGAGAGGTCGGTTTTCACCGACTCCTCGGCGGTAACCCGCAGATAGATACCTGTCACGGCCTCGCCGGCGGTACCGGCGTCTTCAACCACGCGAACCCGAGCCATCGTCGTCCTCTTCACCGACCAAAGAGAGAACCAGGTCGGAGAGAGTCTCTAGCACATCCGCGTGCAGATGCAGGCTGCGCACTTCCATAAAGTGAGCAAGATCAGGAATCCGGGCGAAGTAGACGGCCCCGTCACGTTCCTCTACAAGGATCGACTCGAGGCTAGGCTGGTTGGCGTCGCGCGCCTGCGTCCGGACGTCCGCACTGCGCCTAAGCGGCTGCGACACCCTGGCGAGGGCTGGCCCCTTGGGCGTCATCAACGACTCCCCTCGCGCAATAACCCGACGCCCTGGTGGGCCAGGCTCGTGCCCAGCCAGAGGCGCCCCCTGAAGGCGACGCTTCCGACCGGAACCCTGGGGGCGGCCACCCCGAAGCCCGGCACCTTGGAGCCGCACCGGAGGTGCGCCGAGGCGCCCTCGATGCCCATGGCTCCAGCGGTCGCCTGGCAGGGCTCATCCCCGTGGGGGAGTGCCGCCGTCAGGCGAGCGCACGGATCCGAGATTCGACGGGACAAGTACTGCCCTACGATCTCGGCCCGCGTGCCGCGCGAGCGGTTTGTCGGCCGCGTCCTTCGGATTCCGAGCCGGACGGGTTCGGCCTTGCAGCCGCGCCCGTCTGACCGGGTCATGTGCACTGGCCCACCGGACGCCGGTGGGGATGCCTTTTCGAAATCTTCGCTGTAGGTGCTCGGACCCAGGGGAGCGCAGGTCGGACCATGATGGGCGTCGGAGCGAGCCGAGGGGAACCATCTGGCGCATCCCCGCGCCGGAGGCTCTGTCGGCCAGGGCCAGGACGTCCTGCCGGAACCGGCCACGGCCCCCCTGGGCCGAGCCTCCCGATCGCACCCGCGCCGGGCTGCCGCCTTGGCCTGATCGCACCTGCTAGCTCGCGGCCGGCTTCCGCGAAGGCCGTCCGGATCCCTCACGGTGCCCGAAGACGCGATCGGCCGCAACGCGGAGGACATCCTCCACAGCGGGCGTACGCAGGCACAGGTGCGGGAAACGGCTGAGGGTCTGTCGCAGGAGCTGGCTGAACGAGAATTGGTCCGGCAGATCCGGGCTGACGGCGATGACGACGTCGTCCCAGGTCGGCTGCTGGACGGTGCTGAGGTCGGTAGGCATAGGAGTTGGGTTGGCTTTAGGGGTGAGAATCGGTTCCGGCAGGAACGGATCCCGTGGCCCCAGAGCCCACGCTCGCTCCACGCCAGGCGGAAGCGGCCGGTCAAGGACACGGTCGAGAGTTTTGCGCGCCGGTCTTCGCGGGAAGCCCCAGGGGGCACGTCGCACTGACGGCAGGCGAATTCTTGAAACCCGGCGAAGCGGAGGAGGGCTCGGCCGGAACATCTCAGCCTCGATCCGCCGGCGGCGGCGTGAGCGCCCATCCCCAGGGCGTCAGGCCGAGCGAGACGATCTCGAGCCGCGCTGGACCAGCCCACCCTCCTCCGCCCACCGGTCTCCGAGCCCGCCCGGCCCGGTTCGCCCTGGTTGGCGGCAGCGTTCACCACGCGCGGCTCATTTCCGCGCGGCCTCCCAGATTCCCTTGCGTACGTGGTTCGCCAGTCCCTGGCGAGCCAGCCGCTGCACGACCTGCCGGATCTTGTCGTCGGCGTGCTGCGGATTGCCGGCGACGAGTCCCGGGGCCAGGCCGCGCACCTTGGTGTATAGGACACCGAGGGTGACCGGACCCGGGAACGACCGGAGCGCGGCGAGTACGGCCGCGTTCCAGGTCGGCAGGGAGGTCGAGGGTAGTTGGGTGGGTGGTTGCATAGAGCGTTGGGTTCAAGAGTGAGAATCCCGGTCCAGCGACGGCCCGAAGACTCGCTCTCGCCCAGCCGCTCACCGTCTGAGGCAGGGCGAACCAGCAGACAGGTCGGAGACTCTTCGGAATCCATGGAGGGGACCGCGGCGGCAAGCCAGGGTCTGCCGGTCGGGAGACGCCGGACGATCATCCGGCCACTCGCGAAGCGCGGGTCCAGTCCGACGGCGAGCGCGCGGCGTGCTCTCGGCGGGCATCCCCGTGCCGCTTCGAGCCGCCCATGCACGCGCCGCTTCTCGTGGACCTTGGCGAAGGCGGGCGGCGTTGGGCTCGGCCCGCGTTCCCGACCGGCTTTCCCTGCCGACACGGCGGCAGGAGAAGCGATATGGACAGAACCCGGCGCGTCCATGGCTAGTACCAGGCGTGCACCCCGTAGCCCAGCTTGGCGACCTTCTCGTACCAGCGCGCGGCCTCGCGGATGGTGGCGAGCGCCTCCTCGAAGGTGGAGTAGGTTTGGTACTCCCACTCCTTCTTCCGGTTGTTCCAGATGCCATTCCAGCCGGCACCCTTGGGCTTGTCGGCCTTGCCTGCGTTCTCGCGTTCGAGCCGGTCACCGGCACCACGAAGCTCTTCGGCGAATTCCTCCGCTTCCTCGGCGGACATGTCTTCGTACATGCGTTCCGAAAGGCGGTTTTCGCCGAGCGCTTCGAGTTCGTGAGCCGCGGCCTTGCCGCGAAGCGAGCAGCAGGTGCCCACCATTCCGATCGGGAAGTTGTCCTTCTCGAATGGGCACGGCTCGTCTGGACCGTGAGTGGCACCGAAGTCGGGCACGTTGGATGGGTACGAATGCTTGGGGCAGTCGCACCGTTTCGGGTAGTTGTCGAGTCCCATAGTCATCGTGTGGTTACGGGTTAGCGGGCCGAGCCGCCTCGCCGCTTCCGTCGACGCCATGGTCCGTGATCGCTCGTTTGCCGTCGTATCGTCCTTGCGGCCGGCTGCCACCACCGGCCTGAACCTCCTTGAGAACGGAATGGATCCCTTGAGCCGCCCCTCGTGGGCTAGATGGGGAATTCGTTCGGGGACACCCCCTCTGTCGGTACGGGCGCGATTCTCGATCATGGCGTAATCGCTCCGCTTTCCGAGGGGAAACCCCGATCAACTTCCGACCGGCCTTGCTGATCGGCCTTGCTGTTCGGGGCGGTGATGCCGTCGACTAGGCTTGCGCTGGGCCTCGCCTGCGGCGAGTGGGTCAGCTCCAGGCAAGGCCACAAGCTCGGGCTGAATGCGCGGCCTTCCCCCAGGCTCCTGGCAATGGCCACGAAGCTGAAGGCGCCGGCGCCGCCCGACGTGAAGGCGGCGGCGGCCATCCGAGCGCGGCGCTCCGAAGGAACTAGGAGAAGCACGCGCCAGTCGGCATGTCCGTAGAGGTGAGGAACAGCGCGGAACGCCGCGTAGCGTGCGGCCTTCGCCTTCAACACCGAGCTGCGTTGGGTACCGCCGTCCATCTCTAGCATCCATGCGCAGCTCCGCCGATCTGTTACCGGCTTGCTCTCCATGCTTATGATGGCGTCCGGGACGAGCTCGAGGCCGTCCGTGCGTTGCCGGCGGAGTTCCCACTCGGGCTGGACGCAGGCAAGTTGAACCGAGGGATGGCTGCGGCAGGCAAGAACCAGGGAGGTCCAAAGGCGGTTCCTGGTGCCGATCGCCTGCAGGTTCATCCGGCGGATGCCGCAGACTGCACGCAGCTCCCGCTCGTCGCAGCCGGCTTGCTCGGCGACCCAGTCAAGCCCGCGTGGGGTGAGCGCGAACCATGCCGGTGCGAGCTGGTCTGGGCGGGGGAATGTCCTCAAGAGCCCCAGCCGCAGAAGCCGGCCGAAGCCGAAACGGGCGGTATGGGGCGAGCCGTACCAGAGCCGGTACACGTCGGCCGTGGTAACCACGCCCATGCGGCCGACGGCGTACGCGATTTCGAGGTCGCGCGGTAGGTGGAGACGGGCGCCCGAGACCCGCCAGGGCAGGATCACCATCGGGCTGGCCTCAGCGTGATCGATGCGCCGCAGTTGGCGCATGGGAAAAACGACGCGCCAGCGTGGCAACGGCCGCACCGGTCAGCCGCCCCGAGATAAACGGCGCCGCAACCGGGCGCACGGCACTCCCAGCGGCCATAGAGGGAATTGCGGAACCCGCAGGCCGGACAGATGAGTTCAGGGTTGCTGAGGCGGATGGTCCAGACAATCTTGCATAGGACGCGGAGCGCCCAACACAGGAGCACCCAGGCGCTATAGGCGGCGTAGAACGGTGAGAGGAGAAGGAAGCGCGCAAGCCTGAACTTCGAATCGGCCATGGCTGTCACCCGATGTCCATTGGGCGGCGCGGGCGGCGCGGCGGTCTGGCCGGGCCGCCCTCATCGATGCCCTCTGGAGAAGCAGAGGACAGCAGCCCCTCAATCTTGCGCGCGACCTTGCGCTCGCCAGCCTCCATCTCGGCGATGGTGGCGACCGCATCGCTGCGCGAGGCGTGCTCTTCAAGGGCGCGAACCTCTGCAGCCGATGCCTTGAGCTTGAGGTCCGCCGTGCGCATGAGCAGGCCTGGGAGGCCGGTGCGCCGGTCGACGAGGTAGCAGGTGCGGTCCGGAAGCCGCAAGAGCTGCTCACGCAGGAGCGTGAGTTCCGCGCCGCGGTCGAGGTACCCGAAACGACGCTCTTCCCAAGGCGGCCCAGGAGGCTTGGGCCTTGTCCCCGTGACCGGCAGGGCGAAGTCCCAGGCGTTCGCGTCCTGGGCGCGGAAGATCATGTGCAGGTGCAGGTTGTTACGGACAACGTCGACGATGGATCGCGACACCTTGGCCACGGAAGCCAGGTCCTGCGAGAGGACGGTCAGAAATACCCCCTTTGAGCGGGCCAGGCGGAGCAGGTCTTCGAAGGTGTCCGCAAGGTTGGCGCCGCCCGCGGACAGAAAAGTCGGCCACTCGTCGACGCAGACGTAGGCTGGCGCCGAGCCGTTCGGCCGGCGGCGGATTGCATGGTTGAGCTGGACCCAGATGAGCCCGGCAAGAAAGCGCCCGACATCCGTCGAGCCATGGGGCGGGGCCAGGTTGATGAGGGTGATGCGCTCGTCGAGGAGCTTGGCGAAATCGATGCAGTCGCGGCTGCCGCCCAGGGCGAGCCGGACCGGCTTGAGGCGCAGGAGCCGCTCTGCTCTGCTCACCAACCCCAGGATCCGGTCACGGGATTCCTTCCGGAGGCGAGCCGCCAAGGCCCGAAAGAATGCGGATGGCTCGTGGGTCTCGGCAAGCGCATCCAAGAGTTCAGGATTCTCGAGCGCCATGGGCAGGACGGTGAGCGGTAGGCCGGCGCGGATGAGCGCTTCGATGACCCGGTGGAAGATGGTTTCCTGGCGAACCCCGAGTCCGCCGTTGTCGAGCTCGTTGGTGATGAGGTTCGCGATGGTGAAGGCGTGCAGCTCGGGATCCGAGCCTTCCTGTAGGGCAAGCACCTGCAGTCGCGGCAGCGTGGTGGCGGCAAAGAGATCGAGGCAGACGACTCGTTCAAGTAGGTCTTCGGCCTCCTGCTCAGGCAGAGTGCGGGCGTAATCGACCATGAGCCGCTTGGCCAGTTCGACGGTTTCGGCCTTTGGGTCGGCGACGACAAGCCGGCGAACCCCGGACTGGAGAAGGAACCGGAGCATGAGCACGAGCAGGTACGACTTACCCGAGCCGCTCGGCCCCCAAAGGCCGGCATGGCCAGCCAGGCGCTCCCGAGCCACGCGCACCGGCCACCCCCCGTCCACCGCGGTTCCGAGCGTCGCGCCGGCGCCGTCGTGGCTCTGGAACTCGACGCCAAGACGGTCCTGGAGAGAATTCGCACGCTCACGCTCGCCAACGAGAAGATTCGTCTCTTGGGCAAGCGCGTGGATGCGGTCAGAACCGTGGAATACGGAGCGCAAAAGGGAGGCGACGAAGCTCAAGGCGTTTACCGTGTTGGACCCCGGGGCGCGAAGCAGGTCATCTGCTTCGACCCCCAATCCATTTCATGCGCCGGTGTCGCTTCTTGTTACCGAGTGGCGGCCTTCCGGCGGCCTCAGCGCCCTTTTTCCAGATGGCCAGGCAAGAGCGAAGGGCTGGCTACCGCCACCCGCTCCTACGCTTCGCCCCTACCCCACCCCAAGAGCAGCGCAGTAACGTCATAGTCCTCACCAGAGCGGTCAAGATCGTCGAGCTTCTTGCGGATGAGGTCGCCATTCTCCAAGCAATCGAGCAAGGGTCGGTCGACGTCATCAACCCTGTCATTCTCTGGAATCGCAAGTCCCAAGTCGGTCGCAAGCTTTTGTGCCTGATCCAGATCGAGGGCCGAGAACGCCTTGAGTATCTCCCCGCGCTCGTGCTCGTCCGCCTTGCAGGCAGCGGTAGCGACTGTCAGCAACTGTGCCGCAAGCTCGTTTCGCCGCGCGGCGCTTCCGTACCCGAGCTGCCAGACAAGAACGCGCAGTTCATGGGCGTTGGTCGCGCCAAACCGGTTCACTGAATCGACGAAGGTCGACCCGAGTGAATCGACCATCTGCCGGCCGAAGTCAGAACCAGCTCTCGCTGCGAAGGCCGACAACATGAGCACACGCCCCCAGTTCCGAGGCCCTGTATTTGACAGTTCCTCCGCCAATCGGCTCGGTTCGAGGACTTCGACAACTTTGTGCATCTCGGTAGGGAAGATCTCGAGCCATAGCTCCATAGGAGCATGCCAGAAGGAGATCTCCGAGACCGATGCGCCTCGCAGGGTGTCCGCCATTGCCTTCGCCAGGCCTGTAACTCGCGAACGGAGCAGCGGGACCTTCAGCCTGCCGAGTATTTCGACGCAATGATTGATGGCATCAATATGGCCTCGACGGATTCGGGAGAGATTCGACGCCACCGTCTGCCAGTCGAGGTGATGCCCCACCTGAGCACACCACTCGCGGCTATGCTTCTCGACGCCGGCCAGAAACCACCACACCGACTCATAGTAGTCTGGGTGGGTTTCGCCTAGCACGCGAGCGGCGGCCTCAGGCGCCCATCCGCTTGCGATGCGCGCGGCGCAGCTCGGCCGAGCGTGGTCCATTGTCATGAATAGCTGCCGAAGCAAATACCAGTCCTCCGATGTCGCCTTGCTCACCAACAGCGCGAGCGGGGCCTCGTGCGCTTCGAACGCGTCGCCGACGATGGCAGTCCAATGGTCCGAGGGAAAGAGCAGATGCAGCTGCTGTGCGACCATCGCTATGTCCACTAGGCTCGCGGCTGCCGCCGTCCCCACCAGGGCGCGCCAATCCTCGGGTCCCTGTCTCGCCGCCCAGTCCCGCGCGTACCGCCCGCCTGCGGCGTCGTACCAAAGCCACGACCAGAGGATCATGAGTCGGCGAGGAGACGCCGTACGGGCGTCAAAGTCCCTTGCCAGAGACTCCATCGCGCTTTGCTTGCATAGCGGATCGTCCAGCGCGGCACAGATCAGCGCACGAGCCCAGTCACGATGAACCGTGGTGTATGCACCTCGAGCACGGACCATCAGCCGTCGTCGCACGAGCTTGTCAAAGACATCGGCTATCCACGCGACGTCGGCCGGCGGAAGAGCTGCCGCAAGAGGCAGCTTGGGGATGGCCTCGGAAGTTTCCGTCGGCGTGACGGGCCTTTCCACCGATGCGATCTGCTCGATGGCCGCGTATACGACTGGTACGTCAGCACGACCGGCGGCCGCGAGAATCCCAAGCTCATCTCGGACGGACTGCCATCCGCCGCGTAGCAAGAAGAGGAACTGCCAGATGGACTTGGCAGTCCCCCCGTAGCGGTCAAAAAGCCACTCGAGGCTTCTATCCAGCGGACCGAGGCCGACTCGCTCGACATCATCTGACCTGAGTCTTCGTAGAGTTCTCACGACCTCGTGCTCATGCTCAAGCAAGGTGGCGCAGGCGGTACTACGAACATCCTCCCACCGCATCACGAGACGATTGCCGAGAACGTGGAGTTCAGCGGTCGGATCGCCCTCCAGGCTGGCCCCGGTCCATGTCGCGAGAAGGTAGACATCCTTGGACGCCGAGGCAGCCACTCGTTCGAGGTCTGAAGCTGCCGCCCATGTGTTCGCGTCATCAAGCAGAAGCACGCACTCTCGGCTCGCGATGCCAACGAACGTCAGCACTTCGGCCAGTGCCCCGCGGGTATCCACCGGTGGACGGCGGTATCGAAACACGAGAGCCTCGAACAAGCCGGCAATGCCGAGCGCGAGCGTCGACTTGCCGGCACCGGAACCACCAACGAGAAGCAGGAATTTCGAGGCCCGTAGCCGTCGTCTTGCCTCATCCGCGAGGGCATGCTTCGACAGCTCGACGGCCGTCCTGGGCGATGGCGGAACTGGAGAGAGTATCTCGACGATGTTCGGCTCGCCGCCGTAGTCGATTGGCTCAAAGGTTCCGTAGGGGAACGGGATGCCTCGCCTGGCGTACGCCCGTCCCAGTTCGGCCGTGGCACACCATTCGCGCCGCCTTCGCTTTTGCGAGTCAGCGGGCACACCGGTCTTGTGGAGCCAAGCGTGGTGGTTCGGGCAGACGAGAACGAGATTGTCCTCAGAGTTGTTCTGGTTTGCGCTATAGGGCTCGATGTGATGCATCTGGTACGGCCGCGTGGAAACTCCGTCTTCACAATAGGCACAGACACCGTTCGACGCCGCCAGTATTGCTTCCACAACGGTATCTGGGATTGGCCGTCGTTTGATCTTCAGCTCAATCAGTTGAGCTTCATCTTCAGAGTAGAATTTCTGGAGTTGGAGTCCCGAGAGGCTGCGGAGGCCGTCGAGCGTGTGACCCTGTAGACCGATCTTCTCAATTAGATCCGTGGGGATGCTCAGTGTAACCAGTGCTTGCCTCGTGCGCTCGTTCATCACGGCCCCTGGAGAGCGGCGCGCGTGCAGACCAGCCCGAACCGTTGCCAACCTGGGACGTGCGCACTGAGGAGGCTTCGGAACACCCGCCCGTGGTTGCGTATCTTGAGGTGAAGTAGCTCGTGCACGATGACGAAGTCTTGAAAACCGCGGGGTTTATGCGCGAGATCGGTTGCGAACGTGCACCGGCCACGCGGGGAGCAGGACGCCCATTTGCGAGGCATTCGTTGGACTCTGATCTGCTTGGGCGATACGCGAACGCGAGCTGCCCAGTCCAGGACACGTTGTCGGAACGCAGCGGTAGCTTCGTTCGGCCCGGTCATGTCGTTCGCAGTGCCAAGATTTGGTCACCCATCTCGACCATGCGCTTGCCCGTGACTTCCTTGAGCAGGACTTTGTAGATCTCTGCCTTCAATTGCCGTAGCTCATCGGCGTTCCGGGTGAAGTTGGGGAAGCGGTCGAAGACGCTCGTGATCTCAATGGCGAGCTCCTTGCCATTCTTGATGCCGCCCTTATCGAGGGTCCAGTAGATGGCGAAGGTGGGCTCATCCATGCCGAGCTTCTCTCGCTCACCGGCCGCCTTGCCGCGCTCATCGACGAGCGCCTGGATCTGGTCGAGCGCGTCCTTCGTCGACAGCTGTCGTTCCTCGAAAGCGTTGCGGACGCTTTCGATGCGCTCGAGAATCCCTCGAAACGCCGGCTGCATTGCCGTCTCGGCCTCGACCGTGTGGCGCAGGTCGCGCAGCAGGTTCATCACCTTGCCGGCGTCCGACTTGGGCTTGGAATGCAGGGCCGCAAGCGCCTTCTCGTCGTATTCGACCGTCTTCGTGGTTCCTTGTGGGCCTTCCATGGACTCCGTGGAACGCAAGAGCATCTCGGTCTTGTGGGCGAGATCGTATGCGAAGAGGCCGCCCCTGCTCGCGTACTCGCTCCGCAACGCGGCGTACAGGTCTGACAGCCGTTTGTAGGTGTCGATGTACTCGCGGAGCGCCGGGTCGGGCGAGAGAATCTCGTAGATGGTCTCCACCTCCTGGTAGAATTCGAAGAATTCGCGCCGGCGATCCTTGTCGAAGAATCTCTCGTAGAGCTGCTTCTCGAGCTGTTCGTCGGGGGAGCCGGATCCCGCGTCCAGGAATCGCTTCGCCGGTTCGCCCATCAGCTCCCGGAAGCGCTCGAGAAGCACGTCGAGATCTTCGATGACGCCGCTGACCTCGTTCGAGTCGAAGCTCAGCGCCTTGTTGAACTCGCGCAGGATGCCGATGAAGTCCACGACGAGCCCGCACGGCTTCTTCACGCCCGCCTCGTCCTCATACGGCCTGTTGACGCGCGCGATCGCCTGGAGAAGCACGTGGTCCCGCATCGGTTTGTCGAGGTACATCGAGTAGAGAATCGGGGCATCGTAGCCGGTTAGAAGCTTGTCGGTGACGATGAGAATCTTCGGAAGCTCGCCCGGCTTGGCGAATGCCTTCCGGACCTCTTTCTCCTTCGCCTCGTCGATCTGGTACTTCGCGACGAGAGGCCGCTCGAGTGCGTCCGATGAGCTCTTGGTGTAGACCGTCGCCGACCATTCCGCAGGAAGATGGCGATCCAAGGCTTGCTTGTAGAGAGCGCAGGCCTCGCGGTCAACCGCGACGAGGAATGCCTTGTAGCCGAGCGGAGCGACGTTCTCCTTGAAATGCCGGGCGACGAACTCGGCCACCTGCGCGACCCGCGAGTCCGCCTTGAGGAACGTTTTTAGACGCACCGCTCGGTCGAGGATCCGGTCCAGCTCCTGCACATCGCTGATGCCCTCGGTCTCGGCCAGCCGGAAGAACTCCTGCTCAAGCATACTGTCGGGGACGCGGACCTCCCCCGGAGCGAGCGTGTGGCGCAGCTTGAGCGTCGTCCCATCCTCGATGGACTCTCGGATCGAATACTTGTCGAGATAGCCCTCGGGGTCCTGCCGCCCGAAGGTCTTGAAGGTGCCGCGCCCCTGAGCCGTCTTGTCGATCGGCGTTCCGGTGAACCCGATGAGCGTAGCGTTCGGCAGCGCGCCCATGAGATAGTTGCCGAGGTCGCCGCCCGTCGACCGGTGTGCCTCGTCGATGAGCACGTAGAAGCTATCGCGCGTGCACGAGTTGGCTCGGATTCCATCAAACTTGTGGATCATCGAGATCACAAGGCCGCGGAAGTCCGAGTCGAGGAGCTGCTGGAGTTGGGCCTTCGAGTCGGCGAACTCGATCTTGATTCCCTCTCCCTTCATGTCTCCAACGAGCCGCTCGACCCATCCGGCGAGCTGGCCTTCGAGTTCGTTCCTATCGACGACGAGAAGCACCGTTGCGCCGGGGAAGCGAGTGTGGTCCCCCAAGATGAGCCGTGCCGCGGTGATGAGCGTGAAGGTTTTGCCGGAGCCCTGCGTGTGCCAGACGAGGCCGCGCTGCTTCTTGGGGTCCGCGCAACGCTCGACGACCTTCACAGCGGCGCGCGTCTGGTGCTGCCGCAGGATGGTCTTCTGAAGCTCGTCATCTTTGACGTAGAATAGGATCCAATCCTTGAGCATTCGGAGAAGCGTCGGCTTGCGGAAGAAGCTCTGGACCGCTTCCTTGAAGGTATCGGACTTCTTCTCTTTCCAGCCGAAGATGTTCTTGCGCGTGTAGTTCCAGGTGACGCCGTACAGGTAGTCGATGAGGTGCGTGACGTTGAATACCTGTGGCGCCAGGAGCATCTCCGGCGTCTCGATCTCGTACCGCCGGAGCTGCTTCACCGCGCGCTCCATCGCGTCGCCGAGCTTCGGGTTCTTGTTCTCGATGATCGCCACGGGGATGCCGTTCACGAGAAACACGACGTCAGCGCGGTTTCCCTTGCGAGCGCGCGGCGTGTACTCCCATTCGTAGGTCACCTGGAATGCGTTCTTGTCGACATCGGTGAAGTCGATGAGCGTGACGTTTCGGCGACGCTTTTCCTGGGGGACGGCGATCGTGCGCGCGCCGCGCAGCCAGTCGAGCAAGTCGCGGTTCCCCTGCATCGTGGCCGCCAGGGACTCGATCTCCTGCATGACGGACTGGACGTTCTCGGGTGTCACGACACCGGGATTCAGTTTGAGCAATGCCCCCTCGAGCTCTGGATAGTGAAAGAGACCGGAGGGGCCGCCACGCTTCCCGAGCGACGCCTCGGGTGGCACGACCACCCAGCCGACAGCCTCAGCATGTCGGACAAGCGGGATCTGAACACTCGCGAGTTCGGTGATGCGTGGCATAGCTATGCGGATGCGACCTCCGATATGTCGACGTTGAGCTTGTCGACGCGGATCTCGCCGGTCATCAGCTTGTCGAGGAGGGAGGTAAAGAGGTCTCGCAAGATGGCGAGCCGCGTCTCATGCCCCGCAATGCTCTGATCGAGAGAGGTTAGGGAGCCGACAATCTCGCGCTGCTCTTCCAGGGGAGCGATCGGTGCAGAGAACTCCTTGAGTTTGCTCGCGCTGATGTTCGCCTGGCTAACCCCGCGACTCGCAAGCTTCTTGAGGTCGGTTTGCACTATCGGGCGGTTCAAGTAGTAGTTGATGAAATCGGGAATCCATACGGACGTGTCTAGGCGAAGCCGTACAAGGTACGACGCAAAGACGGCCTCACGTATCGAATGAAACACCGCCGTCCGGCCAACAAGCTCGTAGCTGTTCGTCCGGTTGAAAAGCAGATCTCCATCTTGCAGTCGAAAGTTGTTGAGGGCTACCTTATCCACGTCAACATATTGCAGGTCTCGAAAGACGACCATACCGTCGCGTTGGCAATTCATTCGGAGAATCGGGATTCGTCCGGTCTCACTTCCACGAATAGATAAGCCATATTGAGCCAAGATGGTATGCCGCCCGAGCGGCGCGGTGCTCCAGTGGGGCGGGATCGCCTCATGGTTCGATCCTACTGGTTCGCTGTTGCAAAGGCCGTGCGTGAAGAAATGTTCCGCGACTGATTCCTTTAGGGCGCGCGTCACCGCAATCGCCTTCTCCTCGTTCTCGATGACACGGCGAACCAGGGAGAGAATAGAGGCGATGCCACGCTGATCGCGCAGGGGCGGGGCCGCCACCTCTATGTCGAGAAAGTCGTCTTTCTTCACTGAACGACGCCGATTGACTGCGCCAGCGCCAAGCTGCTCGTAACAGGCGAGTAGCGCAGGCGTGCGAAGCAGGAAGTCGAGAAAACCACCATCGTCTTCGGTGCGTTCCCAGACCGCGTAGACGGGGCTGACAATTCCTGGTCTGTCACGTTGCAAAGCGTGAATCGCTCCCTCCCACAGAACGTAGGGGTTGTAGACAATCCATCCCCTTCGCACGACCTTGTATTTGCCTACGTCCTCGGTAGCCATACGGGACCGGAATCGTTCCGTTTGAGGTATGAGGCCAAAGCGTTTGGTGAGCGAGAGGACTACCAAATCGTCGCCATCTGCGGGCGACAGATCCATTACTCGACTGTCGACCTCGCGAAGAAGCCGGCGTAGCGCAACGAAGTCCCATCCTTCGGGGATAGTGGAGTTTGTGGCTCTCATGTCTGTTCCAGCAGTACGTTGAGGACCGCCCGCAGTGCCCTATTCGCAGCCTTACCCTCTCCTTCGATGGCATCCAGATCGGCTACTATCTCCGAGAGCGAGCGATGCGTTTCATCGCTGCCGATACGTAGGTAGCGATTGGGGGAGATGTTGAAATCGTTCTTCTCAACGTCATCTCTTGAAACAACTGAGCAGAAGCCATCCACCGGCTTCGCAAGCTTGAAAGCGCTGGCTATGCGTGACACTGCATCTTCTGGCAGGTAGTTCTTCGGCGTCCCTTTCTTGAACTCACCGCTCGCGTTGACGAGGACGATCTTGTCGCGCCGCTCTTTCGGCTTCTTCTTCGAGAGGACGACAATCACCCCCGCGGCCGTCGTGTTGTAGAAAAGGTTGTCTGGCAGGAGAATGACGCCGTCGATGAGATCATGCTCGATGAACCACCGACGGATGTTCCGTTCCTTGTCTTCGTTCTTGCTTCCGCTGCCCCGAGTAGCCGCTCCTGTGTCAAGAACCACAGCTGCACGGCCATTGTCGTTGAGGGACGTGACTGTGTGCTGAAGCCACGCCCAGTCAGCCTTGCCGCTCGTAATGCCACCGTGTTCGACGAATCGACCAAATGGGTCGTTCTCATATACCTCGGAATCGAACGGCTGATTCCACATTGGATTGGCGACTACGATATCGAACTTCTTCAGGCGGCCGTCGGCACCGCGAAACTTCGGGTTACGCATGGAATCGCCTCGGAGGACCTCGCCTTCCATGTCGTGGATGATGCGGTTCATGCAGGCAATGGCGTAGCTCGATCCCGTAAGTTCCTGACCGTAGAGCTTGAGTGGAACCTTGCTCAACGGGTCGAGCCTGCGCGCGACAAGTTGTAGCTTGATGAGCAATCCGAAGGAGCCGCAGGCGTAGTCATATGCTTCCTCGCCCGGACGCGGCTTCAGTATCTCCGCCATGAGGAAGCCGACTTCAGTCGGCGTGAAGAACTCGCCCGCACTCTGACCCTGGCCCTCGGCGAACTTCCGAAGGAGGTACTCGTAACAGCGCCCGAGGAAGTCGGGCTCCACATCGCGGAGGCCGAGGCGGTAGCGAGGGTCGGAAAACGTCTCGATGACTCCCTTGAGCGCAGGGTCGCTAATCTCGCGCTCGCCGTTGCGCGTTTCATTGAAGTCAACTATATCGATGACCCCGGCGAGCGACGGGTTCTGCTTGACGATCGCGCGTATCGTCGTCGTGAGCTGCTCGCCAAGGGACTTAGGCGAGTGACCACGCGCCCAGTCGAATGTCTCGCGACCGCTGACCACGGCCCAGCGGGCCTCCGGTGGTACGTAGAACCGAACGAGGCTGTGGTCCTCGTCGAGAATGGAGAGGGCGGTTTCCCGATCACCGAACTTCTGCGCCAGGCGTTCCACCTCATCATCGAACACATCGGAGAGGCGCTTCACGAAAATGAGGGGGATGATGTAATCTTTGAACTTTGGGGCGTCTTGTTCGCCGCGGATCGAGCATGCGGCGTCCCAGAGCATCTGCTCCATGCCCTTGGTTCCAAGCACAGTGCTCCGCTGGACGCCGCGACGTCGGCGCGCCCCGTTTGCCCTTGGGTCGGCTGGATCTCCATCGAGTCCAGCATCCTCCCAGAGCTGCTCGAAAGCCGCCATTTGCGCCTTCTGCGGCTTGGACTTTCCGGCTTCCCAGCGATTGATGGTGGCAAACGATACATCGAGTCTAGCGGCAAGCTGCTCCTGGCTCAGGTCCAGTTTCTTCCGCAGCAAGCGGGAGCGTTCAACGAAAGATGGGTGATTTGACATAGATGCATACACACTGTATGTTATAGCAAATATAACGTCAAGAGCCTGTAAGTTCCCATGATTGCTAAGCTTCAACTCCTTAGGAACATCGGTCAATTCGACTCCGTTACCGCCGGTGCAACACTTTCGTTTGAGCGACTTGTCCTTGCCTACGCGGAGAACGGACGCGGCAAGACAACACTTGCAGCAGTACTACGCTCCCTGGCGACGGGAGATCCGCTTCCCCTCACGGAACGGCATCGGCTCTCGGCACAGCACCCGGCGCACGCGATCGTTGATTGCGCGGGTGGCCCGCCACTCGCCATCTTCGAAAACGGAGCTTGGAACCGGACTCTGGCGAATGTCGCGATCTTCGACGACGCCTTTGTCGACGAGAATATCTACTCGGGACTCACGGTCGCTCCTGAGCATCGTCAGCGCCTGCATGAACTCGTCCTCGGAGCCCAGGGCGTCATCCTTCACCGCAACGTCGACACTCTCGTCGCCAAAATCGAGGCTCACAACGTGGAGCTGCGGGCACGCCAAGCGGCCATTCCCGCCGGTGAGATGGGTCCGTTTTCTGCGGACGACTTCTGCGCCCTGCCTAGCCAGGCCGATGTCGACATCGCCATCAAGGGGGTTGATCGCAAGATCGCCGCTGTCAAGGAGCAGGATCCCGTTCGCCGTGGGCAATTGCTCGACACCCTCTCCCTGCCTGGGTTCGACGTGAAAGCAATCGCAAAGATCCTCGCGCAGGACGTCGATTCTCTCGACACGACCGCTGCCGAGCGCGTCAGGCATCACCTTGAGAACTTAGGCAGCACGGCCGAATGGTGGATCAGCGAGGGGCTCCAGCATGTTCCGGCTTCCCAGGATCCCATCCAGGCCGCGGCCTGTCCATTCTGCCTGCAGGATCTCGCCGGCTCTTCGATAATCGGACACTACCGTGCGTATTTCAGCGCGGAATACACGAAGCTGACGCGTTCGGTTGCCGACACGGTTGCGGCCGTGAATCGCGAACACGGCGACGATGTGCCGGCTGCGTTTGAGCGAGCGGTCCGCGTAGCAGTGGAGCGGCGCCAGTTCTGGGCTAAGTTCTGCGAGGTCCCAGAAGTGTCGCTCGATACGGCCGAGATTGCTCGCGCGTGGAAGGCGGCGCGTGACGGTGTCGTTTCGCTGCTCGAGAAGAAGCAGGCCCGGCCGCTAGACCCCCTCGAGTTCTCGGCAAGTGTCGCCGTGGCTGTCCAGAGGTATGATGAGCTTCGCACCCAGGTCTCAGACCTGAACTCAATCCTCCAGCAGGCCAACGCTTCTATCCGTCTCGTCAAAGAGCAGGCTGCGGCAGGAAACGCGGCGGCGCTTGAAAGCGACCGTGCGCGCCTCAAGGCAACGAAAGCGCGACATACGCCCGAGATCTCCGATCTCTGTGCCCGATACACACAGGAGAAGGCAGCGAAGGCGAAAACCGCTGACGAGCGTGACAAGGCGAAAGCTGCGCTGGAGCAGTACCGTACGAATGTGTTTCCTACGTACAGGCAATCCATCAACGGATACCTTCAGCGGTTCAACGCCGGATTCCGCATCGACAGCATTTCGGCGGTCACGTCGCGGGGAGGCACGGCGTGCAACTACACCGTGCTGATCGACAACAAGCCGGTGGCCGTGGCTGGCGGCATAGCACAACCTGGCTCTGCGTCGTTCCGGAACACTTTGAGTGCGGGCGACAGGAACACGTTGGCGCTGGCGTTCTTCTTCGCATCGCTCGAACAGGATCCTGGCCTTGCGACGAAGACCGTCGTAATCGACGACCCCCTAACCAGCCTCGACGAACACAGGTCGCTCACCACTGTACAAGAGATTCGCCGCTTGACGGGGCGCGTGGCCCAGGTAATCGTCCTCTCGCACGACCGAAGGTTTCTCGCTCGCATCTGGGACAGCGCGAATGAACGAATCCCAACTACTGCGTTCCAGATCGTCCGGGATGGGCAAGGATCAACATTCGCGGCGTGGAACGTGAGCGATGACGCCACGACGGAGTATGACCGAAGGCATTCGCTGCTCCGGGAGTACCTTGCATCAGGACGGGGCGATGCCCGTGAGGTAGCTGAAGCCATCAGGCCTGTTCTCGAAGGATTTGAGCGTGTGGCCCACCCTGAGCATTTCCCACCCGGCAGCTTGCTGGGACTGTTCCTGGGAATATGCAATCAGCGAGTCGGAACCAACGGTGAGATTCTTGTCGCCAAGGATGTCCAAGAGCTCGAGGGAATCCTGGAGTATGCGAACCGCTTCCACCACGACACCAACCCTGCCTGGCAAACCGAGACGGTCAACGATGGGGAATTGCATGGCTTCGTGACGAGAACCTTGGCGTTTGTCCGGCGCTAGTGGAGGGCGGAACCGAAGCCAAGGGAGGCTGTTGCACATTCGGCAACAACGGACACAAAGATGAAGCCCTGGTTTTGACTCGGCGGCCCATTCTTCTCAACCTTCTCGTATAGGACATGACTATGTCTGATGCATTCCTTCTTGTCACCGCGACCGACCTCGATGATTGGTCAAGACGGCAGGAGGCCCGAAGCAAGTTCGCGCAAGTGATTCGAAAGCTCATCGCGACGACGGTCGGGGTCGGTAATATCGTCAAGATCGAGTTCCGCGCCGACGAGGGCACGCAGCTAGGTGGCCCTGATGGGACGCTTGTGGCGAAAGCCAGCGACGATCCCGTGGTTGCTGTTGGTGAATCGCTTTGGGAACTCGGCACTGATCGCAACATCAAGGGCAAGGCGGACGGAGACTACGAAAAAAGGGTTGCTGATACGCCGGCGCTGAATCGATCGGGAACGACGTTCGTGTTCGCAACCACACGCCGCTGGGCCAGCAAGAACAAATGGGCGGAAGGGCGAAAGAAGGAGGGCGCATGGAAAGACGTAGTCGCGCTCGACGCAGACGACCTCGAGGCGTGGCTTGAGCGAACGCCCGCCGTCCATGTTTGGCTTTCGTGCCTGATCGGCAAGGCACCTCGTGGTGCGGATGATCTATCCTCGTTCGGCGACGCCTGGATGGATGTGACCAATCCAGCTCTGACCCCTGAGTTCATCGTCGCCGGCCGCCAAGACCAGGTCGCGGAGCTCACTAGATGGGCGCAAGGACAACCTGGCGCCATCGCGGTCAGAGGCGAAACCTCCGAAGAGGCGGTCGCCTTCTTCTTCGCCGCGCTTGAAGGGTTGCCCGAGCTCGAGCATGACAGGGTACTGGCGCTTGCCGTTGTCGTTTCGGACCCTGTCGCTTGGAAAGCCCTCAAGGCGTCCGGCCGAGGCTTGATCATGATTCCGACGTTTGCCGACCGAAGCCAAGCGCTGTCGGCCGTCTCCAGCGGCCATCACGTCCTGATTCCTTTGGGCCGCAACGAGCCGCGCGTAGGGAATACCGTCGACCTCGCGAGGCCGCACCGGAGAGAGTCGGTCGAGATTCTCAAGAAGATGGGAATCGGCGAGGAGCGGGTTGGTCGCCTTGCCAGCATGGGCCGCGGAAGTCTCGGCGCCGTCCGGCGCGCATTGGCGCGGCATCCTGCAGCGCTGATACCGGCCTGGGCGAGTTCCCACGCAGGCCGAGAACTCTTGCCCGCACTTTTCGCCGGGCGCTGGGACGAGTCGTCGGCCGCTGACCAGGCGATATTGGAGAAACTATCGGGGAGGAAGTACCCCGAGTACCGCGAGGTAGTCGCGAGGTGGGCTGCCCAGCCAGATCCTCCGGTTCGGCAAATCGGCGCCAAGTGGGTGATGGTCGCGAAGGGCGACGCATGGACGCTCCTTTCACCCTTCCTCACCGATCAAGACCTGTTACGCCTGGAGGAGGCTGTGACTACGGCATGCATCGAGCCGGATCCGAAATTCGACATGCCCGTCGCGGACCGCATGATGGCCGCCGTCCACGGCAAGGTGACCAAGCACTCCGCGTATCTTCGCGAAGGACTGGCTGACACTCTTGCCCTGATCGGCTCGATCGCCGAACCATCGCTCGCCCAGTCGCACGCACCGCAAGATTGGGCGAATCGGGTTGTCCAGAACCTCCTGGCGAAGGCCACCACCTGGCAATCGTGGGCCGCGCTTGGTGGCCAACTGCGCGCCCTGGCCGAGGCGGCACCTGTTCCGTTCCTGGACGGAGTTGAGCTTGGCCTGTCAGGGAGCGATCCCATCTTGGCGGGCCTGTTCGTAGACGGCGATCCCATGTTCTCGTCGTCTCCGCATACCGAGCTCCTCTGGGCCCTAGAGGTTCTCTGCTGGCCTCCGGAACATCTGGCCCGCGCATCACTCACGCTCGCGAGACTGGCAGCGATTGACCCAGGCGGCAGGCTCGGAAACCGCCCCCTTGCGACACTCAGGAGCGTCTTCTTGCCATGGTGCCCGAACACCTCGGCGGATCCCGACCGCCGCGCCCGCATTCTGAACATGCTCTGCACGCGGGAGTCGAAGGTATCCTGGAACCTCCTCTGCGAACTACTCCCGAAGCATTCGGACTCCTCCCACCCCACAGCTAGGCCTCGCCATCGCGATTGGGCGCCGGACGTCGAGAGGAGGGTCAAGATGAGCGAACTCTATGCCATGACCCAGAAGGTCGTCGGCCTCGCCCTTGAACAGGTGGGCACCGATGGCTCGCGTTGGCAGAAAGTCATCGAAACGTTCGACGACGTGCCCGACGCCCTGTTTGAGGAGTGCGTGACCACACTATCTTCAATCGACCCCCAAGCGCTCAAGAATGAAGACCAGCTCGCGGTATGGGGCAGCCTGCGTGAACTGCTTGCCCGCCATCGGCGCTTTCCGGAAGCCGACTGGGCTCTGCCTTCAGAGAAGCTCGACCGGATTGATGCTCTGTACGCGAAGTTTGAGCCCAGAGATGCTCTTCACCAGGTCTCCTGGCTCTTCTCGAATCGTGTTGAGCTTCCCCTCAAAGAGAGTTTCGACTGGCAGGAGACGGAGAGGCGCCTCTCGGAAATGCAGCGCCAGGCTGTCGGCCGGATACTCGCGGCATCCGGGTTGGAGGCGGTGCTCAAGCTGGGAGCCAGCGCAGAACGGGCATTCCAGCTCGGCGTCGCGCTCGGGCACTTTCCCCTCAACCAGGACGACGAAGACCGGACCCTGACCACGACCCTGGCATCGTCGACGCCGTCGATGCGGTCGCTCGGGTTCGGGTTCATAGAAGGCAGAGTCACATTCCTTGGAGAGCAGTGGCGAACAGCGCTCCGTTCAAGCGCTGCCTGGCAGACCTACTCTTCCGCTCAGCGCGCTGACTACTTCCTTACGCTACCTTTTGCGCCCGAGACGTGGACCATGATTGCGGATGATGCCGAACTCGACCGTCTCTACTGGACCCAAGTGGGCACCACCGGTCGAGGAGCGCTGCCCGCGGCTCACCGGTACCAGGCGGCCGCGACGCTAATAAGGCACGGCCAACACATCACCGCCATGGATCTGCTCACCGTCTACTCTGGATCAAACCACGGGCCGATCCCCGCGGCGTTGGCCCAGGAGGTGCTTGAGGGAATCGCCGACGGCAAGTGTTCACAGCCACTTGAGCGGCTAGGCAGCATGGGCGCGTACAATATGTCTCAACTGCTCGATGTCGTCGCCAGTCAACGCGGCCATGGGAATCCCGCCGTCATCCGCCTGGAATGGTATTTCCTGCCGCTATTGCGGCATGATCGGCCGCCCAAAGCCCTTCATCAGGCGCTGGCAAACGAGCCGACGTTCTTTGTCGAGATTCTGAAACTCCTCTACAAGCCAAAGCATGGTACGGAACCTCCTCCGACCGAAGAACAAGGCAGGCGAGCGGAAATCGCGTATGGCCTGCTTCACGACTGGAAGACGATGCCCGGCAGTCAGTCGGACGGCACCATTGATTGGGCAAGGTTCGATCAGTGGATCGCCGCAGCAAGAAGACTGGCGGCCGACGCTGACCGGATGGATGTTGCCGATCTTCATATTGGTAACGTTCTCGCACATTGTCCTGCCGAACCTGGTGGTGATTGGCCGGCCGTTCCAGCCCGTGATTTTCTCGAGAGAATAGCCAACGAGAAGATCGAGCAGGGCATCAGGCTCGGCATATACAACAGTCGCGGCGTTACGACGCGTGCCTTCGGTGCCGGTGGCGAACAGGAGAGGGATACTGCCACCCGCTATCGCTCGATTGCTGGCCGACTGGTCGACGAATGGCCGCGGACGGCCCGCGTACTGAAGACACTTGCGGACGGATATGTGGCAGATGCGCGGTATGAAGACATCAGAGCAGAGATGGACGAGGAGTTGTGGTCGTGATTTGAGATTCGCCAGCTTGTGCCAGCGCCACCCAGAACATCGCGCAAAACGTCCTTCATACAGTTTGTCTCCTCGCCCGAGGCGTTTACCACGGGTTGCCCACGAGGAGGCGAAACTAGATGAATTGCGACGAACGAAGCGCATGGTTGCAACTGGCCGATCCGGCTGAGTTTGGCCAAGACTTACGTGGTTGAGCGGTATTCCCGACCGGACGGTCGGGAGTTCGACCCTCCCTACGCATCCGGTTCATCGTTGGTTCGGATTAGCTCTCGGATGGCACACCACAACCATGAGTCCGAACCCGCGCCCAGATTGCCCCAGGATCGGCGAACTGTCCGGGCGCTCGGACAGTTCGGGCTCCCCCGCGGCGCCTGGCCGAGGATGGTGGTCCGGACCGTAGAAACTCGAAGCACCGCCTTTGTGGGCGGTGCTTCGGCTGGGTCGCGAGCTTTCACGACTCCGCTGCGGTTGACAGCAGGTTGCCGCAACCGGTGGAGACGAGCGGTGTTCGTGGTAATGATTGACAGTCGCTGGAATCCGATTTCCCGCGTCCTTGAGCCAATTCTGGCGACCGTTGGCGATGCCTGCACAAGGAAGGTGAAGTAGCCCCAACCGGATTTGAACCCGAGTTCCCCGAACGAAGACTTGCTGTCCCGGACCGAGCTTGGTGGTGCGAACGGCGAGAGCGCCCTTCGCAGCGTTGGCGGTTGGCCACGCTACATATAGTATCGGTAGAGTGGCTGCGGCTGCGTGTCGGCAGGTAGCTCCGAAAGGATCAGCCCGACCGTTCTGGAGAACGCCAGCGTTATCGGTTCAGCGTGAGCAAAGGCGGCGGAGTTCCAGTTGAGTTTCGTCAGCGACAAGATCTCAGCCAACACCTCGGCGACATTGCCGGCGCCACGATGCTGAGTAACCAAGAGCGGCCGAGGAACCCGCATTCCCGGATAGATACGAAGGAAGGGGACATATCCACGAGTGTAGAAGACATACCGATGTGGTGCGACCTCAACTGCTGTTCCCCGGATTGGTGGCTCATCACCGGTTCGCAAGAAGCGAATGTCACTTTTCCGAATCGACAAGAAATCGTAGAATGGCATCTCCGGACCTAGAGCGTCCTTGAACCCGGCCAACTCGTCGTCTCCGTAGCCGGACGACTTGTGAACCACGACGCGAACGGGTCTCTGACGAAGATGAGTCGCGTAGTGTGCGAGCACATCCGAAAGCAAGCGTCTGGCACTGTCGCGTGTGAGCCGAGGGGCGCCCTGGGTCTTGGTGTCCCATTCGAAGCTTTCACCGCGCAGTACGAGGCCCTCACCACGATCGGAGAATGCTTGGGCCATGCTGGTCTGAAGGACGCCTCCATCCGAGATCGGACGATAGAAGCTGATTCCGACGTAGCAGGTGTTCTTGGCTAGGCCGCGAACACGCCACGGCACTCCACCCGCCTTGTAGTAGAGCGCCGTGCAGAAGTTCCAGGCCCGTGTCGCGTCGTCCTCAACGCCCTCGCCGCCAGCGAACGTTCCCGGCCAAGCCAGCTGGGTCGGAAGACCTGCCTTCATGCCCGCCGCCTTGACAACTCGGTGAAGCGTCCGAGAAAGGGGCGGTCCCAGAGGAGGCAGAGGAGGGTCGAGGAAGGACAAGAGGGACAGCTGCCTATCCTCCTTCTTTGGCTTCCGTGGCCGTCGTGGCGGCGAGCGTCCTGCGCCTGCCGCATCGCGTATCTCTTGCGAGAGCGCCACGATGACCACGTCCGGACGAACGTCCTTCTCGGCGAGCGCCAGTAGACGTTCTCGGATCCGCGCTCCCAGGAGATCCACCCGCCGGTCGCGGTCATCGCTCTCCAAGCAGACACTGACCTCTGTTGGCGTAATTGTTTCAATCAGTTGAGATGGGATGTCGATACTGACGTCGAACGCGGTTTGCGTGGCCATGCCCGGAAAGCTGGGCGCGAGAATGGGGCTCACGTTGTCGTCTGGAGCCGGGTGTACCGTCGTTCTGCATCGAGCAAGCCAATGTTGCGTTGGCCCGATCGTATCGCCGGTTCCGATGATGCCGATGGTTAGCCTGCGAGTAGAGCTATCAGTCGGCTCTCGCCAGACTCCGTAGGAGGCAATTCCGGTCTTGGGATCAGGGGACTGCCCGCGCTGGAATGAAAGGAGAGGCTCATCGATAAACCAACTGCGAAAACTGGAAGGCTGCTTCGCTAGCGCCCGCTCGACATCGTCAGCTTTCGATCGTGAAATCGTCGAGTTCATCGCCATCGTCCTCTGCTCTCCCATCGCTCTCCGCGACCGCTTCGAGGTACTCGAAGAGCGGATCGTCCTCGTCAACGGTCATGTTTTCCTCGTGTTCTGTCAGCTTGAGCAAGGCTGCGATGCCCACGTGATCATCCGCGATGCTCACGGGCATCCGCACGGTCACAGGCATCTTGCCGAGGGTAAGGGACTGGTCCGCTGCGGGAATGCGCGTCTCCCTCTTGCCGTTTGCCAGAACCTCGGACCACATGAGGACGTGGCGCAAGATTGCCCCGTTTCGCTCACGGCCACCCCATGACATGGCAAGAGGCCCCGCTTCCTTGCTCGGAACTGGCCGCCGACCGTCGGTGGTGAACATCCAGCACGGTTCGACAGAAAGAAAGAGCTGACTCGACAGCGTTTCGAATCGTAGTCGAGCGGCTTGGTGTACCCAATTCCCGTTCGGCGTAGTGGGAGCGCGCACCAGACAGCGTGGTCTCTTTCCACCACCCCATCGAAGGAAGACCGATTGGCCAGCCTTACGGGGCAGAAAGAAGGATCGCCTGGTCTCCGGATCATACCCAATGCTTAGACTGCGCAGATAGCGACCGAGGGTTCGGTTCAGCAACTCGATCATCCACCGCCACTTTGATTCGTCGTTACCCCACTCAACAGTCGAGAAGCGCTCGCGTGGTGTGTCGGCGCCGATCACGTCGTCGAAGGGAGTTGAACGACTTAGGTCCGCGAACGTGAAAATGCGTTCTTCGCGGAGAATGCAAGGCGGCCGGTCTACGCCCTTTGGAAACTCCTGGTGCGTCCGCAGGGCCGTCTGCGCCCCCCATACAGCACTCGGGAAATGCCTGACCGGAAGAAGGTTGCTAACAAGCGTTTCCGGCACCTGATCTGGCGCTTCGCGTCTGTCCGGCAGCGCCGGCAGGACGTGCGCAGCCGCCGGCCTTGCCTGCAGAGTCGATCCTGTCGCCCCGCGGGGTGGAGCCTGCCCTGTCAAGTGAGCACGAAGTCGGGCAAGTTCGCGTTGGTAGGCTTTGCTATCGCGGAAATCGAGGAAGTTCAGTGTGTCTATTAGCGGCGGGACATCGATGCGACTCTTGGTAACAAGGTGGAAGTCACGCAGGCGGATGACCAGCAGGCGACGCGAGCGGTTCGTCGGATCCTGGTGAAACACTGAACTCCACTCCATTGAACACCACTCGGAGGACACGAGCTCCGGTGTCATGATCACGGCCACAAACCGGCTTTTCCTCAGGCCCTCGTTGAGGCGAAGGACTATGTTGGCCCCAAGCCCGACGTCCCACTCGTCGAGGAATACGGACAACCTGCGACCCGCGAATTCTGTCTGCTCGATTGCCTCACCGAGCCTCCGCACCCAAGGTTCGTCGACGCTTGCGTGGCAGAGGAATAGGTCCCATTGATCGCTAGGTGCTGGGGGTGTCGCAGGAGACGAGAGGACATCCCCGGCTCGGGGTTCCGGGCGCCTCGCTGCCGAGTCCTCACGCTTCCCGTGTCGTGGTGTCCGCGTCATCAGGGCGCCCTTCGCTCCACTCGTTGTGTGCGAGTAGTACCGGTCGACGCGAGCCAATGCCGTGCCGGCTCCGATCGGAAGGACGACTTGGGCGATTTGAGTGCCCATCTGCCTTTCGCGCAATGCGGCTTGAGCCGTCGGAGCGGGGCAGGCTTCATCTTGAACCCCATGGTTGCGCAGAATCTCGGCCGCGTCCACGGGCTTTTGACATACGTGATCCCAGTTGGAATCGGAGCCCAGGCCGGCTCGAGCCGCCACCTCGCCCGAGGCGTTGCCCACGGGTTGCCCACGAGGTGGCGAAGGCGGATGAAATCTGACGACGGGCGACGACGGCTGCGACCCTGGCATTTGGCTTGGTTGAGCCTAAATCCGCACTGTTGAGCCATTTCTCGAAGGCGGCCATCGGGAGTTCGATTCTCCCCGGGTCCAGACAAGAACGTTCCGCTCCAAGGCGGAGCGTTTTTGTATTAGCTGACCGGAGAAATCGCCGTCTGCGGCGATGCGAATGAGGTGTTCGGCGAGGCGAGAACCGACTCGCGTTGCCCGCCGGGTGCCCAACGGTACCCGCCGGTACCGCCGCCTAGGGGTTCATCCAGGACTTGGATGGCGCTGCGGAGGGCGGAGGGCGCGAGGTGAGAGTAGCGCATGGTCATCTCGATCGTGCTGTGTCCGAGGAGCGCCTGGACGACAGGCAAGGGCACGCCGTCGGCGACAAGCCAGGAAGCAAAGGTGTGCCGCAGCGCATGCCAGCCGATGGACCGGAGGCCGGCGCGCTTCCACCCCTGGCTGATCGCGTGTCCGGCCGTGCCATAGGTGAGCGGTGTACCATCATCACGGTGGAAGACCAAGCGGTGGTCACGACGGTACGAGAGCAGGGCAGTCATGGCCCCCACGGAAAGCGGGAGCTGGCGTTCCCGATAGTTCTTCGTCGTGCCGACGATTCCGTTGACGATCGAACGGCGGACGACGAGCTGCCGAGCGCCGAGGTCGATGTCGTTCCATTCTAAACCGAGGAGCTCGCCGAGCCGCATGCCGGTGTGGATGGCCAGCACGGCCATGGTTTGCCAACGGCCAGGTTCCATGGCGTCGACGAGGCGGTCGGCTTCGTCGCGGGTGAGGAAGGTAAAGCGGGGACGGGGTTGCCGCAACCAGCGGATTCGGGGCGGCGCGGACAGAACGCCCCAGTCCTCCGCATCCCGCAAGCACTTGCTCACAACGCCGAGCTGGACGTTCACGGTCTTGGCCGCCAGACCCTCGCCGAGCTTCGAGGTCTTGAACCTCTCAATCATTCCGTTGTCGATGGCGTCGATCCGGGTCGTGCCGAAGAAGGGCAGCAGGTGCTTCCGCAGGATTCGGCGGCGAGACACCTGTGACGACGGTTTGTTGTTCGTCACCACGTATGTCCTGAACCACTCCTCGGAGAACTCCGCAAAGGTCGGGGCCGGCGGCTTCGGCGGTGCCGGGACGAGCGGCTCGCCTTTGTTGAGCCGGCTTCGCAGAACGGCTTCGTACGCCTTCGCTCCTGCCTGGGAGTTCTCGATGCTCCGGATTCGGTGGCGGGTGCCATTTGCGCGGAAATCGACCCACCACGAGTTCCGGATCTTTCGGATGCTCATAGAAGTTGTTGCTATCTGCCCATCGGCTCCACGGTGCCGGTGTTCAGGTACTGCTCGACGTCGGCCCGTTCGAAACGGAGAAGGCCGCAGACGCGGTGGAAACGGATTGCTCGGCGCTCGACGAGGCGGTACACGCTGGTCTTCGAGACGCGAAGAAGCTCCGCAACCTCGTCAGGGGTCAGCAAGTCGCGCGGCGAGTTCGCCGTCGGCGAGGCGATGGGCATATCGGTGATTTAGGTTGTCAGAGGCCAGTGGTCGGGAGGCGGCGCGGACAACTCAGCCGTGCGCCGCCCTGGGCAACCACTGCCACCGTACACCTTGAAGATTCGATCAGGCAAACCCGTCGACGAACGGGGTAGCCTCAAGGCCATAGTCCCACGCCGCGGCGTTTTAGTAAGGGATAGAAGTTTGTGCCGGAGACCGTAGTTGTCCACACCCGAATACGAGAAGAGACCTACCTGCTTCGCCGGGCCAGCGTGCTGCTGGGCCGAGGAGTGCAAGTGGCGGCGAAAGTCCGAAGCAATCTCGCACGCGGTGCTCACCGCGCACGAGTTGATCGGAAGCTGATTTCCCGGATCCCTCGGCCGCGAGCGCCCCTGCCTCGCTATCACGACATCCGCGGCCCGACGCCATAGGATCGCGAGAATGGGCTGCCGAAGCTCGGAGAGATGCAGTTTGGCCGCATAGCGCTATCGAGCGCGGCCCCACTCTCGAAACACGCCTCTGCGGTGGACGAGATGACTTATGATCCGGCCTATGGTCGGGACAGCTCTTCCAGACGGTCCGGTGGCACCGCAACATTCGAGTTCCATCCTCGGGAGGTGGTGATGTGAGTCTCTTCGTCCGTCTGGGCGACCACCTACCGCGCCAGGAGGAGAACTACCTGACACAGTGTCTTGCGGCGCTGTTTGAAGGGAGCATAGCCTTTCGGCACCAATTCTGGGCCGAGTTGGCACCCAAGGTGGGCCTAGCAAGGAACCTGTCTGTCGAGAACATGGACGTCATCACGCAGTTGGCCCCGTCTACTGGTGGGGAACGATCGATTCTCGACATGTTCATCACTATCGGCGATCGCCACCTGGTTGCCATAGAGGTGAAATTCGCTTCCGGGGTGAGTGTGGCCCAGCTCCGCAGGCATCTGCGGAACATCTCGAGGCAGCGACACTGCAAGCTGGTCCTCCTCGTTGCGAACTCGGACGTGGAACTACCTGCATCAGTCTCGTCTAGGGTTACGGTCCTAACATGGGGCGACATTTGCCGATGTGTAGCCGCAGTCGTCGGTGACCACCGACGAGACAAGGCAGAGCGGTGGCTTGCGGAGGAATTCATGAAGCTACTCGGAACAAAGCACGTGGTTGCCGCCGAGCCGGTTCGGGACAAGGACTGGAAGCGGATTGGGCGCATTGTCAATTTGTGGGCTGGGCTGGAACGAACGTATGTGGGGACCCTAGCGAGTGGACTGGCGGCTCTTGCATCGGTCGTCTCACGCCTTGAGTGGCACCGCGACCATGCGTGGGGAGAGCTTCGGAGTGCTGGTTGGAACGCGTTCACTCAATTGTACCGCTACGAGGAAGCGAAGAAGTCGGACAAGAAGCGAGACGTGTCTATCTTGGTTGGCTTTCGCAAGAGATCGAATGCGGGAGGCAGGCGAAAGGGGGTCCGTAAGGTGAGCGTGGCGTTCGAGCTGCAACTATACTCGAACAACAGCCAGGTTTTGGTTCCGCGGCTGAGCATGTACACCTACGTCCGCTTGAACGAGAAGGCGAAGGGGGACCAGCGGAGGCTTGAAGTGAAGGGGCTCCGGCGTAAGGCATGGTCTGGTGAGGCAACCCGCAAGGTATTCTCATTGGAATGGGACAAGGCTCACGAAAAGCTGTCTTCTTGGATGGGGAAGGGGCTGGACGCGTTTCACCGTTGCCGAGGGTACAAATACGCCCGCTAGACCAATGAGCATGCCGTGCCGTGAGGACGGATCAGCACGGCCGGTAGTGTCCGCGGAATCGTCGCTGAGAGCTTCTCGAATTCGTAGATATGGACGGCTTGGGAAGGCTGGCGTGAATAGGCAGTAACGGATGGAGGTCTGTGCACGAGGCTGCACTTATCCACATCCGAATACGACAAGAGAGCCGTTCAAGGCTCTCTGCTCTTTCATCTGTCCGCAATTTGCCTGTGGACAACCCACCTTTCCCGAACAAAGTTCTATCCCTTACCT
>JAFGQA010000271.1 GCA_016935885.1 Phycisphaerae bacterium | reverse complement strand
CTGCGCCAATAACCCCATCAACTTCGTTGACCCCCTCGGACTCGGAACTTTCGACATGGGCGTCAGCTGGAGTTTTGCTTTCGTGTACGGGGCAAAGGTCGGAATCAAGACCTCTGAAACGGGCATTCATTTCTACTTCGGCCACGGGCTCATGACGCCAGGACTGGGGGGATGGGTTACTGTCGGGCCGGGGTATCCAACGCGCGGGAAGAGGATGAAATTGGCTGCCCAATTCGGTTTCGCGGTCGACAAGGAATGGTACCGGCGATGGTACGACGAGGACTGTCGCGACAAGGCCAAGGCAACAGGCTGGAGCGTGGGGCTGGGATGGAAGCCTGGAATCATGTGGTCGCGAGACTACATCAGCCGGGCCTTCTTGCCCGCGAATCTCGATCCAGCTGGAACGCTAACCCCCGCGGAGCGGCACGAGCACTACCCGGACCTTTTCCCTCCGGGGCCAAACATTCCAGTGAGAGAACTTACGCCTGAGCAGAGGCGTCAATACTATCCGGACCTCTTCCCTCAGGAGGCAACGTCCCAATGAGAGAATCAGCGCCCGAGTGGGTTCAGTACTGTCGACTCCGGGTCATCCCTTACGAGGTTGGTAATGGCAATCACTGAAGAAATACTCTGTCTGCACTTCGTCCTAGCCGCATATCTGGTTTTCTTCCTGTGGACCCTCAAGGGTGACTTGGGGCACCGGATCTATCGTGCACGCATGCATCGTGTCTGGCGGTGGTTTCTCATGCCCACCAAGCACGACAGAACGGAAGAGAACTGGGTTCGCGACCAGAAGCTGTTCGCCTGGATCTCGCTTCCCTTCGTTGCGCTTGTGTACGTGGCATTCATAATCTCGCTGAACCGGTAGAAGCGCCGCGTGGCGGTTCGATGCTGGCCCAGAACCTGACTCGTCTGGTAACCATCCGCAGCATGGATGCGGATCGACCGATAGAGATCGTATGACTCACAAACCGGACCATGGCTCTCCCGCGACGGACTGGGCGAGGCGGGATCAATCAACCTCCACGCCTACCGCACCAACAACCCGATCAAGACTCCATTGATCCCCTCGGGCTTGAGCTTCGGCTTGAGCAGGGCCAAGGTAGGGCCAAGGGACGGGCTAAATATCGGTTCTCCCAAGGGACGGGCAAAATACTTGCCAGAAAGTTCCGGAAATGCGGGCTGCTCAAACCTTTCTGTAGGTGGACACCTTCATAGAAAGGAAACGCCATGCGCAGACCGAGACTCAAACCGGATGACCGACCTCTGTTCTATCACCTTTACAGCCGCGTCGCCGGCGAACCCGCCTTCCTGCCTTTCGAATCCAAGGAAAAGGAACATTTCGTTCGGCTTCTGCACAGGCTCAACCTCTTCTTCACCGTCAAAGTCGTCGCCTACCAAGTCATGTCCAACCACTTCCATCTCCTCGTCCATGTCCCGCAGGAACCCCCCTCCCCCGAGGAGACCTGCCGGCGCTACAACGCCTACTACCGCGGCCTGCGCCCCCTCGACCCCTCGAACCCCCGCTGTCCGGAAATCGCCCGACGCATGCGCGACATCAGTTGGTACATGCAGACCCTCCAGCAGCAGTTCACCCGCTGGTACAACCGCACCCGCCCCACCCGCCGCAGGGGTGGGCTGTGGGCTGACCGCTTCAAGCACACCCTTCTGGGCGATGCCCGCGCGGTCTGGGAATGCTGGAAATACATCGAGATGAACCCCGTCAGAGCTCATATGGTCGCCATCCCCGCCGACTACCGCTTCTCCAGCTACGGCGCCTGGAGCGGCCAAGGCACTCATCCGTTCCGGGACAACCTGCGCCAGGCGCTCCTTCCCTCCCTGGCGGGCATCTATCCTTTCGAGGGCGAAGTCCAGCTCTACGCGACCTTGCAGTCGGCCTTTGCCGACATCCAAGGCATCCCGATCAAACCGGACGGGAAGGTTTCGCACTTCACGGTCCACCTGGATCGGCGGGTGCGTTACTGGGTGGACGGACTGGTGATCGGCTCTGAGCTGTTCGTCCAAGACATGGTCCTGCGCTCCCGCGGCATCCTGCGCCTGCGCGCCAGAGGATTCACCCCGGCGCGCAGTCCGGACGCCGAGGCGTACACTCTGCCGCTGTGCTGCTACAAGCAACTGCGGGCCGTCTGACCTCGAACGGCCTTGCAGGAAAGACCGCGCCGGATCCTGCGCGAAGGCCGCCGTCTGTCCTGACCAGGTCCCAAGGTCGGTTCGGACGCTGCGCTATGCCTTCGGGATACTGGTGAGGCCGCGCCCAATCGCGCACCCGACCCTCCGCCTCCCTTCTCTTCACTTTCCGGACGCCGACTACTTGCCTGTCCCCACTTTTCTTGGACATTATGGACATTACATAATTGTCCGTTTTGCCAGTTGTACATACAGTGACGTAGTAGTGTACGGCACCATCAAAGAATATTGAGCGGGCAATATCTTGCGTAACTCCTTTGCCTGCAAGATATTAAGTGCTTGTCACCGCAGCCGGCCCTCCTGACTTGGCATGCCTATTGCTATCTGCCCTTCCGTTCGCTCGCATGGTGCGGGCGGTGAAAGGAGAGCTGGCGATGAGACGGCTGAGACGAAGGTTCGGATGGGCGTGTCTGCTCCTGATGCTTCTGGGCGTGCCGGGTGTTGCCCTGGCGCAGGAGGGCGGCGTCACGGCGGAGGCCGCGATGTTCACGGCGAACAACATCTGGATGATGGTGGCGACGTTCCTGGTGTTCACCATGCACCTCGGGTTCGCCACGCTGGAGTCGGGCCTCACCCGCGCGAAGAACACGGTCAACATTCTCTTCAAGAACACGCTGATCGTGGCCATCGGTTTGCTGACCTACGCGCTGATGGGGTTCAACCTGATGTACCCGGGTGAAGGTTCCTGGATCCTCGGCAAAGTCCTGGGCTTCGCCGGGCTCGGCGTGGGAACGGATGCCGCCGGCCTGACTTCCGCGTACAACCCCGGCTACACGTACTGGACCGACTTCATGTTCCAGGGCATGTTCGCCGCGACGGCCGCGACGATCGTTTCGGGCGCCGTAGCCGAGCGGGTGAAGCTCAACAGCTTCCTGATCTTCTCGGTGCTCTACGTGATGCTCGTCTACCCCGTCGTCGGTTCGTGGGGCTGGGGCGGCGGCTGGCTGAAGTCGCTCAACTTCCATGACTTCGCGGGCTCGACCTTCGTCCACTCCGTCGGCGGCTGGGCGGCGCTGGCGGGCGTGATCGTCCTCGGGCCGCGGCTGGGCAAGTACGTCAACGGCCGGCCCAAGCCGATCATGGGTCACAACATGCCGCTGGCGACGATCGGCGTGTTCCTGCTGTGGCTGGGCTGGTTCGGTTTCAACGGCGGGTCGGTCCTCTCGGCCGATCCCGGTGCGGTGTCCTATGTCTATGCCACCACCACCCTGGCGGCGGCGGCGGGCATTGTGACGGCGATGCTGACGTCATGGATCCTGCAGAAGAAGCCGGACCTCTCCATGGTGCTCAACGGCTGTCTCGCGGGTCTGGTCGGGATCACGGCGCCGGCGGACATCGTCTCGATACCGGCGGCCGTGTTCATCGGCGCGGTCGCGGGCGTCCTGGTCGTGTTCGCCGTCCTGACCTTCGACCGCCTGAAACTCGACGACCCGGTCGGCGCGCTCTCGGTGCACCTGGTGTGCGGCGTGTGGGGCACGTTGGCCGTCGGCCTGTTCGGGAAGTTCGCGTGGGAGAACGGCGTGCCGGTCCCGGCCGACTACTCGTTCCTGAGCCAGCTCATTGGCGTGGCCTCGGCCGCGGCCGTGTGTTTTCCCGCGGCGTTCCTGATCTTCACCGTCCTGAAACGGACCCTCGGCATCCGGGTCAGCGCGGACGAGGAACTGCGCGGCCTCGACCTCGGCGAACACGGGATGGAGGCGTATGCGGGATTTCAAGTATTCACAACGCAGTGATCTGTCACAGCCGTGTTCTGCGTGTTCTGCCTG
>JAFGQA010000270.1 GCA_016935885.1 Phycisphaerae bacterium | reverse complement strand
TCTTTCTCGGCATCGAGGACGAGTCCGAGGAAAAGCCCCCCGACACGCCGCCCATCGAAATCCGCGAGGTCCACCTGCCGGTCCCGCGGTGTTACACCCCGGTCCCCATCTGGACCGAACCGACTCCACCGGCCGAACCTCAAGGCGACATCCCGACCATCACTCCACAACCGTAGTGGATGAAATTCGAAGCACGAAACGCGGAATCCGAAACGAATTCCAACGACCCCAATCGCAATGTCGTACCGATCATTGAATGGATAAATGAAATAGCTCACTGACTGGGCCGGGTGTGCGGCGGGCGTCAAAGCGTCGGGTCAGATCATGCCATTTCATTTATCCATTCAAAGACACCCACGGCAGAAGTCCGGAAGTCAGGTCTCGACCCGCGTTTCTCGGACAATGCCAAGGATCAGGTCGGCTCGCCCGGACTTTCGTCGGGCGCGTCTTCAAAGGCCAGTAAACACCTGCTGCGAGCGGACCGTCTTGAATTTCGGGCATTCGAGCCTTTGTGCTTGTTTCGAATTTCGACATTCGGATTCTGAGCTTCACGGGCGTGCCGTGGTCACATGTTCTGATTACTGTTGGGTGTACGCGTCGGCGCCGAACTCCATATCGGGTGTGCTTGCTTCGTGCGCGCCGATGTCGGGGGCTCCGTCGGTGCAGCCATCGTTGAAGTTCGCCAGGCGCTGAGCGGCGTCGTAGCCGGGGCTCGTGCGCGAGAGCTCGAATCGGCCCTTGCCATCCTTGATGCCGCAGCCTTCGAGGTAGATCGGCTCACCCCGAATGCCGTGCTTCTCGCGCTCGTCGAGGATGCGCGACTGGCCGGTGAAAAGGTCATAGTCGTAATCGCCGAGCGGGTCGCTGGCCTGTTTGCGGATGGCATCGTGCGTCACATTCAAGATGTTGTTGCGGCTGGTGACGTTGACCATCGGGCCGCCCCAGCCCAGGCCCAGCCGCGCAGGCTGAAAGATCGTGTTGTGGAATACGAAGATCTTGCCGCCGCCGGTCTTGTCGCTGGTCTTGAGAAACCCGCTGCTTGGCACGCCCGGCGCCTCGCGCATCGCACCGCTGACGTTTCGCCACACGTACAGCGGCCCGATGGACGTACTCGCGCACGCGATGCTCACGAAGCAGTCCGTCGTGTAGTTGCCCCAGATGCGGACGTTGCAGTTGGCGCCCTCGGACTCGATGGCATCATCCCAACAGCGGCTCAAGAGGTTGCCGTAGAGGTCGGAGTCGCGATTGGGAAAGCCGCGAAAGCTGAAGTTCGACGCGCCGCCGAAGACATCGTTGTATTGGTGATCCTCATCGGACCAGACGCTGTTGTAGCGAATCACGTGATTGCCCTGGCTGTTGGCGAAATAGATCGCTTGCGGCCCCTCCGGATGGTAGGACTCCCGCTTGCCCGGCCGGGGGCGGTTCTCTTTCCAGGTATTGGAGTCACTGCGGGGATGATGAATGCGATTGCGCTGAAGGACGACGCGCGCGAGGTCCTGGGCGCGCGAGTAGACCGCCGAATCGAGGTCGTGGCCCCAGCCGTCCTCCGCGATCCGTCCCCACCCACTGATGTCACAACCTTCGATGACGACGTCGTGGCAGCCCTCGAAGAGGCGTATCCCGTGCTGTTGAGCGCCCGTGAGCGTCAGGCCGCGAAGGATCACGTGGGAAGCCCGGATCTCCACGCATTGAGCGTGCCGGTTCGCCACGTCGATCGTGGCGGTCGCGCTGTTCTGTGGATGCGTGTAAAGCGTGTAGCCGTCGGGCGAGCCGGACTGATCGACGATCAACGGTGAATCGTCGTCGGTCACCTCCACCGTCTTGCCGACGGGAACCACCTCTGCCCAGGTCCTCGCGCGGAGCGAGCAACGGCGCCCCGTCTGCGGCAGGGACAGCTCGATTTCGTACTCCGTGTCCGGGCTGAGGTTGACAATGCTCCCCCGGTATTGCCGGTGGTGCTCCGCCGGCAGCTCTCCGGACGAGCGGGCATCGAACCACGGATGCAGCGCCTCTTTCCAGGCCGCGTCGCCCACGGGCCTGTACCGCACGTCACACGTGTTCTCTACCGATCCGTCCTCCGGGCTCCAATACAGCCCCAGGCAGTGAAACGTCGGGACCGCCTGCGGCTGGTCCTCTGTGAGAACAGCCCCAGCGAAGATCAGACATATCATCGAAGCAATCATAGGTCACCTACCGCCCCTGGTTCTTGAGGAATCCGGATTCCTGCATCCACTTTTCGCAGAGCTTCGGCCAGGCGGAGGCGCCGTCGAGCTTCTGGCCCAGGCCGAACCCGTGCGGACCTTTGAGGAAAATGTGCATCTCAGCCGGCACGTTTGCCTTGCGCAGCGCGAGATAGAAATGGATGCTGTTCTCCACGGGGACGCCCCGGTCCTCCCAGGTGCCGATGAGGAACGTGGGCGGCGTCTGCGGGGTCACCTGCTTCTCGTTCGAGAACTTCTCCACGAGCGCCGGGTCCGCATCGGCCCCGAGCAGATTCTTTCGCGAGCCGACGTGCGTGAAAGGCTCCGTGAACGAGATCACCGGATAGACGAGCACGGCAAAATCGGGGCGGCAGCTCACGCGGTCGATGACGTCCCGTGCGTCGTAGAACGACTCGTTGAAGTGGGTGGCCGCACTGGACGCCAGATGGCCGCCGGCGGAGAAGCCGAGGATGCCGATCCCGTTGGGATCGACGCCCCATTCCCTGGCCCGGCTGCGCACGGTGCGGATGGCCCGCTGGGCGTCCTGGATCGGGGCCGGATGGCCGTAGCCGGCGCCGCTGTTGCGGTGGCG
>JAFGQA010000024.1 GCA_016935885.1 Phycisphaerae bacterium | reverse complement strand
CTTCGCTCCACCCGTGGCAACGATCCTCCGCCCCCTTCGGGGCGGGTTCGACCGCTGGCCCCTTTCAGGGGCCTTCCTCATACCACCAGCTCTGCCGGTGGTCGCTGATTCTGTACCCTCAACCCTTGAAACGACCCTCTTAATACTCCCGCTTCGCCGTGCATTCATCATACATTCTGCAATAGCTCTCGTATCGCTCGCTCGCGACCTGTCCGGCCTTGACCGCCGCCTTGACGGCGCAATCCGCCTCGTGCGTGTGCGAGCAATCCGGAAAGTGACACGCGTGGATCAGGTCTACGAACTCAACGAAGTAGGCCTCGAGCTCCTCGGGCTCGACGTCCGCCGGCTCGAATTGCCGCAGCCCGGGCGTGTCCACCACATATCCGCCGAACGCCCACCGCAGCAGGCGTGCCGTGGTCGTCGTGTGCCGGCCGCGCCGCAGGTCGGTCAATGTCCCCACCCGCAGCGACAGGTCCGGATCCAGCCCATTCAGCAGCGAGCTCTTGCCGGCACCGCTGGGACCGATCAAGACCGACGTCTGATTACTCAGCAGTTCCCGCATCGAGTCAAGCCCCCGCCCGTCGATCGCACAGGTCAGCAGCGACCGGTAGCCCAACCGCTCATATCGCTTCGCCACCGCCGCCGCCGCGCCGTCGACATCGAGGTCCATCTTGTTTATGCAGATCGCCGGGCACATCCCCCCCTGGTGAGCCGCCACGAGGTACCGATCGATCAAATGTGGTCTCAACGTCGGTTCGTCTGCCGCGACCACGATCACCGCAAGGTCCACGTTCGCCGCGACAACCTGCACTCGCTGCTCATACTGGCGCACGAGCATCGTCTTGCGATCGGCCACCTCCTCGATCACGCCCTCCGGCAGGAAGCCCACCACGTCACCGACCGCGACCGGATGGCGTTCCTTGATCAGCCGCGTCCGCAGCATACGCCGGACAGTGCACGCCCACGAATTCGCCCCGTCGTCCACCTCCGCAACGGGCCCTCGCACGGCCACCACCGTGCCCCGCCGCAGTCGCGTATCCTTTGCATCTTCGTCTTGCAGGATGACCGTGCGTTTGCGCGACAACACCCCCTTCGCGCGGACGTGCTCGACCAGTTTCGCGTCCTCCTGCGCAATATCTTCCTCGCGAAATCGGCGCGTGTATTCGCCCTTCTCACGAACGGTCTTTCCCCGGTTCTTGCGTAGGTCCACGCGGACCTTGCGGCCCGTGGCCTTCGAGCCCTTGCGCTTCTTAGCCACCGGCGCTCCCCTCGTCAGAGCCGCGACGGTCAGGCAGTGGTCGCTCCCGAGCATCCTGCGTGGTCGGGCCCGCGCCGGCCATGCCGCGCCGGCCGCCTTGGCTCGTGGGCTGAGATGCGGCTGGGGCCTTGGGAGGTGCAGGTTGCGGGCCAGCCACCGCCACCCCTGCGCGTTTCTGATCGTCCGCGGAACCACGCGGGCTGGCCGCGCGCGTTGTGACGTTTGGACTCCCAGGTGGAAACCGTTCATCCGTCCGGACCCTGCGCAGCGAGATGACCAGCGCCACGACCTCGTCGGCCCTCATCTGCGTCGGCCCGCCAACGAAAGGCGGCCCGGTGGCGCGCCCCTCGGCGCCCAATGCCTCCCGCTCCGATCCCTTGGCACGTCCATGGCCGCGTTCGCCCTTCTCGCCAATGTCATCGCCTGCCTTGGCGAGACCGCCAGCCTCCGCTGCCTTGTCCGCGGGGGCGGGCACGGCGCCCCTGTCCGGCGGAGGCAAGACCGGTTCAAGACGCTTGTCTGCGCGCACGACACGCCGGACCACGTCCATCGCCGGATGCTCGTCCGTCACTCGGACGTCATTCGCCGTCCAGGCGACGGTCGCTTCGTCTTGGCGCGCGATCTTCTCCATTCCGGTGATCAGGCTCGCCGCCTGCGTGCGGGATACATTCATCAGAACATCGACGCCGCACTGCTTGCCTTCTCTCAGCTCGCCCGCCGGCACCGATTCTGACGGTTCTTTGTCCGGCCCAGTCTCCCTCACCAAGTAGAACGGTTGTGTCGCCTTGATCGGTTCCGGTAGATCCCGCGACCGGACATCTGGAATACCGTGCGATTCCATGAATCTGCCGATGTGCGCCTGGATCTTGTCACCGGTCTCCGCATCCGTCTCTACCACAACACGATTCGCAAACGTGTCAGCCGATGCGCGTCGCAAGTCGCTGTTAGCCAGGACCCTTGCGGCCAGCAAGCCCTCAAAGCCGGCACCGGCCGTATCATCGCTGACCGGAGGAACAGGCGGGCCTTCCATTCCATCGGGCCGTTTCGTCGCCCGTTGTCCGCCGCGCCTGCCGGGCATCTCCTGCTCCTCGGTCGCCTGATCGCTATCGGCCTTCGTCGTCGAGCCCACGTAAGCCAACGCCATCAGACGGTTGACAGCTTCGTCGCCCACGCCCACGGACGTTTCGCCTTCCGTTCCGCGCTCAAGCTTCTTCTTGGCCACCAGTGCGGGTGCTCGCGCCAAGGCGGTCTCCTCCTTCTCCTCGACCGACTCCACCGCCGCTTGCCTGGTAGCCTGGAGCCTCTCACTGGTGGCGGTGGCGCCACGGACTCGCGGGTCGGCAGATGCACTCAAATCGCGGGCTTCCCCGGCTCCCACCGTGCCAAGCCGGCGTGACATGGACCGGCTGGCCTCGTCACGGTCACCCTCCTCCGAGTCGCCCACGGCCTCCTTGTCCGCCAGCGTTACCACCTCTCGCGCCTGCCTGACCCCCGACAACCCCGGAAACAGCAGCCAACCCGCCGTGATCACGATGACCACGGATGCGGCGATGGCCAATCCGCCCAGAAGCCTCGACCTCGTCCTGCCGGCCGAGGAACACCTCGGCGCGTCACCCAACAACGCCTGTCGCTCCAGCCGGACCAGCACGCTTTCGGGCAGATTGGTCGGCGCATGACCGCGCGGCAGACTCCGTACCAGGTCCGACGTCTGCCGCAGCTCCTCCAACAGGACTCGTGCCCCCTCGTCCTCGGCCAGCAGACGCTCCACCTCGGCCCGCTCCGCTTCCGACAGCTCGTCGTCAAGGTAGGCCGTCAATTGCTCGTATTGTCCATTCTTGTCCGCCATGGCTCTCCACCGCTCCGCTATCAGCCCGTGGCAAAACTGTGGCACCGGCGCCAAAGCCGGTGGTTTTCACGGTCAGGAACGACGTTTCCGAACCGCTGTTTTCCCTTTTACCACGGGCTGCTATGGCCGGGCTGCAGAACTGCTCGCCAGGATCGGTGACAATGTCTGCCGCAACGCCAGCCGAGCCCGATGCAGGCGCGACTTCACCGTCCCCGGTGGCACCTCCAGTATCTCGGCGATCTCATCATACGCGAACGACTCCAAGTCCCGCAGGATCACAACCGCGCGCTGCTCCTCGTCCAGGCTCTCCAAGGCATCGAGCACGAGCGCCTGATGTTCCCGGGTCGACGCGTGCTGATCGGGCGACTCGTCGCCCGCTGCTAACTGCGGGCCGGCCGGGTGCGATTCCCCATGCCTCGCCGCGTCGTATGATGCGTCGAGCGAGTATGTCGTTGTGCGTCTGTTCATCCGTCGGGCGCTGATCACAAGATTCACCGCAATGCGGAACACCCACGTATAGAACTTCGACCGACCGCCAAACCGATCGATCGACTGCAACGCCCTGACGAAGGCCTCCTGCGTCAGATCCTCGGCGTCGGCCCGGTTGCCGCACATCCGCCAGCACGTGTTGAACACACGGTCTTGATACTTGACCACCAACCGGCCGAACGCGGCGTTGTCGCCACGTCGGCACTGCTCCACAAGCTCCGCGTCCTCGAAAGGAATCGCGACACTCGGGGCGTTCACCGACGGGTCCTTCATCGTATTTGGACGCATGGTTGCGAAGCAGGTTCCGTCCGTTTCCGGACGCCAACGACCGCTCCTGGGGCCTCGCGGGCAAGACGATCCGCTGATTCGTTCCTTCGCAGCCTATTCTCAGAAAGGACCTGCCCCAGGTCAATCACGTCCCCACCGGCGGCGGAGCCTTGATCGCCTCGTATTCCCGGCCACTGTTTGTACTGGCATCCGGCAAAGCGGTCGCACGCCGTGTGGAATCCGTACAGGTCCTTTGCGGAATTCCCAGGCCTTGCCAGATGTTGCTGTTACGCCGTCAAACTTGAATCGACGGATTCGTGTGAAGCTATGAAGCGGAGGTCGAGTCGTGGCGTCCACGGTTCCTTGAGGCCGTGGTAAACAGTTGGTTTCGGCATGAACTCCAGCAGTTTCCACACAAGGAGAAACCATGAACTACATCGGCTGCGACCTCCACAAGAACACTATCACGATGTGCGTTGTCAGCCAAGCTCGCGTCTCGTTGGCCGGTCACCGTGGGTCCGTGACACTTCCGGCGGCATTCGATTCTGGGTGCCACCGGGCGGCTTGTCCGCCCGTGCGGTCTCTCCGGTGGGCGCACGGGGCATGGACACTGGCAGGCAAGCTGCCAGTGCCACCCGCCCGATCGAGTACCGCAACATCGGCACCGGCCCGACCAACGACACCGTCAGGCCTCGCAGCATCGGTCGGCTTGCGGGCAGCCGGTTGAAGTCTGACCCGAACGAGTCCGACGAGGGGCTCTGCCTCGTGACCGACGCCGTACGAAGCAAACTTTCCTCTGCGATCTCCGGGGTGAGTGCGGCGGGCTAATCGGACTCGGTCTTGGCAACGGTCGAGCCTTCCTTTGCCTCCCCGGGCGAGGTATCCATGCCGGCGGGTTGTTCCCCACTCGCAACCAGGAAGATTTCGACGCGCCGGTTCGCCTCGCACCCGCCGTGCGGTGGGTTTGGCTTCCGGGGCCTGTACTCGCCGTAGCCCATGCACCCTATCCGCTTGAAGTCCACGCCGTATTGATGCAGCGCGAACATCACCGCCACGGCCCGGTGTACGGACAGGTGCCAGTTCGTCGGGTGCTTCTGAGCCGTGGCCGGCGTGATCCGCACGTCGTCCGTGTGTCCAACGACGACGACCTCAAACGCGGCCGCCGCCGGAGAATTCACGATGTCCGCAAAGGACTTCAGCGAGTTGCGTACGGAGTCTTGTACCTTGTCACTGCCGAGGGCAAAGGTCAAATCGCTCTTCCATCGCACCGCCCCGCGCTGTGGGTCGTACTCGACGGCCTCGGGATACTGAGCCGCGAAATCCTGCAAGGCCCGATCCAACTCCGGTGGGAGCTTGACTTCCACGACCTGGATGTCACCCACCTTCATGGCCAGGCCAAGTTGCTCCTGAAGTTGCCTGGTCATGGCGTCAAGACGCTCGTTTTCCGCCTGCAACGTCTCGGCCATCGCAGTCTTCGTATCCAACTCGCGTTGGAGACTCCCGCGTTCCCTTTCCATGGCCACCGTTTGATTCCGGCAATCCTCGAGGTCACGTTCCAAGGTGTCGGCCCGCTCCAAGGCCTTGCGCCGGGCGAAGTCCACCCGGTCGTATTCACCCTGCGCGATGCAGCCGCCCGCCGCGACCCACACAAACGTCACGCCGCTGAGTAACCATAGCATCCTGACCTTGCTCATCCTTGGCCTCCCTGTCGATATCTCGTTGGAACCTCGTTCGCGCATTCCGCACATCCTGGAGGATGCATTATCACCAGCGGCGCCGACAACATCAACCGAGAACCATCCCACGACCGTATCGTGGCGACACGGCCCGGTGCCACTGGCAGCTTGCCTGCCAGTGTGCTTGCCCCATGCGCCCACCGGAGAGACCGCAGGGGCTGACAAGCCGCCCGATTCCCCCAGAATCGAATGCCACCGAATGTGTCACGGCCCCTCGCTGCGACCGTATCGTGACGACACCGCCCCAACGCCACCTATCCCTCCGACGCCTTACGGGGCCTGTGATTTCTTCTCGGCGCGAGATGGTTTCACAGGCCTGATCTGGTACCGTCGAGGCGAAGCCGTCTGGATGTCCTTCTCCGCCGGGTGTGCCCGCATTCGGACTGGCAACTCCTGTGTGTACATGGACATCGGTGCGAGGGAATCTGGGCCCCGTCTCAAGGGCGCCGCAAGACCCAAGATGGGCGGACCACGGCTCGTCGGAGACTGTCCGTTGCAGACCTTGGAGCTTATCCTACGCCGAAATCCGTGTTCTTCCAGAGCACGTCAACGTTGGGCTCGTCGGCCAGCCAGGCGTATTCCTCGCGGAACCAGGCCTTCAACTCCTCGTCCATCAGACCTCGGCTGAGGCGGTTCTCGGTGAACACGTTCACGATGCCGTGTGTGAACTTCGCCAGCAGCACATCAACGTCGCGCCGGACGATCTCGCGGGTCTGCCCTTTGAAGCCGATCATCAGGCAGATCGAGTCGGTGGCGGCCGCGACCTCGTCGAGGCCTGACCAGTGCATGGACTTGTTCAGGATGCCGTTGCGCAAGGGGTCGTCGAAGGTCTCGACGCCGAGAAACAGACGAGTGTGAACCCGGTGACCGTCCGTGTCGAAGAAGGCCCGCGTCCGCTCGAAGTCCTCTCTGTACGCCCAGAAGGATTCGGCCCAGAACTCGGTGATGCCTTTGGCTTTCAACAGGCCGCGGATCTGCTCCCGGACGCCGCGGGGCAACTCCTGGATCGAGCCGCTGTTGATGACCTGCAGACGGCCGAATTCGCCGGTGACCTTGGCGAGGTTCTCCTCGGCGACGCGCTGAATCCACGCCTCGTCGGTCGTGTTGTCGTCGATGTAGTCGCAGAAGGAACAGCGGCCCCAGATGCACGGCAAGCCCTTGAGCAAAACGACCTCGCGCGGTTTGTGGCTGGTGGCGTACTTCGCGTAGCGGATGAGACCCATGGGGACTATAGTAATCCGTCGATCGGCACGACCCAACCGGAAGTCCGCCAAACGCCAAGCCAGAGGTTCGCCAGACGGCAGGCTGTCCGAGTCACTGCGGCACCGGCGGGACGTCGGTGAAAGGACGGCCTTCGTCGGCTGCGCCCCGATCGTCATCCAGCTAGTACCGCGTTTCACAGGAAACGCGACTACGATTGCTGGACCGAGAATCCCTTCTCGGTCCTGGAGCCGGTGCCGAGAGAGGATTCTCGGCAGAGCGTACAGTCGTTCTACTCGTGAAACGCCGTACTAGTACCGCGTTTCACAGGAAACGCGACTGCGATTGCTGGACCGAGAATCCCTTCTCGGTCCTGAAGCCGGTGCCGAGAAAGGATTCTCGGCAGAGCGTACAGTCGTTCTGTTTGTG